>NZ_KV813570.1:2836-48391 GCF_001813645.1 Pseudomonas sp. HMSC063H08
GTCTGGTGCGGCTATACCTGCCCGCAGAGCGTGTGGACCTGGATCTACATGTGGTGCGAGAAGGTCACCGAAGGCGACCGCAACCAGCGCATCAAGCTGGACAAGGCCCCGATGAGCGGCAACAAGCTGCTGCGCAAGACCGCCAAGCACAGCCTGTGGCTGCTGATCGGCCTGGTCACCGGCCTGACCTTCGTCGGCTACTTCTCGCCGATCCGCGAGCTGATTCCCGAGCTGCTCACCGGCCAGGCCGACGGCTGGGCCTACTTCTGGGTCGGCTTCTTCACCCTGGCCACCTACGGCAACGCCGGCTGGCTGCGCGAGCAGGTGTGCATCCACATGTGCCCCTACTCGCGCTTCCAGAGCGTGATGTTCGACAAGGACACCCTGATCGTCTCCTACGATCCGCGTCGTGGCGAGAAGCGCGGCCCGCGCAAGAAGTCCCTCGACTACAAGGCCCAGGGCCTGGGCGACTGCATCGACTGCACGATGTGCGTGCAGGTCTGCCCGACCGGCATCGACATCCGCGACGGCCTGCAGATCGAGTGCATCGGCTGCGCCGCGTGCATCGACGCCTGCGACAGCATCATGGAGAAGATGAACTACCCGAAAGGGCTGATCAGCTACACCACCGAGCACAACCTCAACGGCCAGAAGACCCACCTGGCCCGGCCGCGCCTGATCGGCTACGCCATCGCCCTGGTGCTGATGATTTCCGCCCTGATCACCGCGGTGGTCCTGCGCCCGCTGGTCGGCTTCGACGTCAGCAAGGACCGCGTGCTCTACCGCGAGAACGAACTCGGCCGCATCGAGAACGTGTACAGCCTGAAGATCATGAACAAGGATCAGCAGGACCACACCTACATCCTCGGCGCCAAGGGCCTCGAAGGCCTGACCCTGGAAGGCCGGCGCGAGCTGAAGGTGGCGGCGGGCGACATCCTCAACCTGCCGATGGAACTGTCCATCGAGCCGGAGAAGCTGCCTTCGACCACCAACGAGATCGTCTTCACCATCGAGTCGGCCGACGACCCGAGCATCCATAAAGAAGCGAAGAGTCGCTTCATTGGCCCACGCACCCGTTGAGTAACTTGAGCATGCAGTCCGAGACCCACCCTCAACCCTGGTACAAACACTTCTGGGCCTGGTTCATCGTGGCCCTCCTGGCGACCTCGGTGGTGCTCGGGCTGAGCCTGGTCACCATCGCGGTGCGCAACCAGGACACCCTGGTCACCGACAACTACTACGAGGCCGGCAAGGGCATCAACCGCTCCCTGGAACGCGAGAACCTGGCCGTACGCCTGCAAGTCCACGCCAAGGTCAAGGTCGACGACCTGACCGGCGAAGTCGAAGTGCGCCTGACCGGCAACAGCCGTCCGGAGCAGCTCACCCTCAACCTGATCTCGCCGACCCAGCCGGAGAAGGACCGCCGCGTGGAGCTGCTGCGCAGCAACTCCGACCGCGAGCGCTACGTCGGGCAACTGACCGACGCCGTCGAGGGCCGTCGCTTCGTCGAACTGCTCGGCCAGGAAGGCAGCGGCCAGTGGCGCCTGTTCGAGGAAGAGGTGGTATCGCCGACCGTGGTCATGGAGCTGGGTGACGAACCGCTCCAGGGAGCAGAAGCGAAGCGCCCATGAGCGCCCCCCTGCCCTGCTACCACTGCGGCTTGCCGGTCCCCGCCGGCAGCCGCTTCGAGGCCCGCGTGCTCGGCGAGACGCGGGCCATGTGCTGTCCGGGCTGCCAGGCGGTGGCCGAGGCCATCGTCGCCGGCGGCCTGGAAAGCTACTACCGGCACCGCAGCGAAAACGCCGCCAATCCCGAGGCATTGCCCAAGGCGCTCAGCGAGGAGTTGCTGCTCTACGACCGCCCGGACGTACAGGGTGGCTTCGTCCGCCATGAGGGCGAGTTGGCGGAAACCAGCCTGATGATCGAAGGCATCAGTTGCGCTGCCTGCGGCTGGCTGATCGAGAAGCACCTGCGCCAGTTGCCTGGCGTGGCCGAGGCGCGGCTCAACCTGTCCAACCATCGCCTGCACGTGCGCTGGCAGGACAGCCAGCTGCCGCTCAGCCAGTTGCTCGGCGAACTGCGCCAGATCGGCTATGCCGGCCATCCCTACCAACCCGACCGCGCCACCGAGCGCCTGGCCATGGAGAACCGCCGCGCCCTGCGCCAGCTCGGTGTCGCCGGGCTGCTGTGGATCCAGGTGATGATGGCAGTGATGGCGACCTGGCCGGAATTCAACCTCGACCTTTCCGCCGGCATGGACCGCATCCTGCGCTGGGTCAGCCTGATCCTCACCACGCCGATCGTCTTCTACTGCTGCGGCCAGTTCTTCCGTGGCGCCCTGCGCGACCTGCGCACCCGCCACCTGACCATGGACGTCTCGGTGTCGCTGGCGATCGGCGGCGCCTACGTCGCCGGCATCTGGTCGACGATCACCGGCCAGGGCGAGCTGTATTTCGACGCGGTCGGCATGTTCGCCCTGTTCCTCCTCGCCGGCCGCTACCTCGAACGCCGCGCGCGGGAGCGCACCGCCGCCTCCACCGCGCAACTGGTCAACCTGCTGCCGGCGTCCTGCCTGCGCCTGGACGCCGCCAACCAGGGCGAGCGCATCCTGCTCAGCGAACTGCGCGTCGGCGACCGCGTACTGGTACCGCCAGGCGCCGTGCTGCCGGCCGACGGAGTGATCCTCGACGGCCAGTCCAGCGTCGACGAGTCGCTGCTCACCGGCGAGTACCTGCCCCATCCACGCCAGGCCGGCGACGCCGTCACCGGCGGTACCCTGAACGTCGAGGGGCCGCTGACCGTCGAGGTCGGCGCCCTTGGCGACGACAGCCGCCTGTCGGCCATCGTCCGCCTGCTGGAACGCGCCCAGGCGGACAAGCCGCGCCTGGCGGAACTGGCCGACAAGGTCGCGCAGTGGTTCCTGCTCATCGTCCTGCTGGTCGCCGCAGCGGTCGGCGTGCTGTGGTGGCAGGTCGACCACCAGCGCGCCTTCTGGGTGGTGCTGTCGCTGCTGGTCGCCACCTGCCCCTGCGCCCTGTCGCTGGCCACGCCCACCGCGCTCACCGCGGCCACCGGCAGCCTGCACAAGCTCGGCCTGCTGATCACGCGCGGGCACGTGCTGGAAGGGCTGAACCACATCGACACGGTAATCTTCGACAAGACCGGCACCCTCACCGAAGGCCGCCTGACGCTCAAGCAGGTGCTACCCCTGCGCGATCTCGACGCGGATCGCTGCCTGGCCCTCGCCGCCGCCCTCGAGAACCGTTCCGAACACCCCATCGCCCGCGCCTTCGGCCGTGCGCCGGAGGCCGCCGACAGCGTCGCAAGCCATCCGGGGCTGGGCCTCGAAGGCCTGGTGGAAGGCCGCCGCCTGCGCATCGGCCAGGCCGCCTTCGTCAGCGACCTGGGCGGCAGCGCCACGCCCGCGATGCCCGGCGACTCCGGACAGTGGCTGCTGCTCGGCGACGAGCAGGGACCGCTGGCCTGGTTCGGTCTCGACGACCGCCTGCGCAGCGACGCCCCCGCCCTGCTCGCCGCCTGCAAGGCGCGCGGCTGGCGCACCCTCCTGCTATCCGGCGACGCCTCGCCGATGGTCGCCAGCGTCGCTGCCGAACTGGGCATCGACGAAGCCCGCGGCGGCCTGACCCCGGACGACAAGCTGGCCATGCTCGAACGCCTGCACGGCGAGGGCCGCCGGGTGCTGATGCTCGGCGACGGAGTCAACGACGTACCGGTGCTCGCCGGTGCCGACATCAGCGTCGCCATGGGCAGCGCCACCGACCTGGCCAAGACCAGCGCCGACGCGGTGCTCCTGTCCAACCGCCTGGACAGCCTGGTGCAGGCTTTCCGGCTGGCGCGCCGCACCCGCCATATCATCATCGAGAACCTGGCCTGGGCCAGCCTGTACAATGGCCTGGTCCTGCCCTTCGCCGCGCTCGGCTGGATCACCCCGGGCTGGGCGGCGATCGGCATGTCGGTCAGTTCGCTGCTGGTGGTGGTCAACGCCCTGCGGCTGACCCGAATCCCTTCGCCGAGGTCCGTATGGCCGCGCTCTACATCCTGATCCCCGTCGCGATCGTCATCGTCGCCATCGCCATCTACGTGTTCTTCTGGGCGGTGGACAGCGGCCAGTACGACGATCTCGACGGCCCCGCCCACAGCATTCTCTTCGACGACGAAGACCCGAAGCACCAGGCCGGCGTCGACGAAGCGGAGAAGCCGTCGAAACCCGAGGACCGACCGCGTGGCTGAACTGGCGCCGTTGCTGGTTTCCGCGCTGATCCTCGGCCTGCTCGGGGGAGGCCACTGCCTGGGCATGTGCGGCGGCCTGATGGGCGCGCTGACCCTGGCCATTCCCGCCGAACAGCGCGGCCGTCGTCTGCGCCTGCTGCTGGCCTACAACCTCGGCCGCATCCTCAGCTACGCCTGCGCCGGCCTGCTGCTCGGCCTGGCCGGCTGGGCGGTGGCGCGCACCCCGTTGGCCGGCGCGCTGCGGGTGGTCGCCGGGCTGCTGCTGATCGCCATGGGACTCTACCTGGCCGGCTGGTGGAGCGGCCTGACCCGCGTCGAGGCGCTCGGTCGCGGTCTCTGGCGCCACCTGGAACCCTTCGCCCGGCGCCTGCTGCCGGTATCCAGCCTGCCACGGGCCCTGCTGCTCGGAGCGATCTGGGGCTGGCTGCCCTGCGGGCTGGTCTACAGCACCCTGCTCTGGGCCACCAGCCAGGGATCGGCACTGGACAGCGCGCTGCTGATGCTGGCGTTCGGCCTCGGCACCTGGCCGGTTCTGCTGGCCACCGGCATGGCCGCCGAACGGGTGACCGCCCTGCTGCGCCGTCGCGGCGTACGCATCGTGGGCGGCCTGATGGTCATCCTCTTCGGCCTCTGGACCCTCCCAGGACCGCACCAGGCCTGGCTGATGGGGCATTGACGGACGCCCGTCCCAACATCGGGTGACACATCCTGTATACATTCACCCGCTTGATACAAATCAACAGGCCTTCCCGGCGCAATCCCTAGACTTCCCGACTAAAGCTCGCCAACTGGGGATCTCTGGCATGCTCGACACCATTCGCTGGGACGCTGACCTGATTCGGCGCTACGACCTTTCCGGCCCGCGTTACACCTCCTATCCGACCGCCGTGCAGTTCCACGAAGGCATCGGCCCGTTCGACCAGTTGCACGCCCTGCGCGACAGCCGGAAGGCCGGACACCCCCTGTCGCTCTACGTGCACATCCCGTTCTGCGCCAACATCTGCTACTACTGCGCCTGCAACAAGGTGATCACCAAGGATCGCGGGCGCAGCGCGCCGTACCTCGCGCGCCTGGTCCGCGAGATCGAGATCGTCAGCCGCCACCTCTCCCGCGAGCAGGTGGTCGAGCAACTGCACTTCGGTGGCGGAACCCCGACCTTCCTCAGTCCCGGCCAGTTGCGCGAACTCATGTCGCAATTGCGCACCCACCTCAACCTGCTGGACGACGATTCGGGCGACTACGGCATCGAGATCGACCCACGCGAGGCCGACTGGTCGACCATGGGCCTGCTCCGCGAACTCGGTTTCAACCGCGTCAGCCTCGGCGTACAGGACTTCGACATGGAGGTGCAGAAGGCGGTCAACCGCATGCAGACCCCGGAGGAGACCCGTACCATCGTCGAGGCCGCGCGCACCCTGCAGTACCGCTCGATCAACCTCGACCTGATCTACGGACTGCCGAAACAGACGCCGGACAGCTTCGCCCGCACGGTCGACGAAGTGATCGCGCTACAGCCGGATCGCCTCTCGGTGTTCAACTACGCCCACCTGCCCGAGCGTTTCATGCCGCAGCGGCGGATCAACGCCGACGACCTGCCGAGCCCGGGCCAGAAGCTGGAAATGCTCCAGCGCACCACCGAGCAACTCGCCGCGGCGGGCTACCGCTATATCGGCATGGATCACTTCGCCCTGCCCGACGACGAGCTGGCCAGCGCCCAGGAAGACGGCACCCTGCAACGCAACTTCCAGGGCTACACCACCCACGGGCATTGCGACCTGGTAGGTCTCGGGGTCTCGGCGATCAGCCAGATCGGCGACCTCTACAGCCAGAACAGCAGCGACATCAACGACTACCAGACCAGCCTCGACAACGGCCAGTTGGCGATCCGTCGCGGCCTGCACTGCAACAGCGACGACCGGGTGCGGCGCGCGGTGATCCAGCAACTGATCTGCCACTTCGAACTGGCCTTCGAGGATATCGAGACAGAGTTCGGCATCGACTTCCGCAGTTACTTCGCCGAGCTGTGGCCCGATCTCGAACGCTTCGCCGCCGACGGCCTGATCCGCCTGGACGCCAAGGGCATCGACATCACCTCCTCCGGGCGTCTGCTGGTGCGTTCGATCTGCATGCTGTTCGACCGCTACCTGCCCAGCCTCAACCGGCAGCGCTTCTCCCGGGTGATCTGAAAGCGCACCGCCCTGCCCGCACGACAGGGCGGTGAATCCCCGCCCCTTCTACCGGCTGCCCATGACCTTCATGATCAGCGCCGGGTCGCTGATACCCATCTCCTTGATGGCCGATGCCATCGCTGCCGTTGCCGTCTGCAGGGCGGAGTTGAGTTGTTGCAACTCCTTCTGCAACTCAGGCACGCGAGCCTCCTTCGCCCCCGGATCGGACGACCTCATGGCCTCCTGCAGCTCCCTGAGCTTCTCCTCGATCTTCTTCTTCAACTCGCGGATCATCTTCACCATCGGCCGCAACTCCTGCGGGATATCCTCGTCCTCCTCCTCCACCGGCACCCCCATGGTGGCGGCCAGCTCGCGCCCTGCCTGGGAAAGCCGTACATGCTGATCGGCGGCGTCGGTACCGGCGGCCGGGTCTTCCGCCTGCTCGGCGGTGCCGGTCCGCGCGGCCTTGGCGTCCGCGGCGGCGCGCGACGAGGGCGGCACCTGGGTGGTGATCCAGCCACTGAGGGTCAACATTCCAGTCACTCCGGGAAAAATGGAATTCTTCCATTGGATCGGCCCACGCGTCGCGAACTTGAGCCCCCTTTTCATCGCCCCTTGACAGGGTGCGACAGGTAGTCGCAGTTGTTTGACGCAAGTCACTGATTGGAAACGCCATCGGCCTGTCAGAAATGGTCGTTGCCAGACCTATGGCTGGCACCCGCATCGCGGCTGCGTTACCCTTACTCCTGTTGTGCCTTTAACCTAGCAAGGACCCCTCAATGGCCGAAACCATCAAGGTGCGCGCACTGCCCCAAGCACACTGCAAGGATTGCAGTCTGGCCCCGCTGTGCCTCCCCCTGTCGCTGACCGTGGAAGACATGGATTCGCTGGACGAGATCGTCAAGCGCGGTCGTCCCCTGAAGAAAGGCGAATTCCTGTTCCGCCAGGGCGATCCTTTCGGCTCGGTCTTTGCCGTGCGCTCCGGCGCCCTGAAAACCTTCAGCATCACCGATGCCGGCGAAGAGCAGATCACCGGCTTCCACCTGCCCAGCGAGCTGGTCGGCCTGTCCGGGATGGATACCGAGACCTATCCGGTATCCGCCCAGGCCCTGGAAACCACCTCGGTCTGCGAGATTCCCTTCGAGCGCCTGGACGAACTGTCCGAGCAGCTGCCGCAACTGCGCCGCCAACTGATGCGCCTGATGAGCCGGGAAATCCGCGATGACCAGCAGATGATGCTGCTGCTGTCGAAGAAGACTGCCGACGAGCGCATCGCCACCTTCCTGGTCAACCTGTCGGCGCGCTTCCGTGCCCGTGGCTTCTCCGCCCAGCAGTTCCGCCTGGCCATGTCGCGCAACGAGATCGGCAACTATCTCGGCCTGGCCGTGGAAACCGTGTCGCGGGTCTTCACCCGCTTCCAGCAGAACGGCCTGATCAGCGCGGAAGGCAAGGAAGTGCACATCCTCGACTCCATCGAGCTGTGCGCCCTCGCCGGCGGCCAGCTGGAAGGCTGAAGCGCCTGCGAACCGCCGACGGGCCCGCCTCAGCGCGGGCCCGTTGTATGATGGGCCCCGAAAAACGCCCAGCCCAGGATCTTCCATGATTTTCGACGAGTTCACCCTCAAGTCGCAGATCCGCGCCGTGCCGGACTTTCCCAAGCCCGGCGTGGTGTTCCGCGACATCACCCCGCTGTTCCAGTCGCCACGCGCGCTGCGCATGACCGTGGACAGCTTCGTCCAGCGCTACATCGAGGCCGATTTCAGCCACATCGGCGCCATGGATGCCCGCGGCTTCCTCATCGGCTCGGCGGTGGCCTATGCGCTGAACAAGCCGCTGGTCCTGTTCCGCAAGCAGGGCAAGCTACCCGCCGACGTACTCGCCGAGGGCTACCAGACCGAATACGGCGAGGCCTTCCTCGAAGTACATGCCGACAGCCTCTGCGAAGGCGACAGCGTACTGATCTTCGACGACCTCATCGCCACCGGCGGGACCCTGCTGGCGGCCGCGAGCCTGGTACGACGCCTCGGGGCCAGGGTCTTCGAGGCCGCGGCGATCATCGACCTGCCGGAACTCGGCGGCTCCACTCGCCTGCAGGACGCCGGCATCTCCACCTTCAGTCTCACCGCGTTCGCTCTCGACGAGCGTTGATACGCCGGGGCGCGCCCTGGCGCCCCGCGTTCGCTCCTTGCGCCCCATCTTCCGTCTGGTCGAGCCGACCTGGCCATTAATGACTTCGAAATGGCCAGGAATGACCTCCCGCTGTTGGACAATCCTGCAATAATTACATCAGCTAATGACACATTCAGAGGTGTTATAGCGAGCTCGCCATAGGGAACCCGAGGAAACCTGCGCGTTTCCCCTCCCCAGAACAACAAAAGGAGTTAGCCATGACTGCCACTGGCACCGCCTCCCCGGTTCGCGCCAATTTCCCCGTGCGGCGGATGGATTTCAGCTTCAGCGAAACCCCGAAGTACTGGTGGGACGGCCAACCCTTCATGACCCAGTTCATGAACAACCTGTCCTCGCTCTTCCCCTACGGCGAAAAATTCTTCGTCGATAGCGTGCGCGCGGTGCGCGACCGCCTGGAGGATCCGCAACTGAAGAAGGACGTCAGCGCCTTCATCGGCCAGGAGGCGATGCACTCCAAGGAGCATGCCGCCTACAACGAATATGCCGAGGAGCACGGGGTCGACCTGGAGTGCCTCGAACTGCGGATCAAGGTCCTGCTGGAAAACGTCAGCAAGGTCACCACCAGGAAACACCAGTTGGCGATCACCTGCGCCCTCGAGCATTTCACCGCGACCATGGCCGCGCAGCTGCTCAAGCGCGAAGACCTGACCATCCAGATGCAGTCGCCGAAGATGTACAAGCTGTGGATGTGGCATGCCATCGAGGAGAACGAACACAAGAATGTCGCCTACGATGTGTACCAGAAAGTCTACGGCGGCTACTTCACCCGGGTTCTGGTGATGATGCTGACCACCCTGATGTTCTTCGGCGTCATCGGCTGGTTCCAGCTCGACCTGCTACGCAAGGACGGCCAATTGTTCAACTGGCGCTCCTGGAAGCATGGCCTGGGCACCCTGTTCGGCCTGCGCAAGGGCTTCTTCACCCGCCTGCTGCTGCCCTACCTGGACTACTACCGGCCGGGCTTCCACCCCAGCGACCACGACACCGCGAAACTGGAGAAATACTGGAAGGACAAACTGGCCTTCGCCGATTGAAGCCCGCCTCCGCCAGTGCCGCTCCGCCCCCGACGCCAGGCCCCGCCTGGCGTTTCTTATTCGAGAGAAGAACAGGATATTGCACACGGAAAAGCCTCCGTTTCGACTACCGTTCCTGAATCCGCCATTTTACGGAGGAAATAATTAGTCAATTCCTATCGATTGGCTTTTTACGATGCCCTGAGGTAATATCATGTTCATTATGTTGAACACTAAGGCATTACCTCTCCCCACTTCCCGTCTGGTCTCCCGCGAGCGTCACTGGACCGGCGACCTCTAGCTCCCTCCCTCAACACCTGCTGTCGGTGGCGACCGCCCCTGCGCTTCGGGGTCTTTCCCGCCCCTCGCCACCGCTCTTCGTCATCTTTGGCCGCGGCCTCCATTCCGCGGTGCCCATGGGAGGGCAACATGCGTTCCTGGATCTATCTGTTACTGGCTATCGGCGCCGAAGTGATCGGCACCACCTCGATGAAACTGGCCGCCACCCACGCCCCTGTCGCAGGCATGCTGCTGATGTACGGGATGATCGGCCTGTCCTATTTCTTCCTCGCCCTGGCGGTCAAGCGTGTCCCCGTCGGAGTCGCCTACGCCCTTTGGGAAGGCATTGGCATCGTCCTGATCACGGCGGTCAGCGTCGCCTGGCTGGGCGAAAGCATCGGCCTGTACAAGGCCGTCGGCCTCGGCGTGATGATCGCCGGCATCCTGCTGATCAAGTCCGGCACCCGCAACGCCAGCGGCACGCCGGCGCAGCCCCGTGGGGAGGCCGTCACATGCTGACCCTGAACTGGATTCCCTTCGCCTGGCTCGGCCTGGCGATCGCCCTCGAGGTCGTCGCCAACCTGCTGTTGAAATACTCCGACGGTTTCCGCAGGCGCGGCCTCGGGATCGCCTCGATCCTCTGCGTGATGGCCGCCTTCACCGCGCTGGCGCAGGCGGTGAAGGACATCGAGCTGTCACTCGCCTATGCGATCTGGGGCGGCTTCGGCATCCTCGCCACCGTCGCCATGGGCTGGGCGCTGTTCGGCCAGCGCCTGGCCTGGCGCGGCTGGCTCGGCCTGTTGCTGCTGCTGGCCGGCATGAGCCTGCTCAAGCTGGCCTGACGCCTCGGCGTCCAACGAAACGCCCATCATCTGCAGGACCGCGGCGCCGGTGAACAACAGCAGTATCTGTTCCTCACCCAGGGCGCAGATTTCCCGACGCCGCTCCGGCTGGCCGATATAGTCCAGCGACAACTGAAACAGCTGGCGGCCGATCAGGCTGGAGAGGCGGCGGATGGTCGCCTCGCTCACCGCCGGCAACAACCTGAATTCGATGATGTCCTCCGACATGTCCTCGGCGAACTCATCCATGATCTGACGCAGGGCACCACGCAGCACCGGCGAAGCCCCATGCAGTTCGCGCACGCCGACGATGAACGCGGCGGGATTGCTCTCCACGAAGTCGAAGAACAGCCGCACCGTCTCCCGGCAGACCCGCCGCCCCCTTTCCAGGTCCAGCCCGAACGGCGTCGTCTGCGCTCGGGCGCTGGGCGCCGCACGAGTCGCGGCCTCGCGGCGAAGCTGGCGCAGCGGCTGGCGCAGCTGGGTAGAGATGTCGCGGATCATGGTCAGGCCAAGATCGTCGATATCGCGGAAATGCCGATAGAAGGTGTTCGGATTCAGGCCCGCCTCGCGCGCCAGCTCGCGCAAGCCGATGGCCCCCAGGCTGCGGCTGCTGCTGCCCAGGCGCAAGGCCGCCTCCAGCAAGGCGCGTTTGCCGGGAGCGTCGGCAACCCTGTCCTTCGTTTCGTTCATATCGCTCATGTTTCACCTGGTTGTTTCCATGCGCCACAAATTCGGCCGTTGCGCCGCGCCGACCCTACCTAAGGTTGGCTTGACCCTGAAGTATACAGATGTCTACATTCGCAGGTAGACGAGTGTATACGCCAGCAAACAATCATAACAGGAGCTTGGCCATGAGTACCCAACCCACCCCTGCCGCCGCCCGGCACTGCAAGGTCGCCATCATCGGCACCGGTTTCTCCGGGCTGGGGATGGCGATCCGTCTCCGCCAGGAAGGCGAGGACGACTTCCTGATCTTCGAAAAGGACGCCGGCGTCGGCGGCACCTGGAGAGTCAACAACTACCCTGGCTGCGCCTGCGACGTGCAATCCCACGTCTATTCCTTCTCCTTCGAAGCGAACCCGGAGTGGACGCGGATGTTCGCCCGCCAGCCGGAAATCCGCGCCTATCTGGAGAAGTGCTGGGAAAAATACCGCTTGCAGGAAAAGACCCTGCTGAACACCGAGATCGGCAAGCTGGCCTGGGACGAGCGGCAAAGCCTCTGGCACCTGCATGACGCCCAGGGCAACCATTACACCGCGAACGCCGTGGTTTCCGGCATGGGCGGCCTGTCCACCCCGGCCTATCCACGCCTCGATGGCCTGGAGAACTTCCAGGGCAAGGTCTTCCATTCCCAGCAGTGGGACCATGACTACGACCTCAAGGGCAAGCGCGTGGCGGTGATCGGCACCGGCGCCTCGGCGATCCAGTTCGTCCCGGAGATCCAGCCGCTGGTGGCCGCGCTCGATCTCTACCAGCGCACTCCGCCATGGATCCTGCCCAAACCCGACCGGGCAATCAGCGAAACCGAGCGCCGCCGCTTCCGGCGCTTCCCGCTGGTGCAGAAGCTCTGGCGCGGCGGCCTCTACAGCCTGCTCGAAGGGCGGGTGCTGGGCTTCACCTTCGCCCCGCAGGTGATGAAGCTGGTGCAGCGCCTGGCGATCCGCCACATCCACAAGCAGATCAAGGATCCGGAACTGCGCCGCAAGGTCACGCCGGACTACACCATCGGCTGCAAGCGCATCCTCATGTCGCACAACTACTATCCGGCCCTGGCTGCCGCCAATTCCACGGTGATCACCGAAGGCATCCGCGCCGTCACCGCCAACGGAATCGTCGACGGCAACGGCCGGGAACGCGAGGTCGACGCGATCATCTTCGGTACCGGCTTCACCGCCAACGACCCTATCCCCCGCGGAGTGGTCTTCGGTCGCGACGGCCGCGACCTGCTGGACAGCTGGACCAAGGGCCCGGAAGCCTACAAGGGCACTACCACCGCCGGCTTCCCCAACCTGTTCTTCCTGATGGGACCGAACACCGGCCTCGGCCACAACTCGATGGTCTACATGATCGAGTCGCAGATCGCCTACGTCCTCGATGCGCTGAAGCTGATGAAGCGCCGCGAACTGCTCAGTCTCGAGGTCAAGGCCCCGGTGCAGGAACGCTACAACGAATACCTCCAGCGCAAGCTGGACCGCAGCGTCTGGAGCGTGGGCGGTTGCAAGAGCTGGTACCTGCATCCAGTCAGCGGCCGCAACTGCACCCTGTGGCCGGGATTCACCTGGCGCTTCCGTGCCCTGACCCGGCAGTTCGACGCCTCCGCCTACCACCTCACCACGACACCGCTCGCCGCCCTGAGCAACGAAGCCCGCCAACAGGCCGAAGGGGTACCCGCATGAAGTCGTTCGAAAACAAAGTCGCCGCCATCACCGGCGCAGGCTCGGGCATCGGTCGCGCCCTGGCCGTGGAGCTGGGCAGGCAGGGTTGCCATCTGGCCCTGGCCGACGTCAATGCCGCAGCTCTCGAGGAAACCCGCCAATTGCTCGCCAGCAGCGGGGTACGCGTCTCCACCGCGGTCGTCGACGTGGCCGACCGCGAGCAGGTGCAGGCCTGGGCCGACAAGGCGGCCAGCGAACATGGCCGGGTGAACCTGATCTTCAACAACGCGGGCGTCGCCCACGCCGGTACCGTGGAAGGCAGCGACTACTCGGAATACGAGTGGATCATGAACATCAACTTCTGGGGCGTGGTGAACGGTACCAAGGCGTTCCTTCCGCACCTGAAGGCCTCCGGCAACGGCCACGTGGTCAATGTCTCCAGCGTCTTCGGGCTGTTCGCCCAGCCCGGCATGAGCGCCTACAACGCCACCAAGTACGCGGTGCGCGGCTTCACCGAGTCGTTGCGCCAGGAACTGGACATGGAGGACTCCGGCGTCTCCGCCAGTTGCGTGCATCCCGGCGGGATCAAGACCAACATCGCCAAGACCGCGCGAATGAACGAGAGCATGGCCAAGGTCACCGGCCAAGCTGCCGACAAGGCTCGCCAGCAATTCAACGACCAGTTGCTGCGGACCACCCCGGAGAAGGCCGCCCAGGTCATCCTGCGCGGCGTGCAGCGCGACAGCCGGCGCATCCTGATCGGCGCCGACGCCCACGCGATCGACGTGATGCTGCGCCTGGCGCCAGTGCTCTACCAGCGCGTGGTCACCGCCAGCATGCGCCTGGCAGCGCGCTTCGCGCCGCGCCCGAAGAGCCCCCAGGGCGCCCGCGAAGCCAGCAAGTGAACAGGCCCGCCGGGTAGCCGCTAGGCTGCCCGGCACGTCATACTCGACGGCCAGTCTCCAGGGCACGGCCGTCATGAACCCTCCCCATCCTCACTTCCGCTACCATCCCGAACCGCTCGCCAGCGGCAGCATCGAGGCTTCCGCCGCCACCTGCCAGTGCTGTGGCAAGGCTTGTGGCTACGTCTACACCGGTTCGCCCTATTCCCGCCACGAGTTGCCGCCCGGCAGCCTTTGCCCCTGGTGCATAGCCGACGGCAGCGCGGCCGCGCGCTACGAAGCGAGCTTTTCCGACGACTATCCGCTGCTCGACGCCGGCGTCGCCGCGGATATCGTCACCGAAGTCTGCGAGCGCACGCCCGGCTACACCTCCTGGCAGCAGGAGCGCTGGCTGGTTTGCTGCGAGGATGCCTGCGCCTTTCGCGGCGACGCGGGGCGTGAGGAAATCGGGCAACTGGGAGCCGAGGGCCTGGCGCAGCGCTTCGCCGATTTCGCCTGGCCGGCTATCACCTGGCAACGCCTCGTCGACGCCTATACGCCCGGCGGCAATCCGGCCATCTACCGCTTCGACTGCCTGCACTGTGGCCAGGCGCATTACGACCTGGACTTCACCTGATAGAACGCGGCCCTACAACCCCATCTGCTTGCCGATGATCTCGTTCATGATTTCCCGCGAACCGCCGCCGATGGAGAGAATCCGGTTGTCGCGATACAGCCGCTCCACTAGGCTTTCGCGCATGTAGCCCATGCCGCCGAGCACCTGCACGGCATCATAGGTCAGGCGATCGGCGACATCGGTGGCGAAGTTCTTGGCCATCGAGATCTCCTTGATCACGCTCTTGCCGGCAGCCATCTTCGCTGCCTGGCGATAGGTGAACTCGCGGGAAACCTCCAGTTGCGTGGCCATTTCCGCGAGACGATGGCGCAGCACCTGGAACTTGCCGATCGGCTTGCCGAACGCTTCTCGCTCGCGCGCCCAGCGCAGCGACTCCTCCAGAGCCAGTTGCGCGGTCATGTTGGCCATCACCGCCAGGGCCAGGCGCTCGCTCTGGAAATTGGCCATGATGCAGGCGAAGCCAGCGTTCTCCACGCCGATCAGGTTTTCCGCAGGCACCCGGCAGTCGTCGAAGAACAGTTCGGCGGTATCCGACGCCCACCAGCCCATCTTCTTCAGCTTGCGTCCGACACTGAACCCGGCAGTGCCCTTCTCCACCAGCAGCAGGCTGATGCCGGCGAAACCCTCGCCGCCGGTACGCACCGCGACCGTGTAGTAGTCCGCGCGCACGCCGCTGGTGATGAAGGTCTTGCTGCCGCTGACGCGATAGTGATCGCCATCGCGCACCGCACGGGTCTTCAGGTTGGCCACGTCGGAGCCGCCGGAGGGCTCGGTGACCGCCAGGGCCATGATCTTCTCGCCGCGCAGCACCGCCGGCACCACCCGCTCGCGCACCTCGGGACGGGCCCACTTGACCACCGGGGGCAAGCCGATATCCAGCGATCCCAACCCGGCGACCAGGCCGCCGGAACCGCAGCGCATGAGTTCTTCGCTGGCCGCCACCTTGGCGAACAGATCGCCTTCGCAACTGCCGCCGTAGGCTTCCGGGTAGCCGATGCCGAGGATCCCGGCCGCGCCAGCCTTGAGATAGAGTTCACGGGGAAATTCCTCGGCCTCCTCCCATTCATCGATGTGCGGCAACACCTCGCGCTCGACGAAACGGCGCACCGAATCCCGGATCAGTTGATGGGACTCGTCGAAGTACTGCTGGAAGTCAGTCATGGCCGGGCTCCTGATGGGAGCCTCAGAACTTACCTAGCGCTTGCTTGGTTTTCAATACGGGAAACTGGCCATCGGCGAGGGCGTATAGGCCGCCCTTCCTACGGACACGGAAGGCACAGGGCTCAGGAGATCGGCCGCCGTCCGGCCAGGGCGTGGGCCAAGGTGCCGCCATCGACCAGCTCCAGCTCGCCACCCAGCGGCACGCCATGGGCGATACGCGACAAGGTCAGGCCGCGGCCGGCCAGTAGCTGGGCGATATAGTGGGCGGTGGCCTCGCCTTCCACGGTGGGGTTGGTGGCGAGGATCACCTCGCTGAAGGCTCCGTCCCTGATCCGCGCTTCCAGTTCGGGAATGCCGATCGCCTCCGGCCCCAGGCCGTCGAGCGGCGACAGGTGTCCCTTGAGCACGAAATAGCGGCCGCGGTAGCCGGTCTGCTCCACCGCGAATACGTCCAGCGGGCCTTCCACCACGCAGAGCAGCGAGTCGTCGCGTCGCGGGTCGGCGCACTGCGGGCACAGCTCCTCCTCGCTGAGGGTACGGCACCGCCGGCAATGACCGACCCCTTCCATCGCGGCGGTCAACGCCTGGGCCAGCTTCAGGCCGCCGCTGCGATCGCGCTCCAGCAGCATCAGCGCCATGCGCTGGGCCGACTTCTGCCCGACACCGGGAAGAATGCGCAGGGACTCGATCAGTTGGCGGATCAGCGGGCTGAAACTCATGCAGGACTCGTCGGATAGAGGGAGGGGAATGGCTGCCGGGCGCCGTCCGAAGAAGGCGGACCCGGCACGAACGCAGAATCAGAAGGGCATCTTGAAGCCGGGCGGCAGTTGCATACCCGAGGTGAAGCCGGACATCTTTTCCTGGTTGTTCTGCTCGATCTTGCGCACCGCATCGTTGACCGCGGCGGCGATCAGGTCTTCGAGGATTTCCTTGTCTTCCTGCATCAGGCTGTCGTCCAGGCTGACGCGCTTGACGTCGTGGCGCCCGGTCATCACCACGCTGACCAGACCGGCGCCGGATTGCCCGGTCACTTCCGCGTTGGCCAGCTCTTCCTGCATCTTCTGCATCTTTTCCTGCATCTGCTGCGCCTGCTTCATCAGGCCGGCCATGCCACCTTTCATCATGTTCTTCACCTCGAATGTCGTCTTGTTGCGTGCGCCAAGCGCCGGTCAGGCCTTGGCTTCCAAAGGTTCGATGGTACCGTCACGGACCACCGCGGCGAACTGCTCGCGCAACTGCCGGACCAACGGGTCGGCATCGATCGATGCTTCGGCCGCCCGCTGGCGCTCGGCACGCCGGCGTGCCGCTGCCTGGGCCGGGGTCTCCTGCTCAGGCTTCTGCAGGGTCACCTCCAGTTTGAGGGTGCGCCCCAGGTGCTGGTTCAGCGCATCGTTCAGCCGCCGCTGCTGGGTGGCGTTGAACAGCGCGCTCTGGCCCGGATCGAGATGCAGATGCCAGTGGTCGCCGTCGGCAGCTACCAGCGTACAGTTGGCAGCGATGCTGGCGGTCAGGCCGCCGAGGCCGAGCCGCGGGAACAGCTCCAGCCACTCCGCGGCCAGGCCGGTGGCCGGCTTCGCCGCCGGCAGCGGCTCCTCCACCACGACCACGTCAGGCTCGGGCGCGGCATCCAGGTAGGCCAGGGTATCCATGTCGACTTCGTAGTAGTCGTCCGCGGGCGGTGGCTCGTCGTCCTGCTCGTCCTGCTCGTCAGGTGCTACCGGCAACGCAGCCGGCAGGGCTTCCAGAACGGTTTCCACCACCGCCTCGACCGCCACTGCCGGAGGGGCCGAGGGAGCCTCCACGGCTAGCGGCTCGGGCTCGGGCTCGGGCTCGGGCTCGGGCTCGGCAGCGAGGCTCGGCGCCGGCTCTTCCCAGGGCAAGTCGACGACCTCTGCCGCGGCGGCGGGCTCTTCGACAACCGCTTCCGCGACGCGCGCCTCGATCGCCGCCGGCGGCGCGGATGGCGCTGCCGGCGGGGCAGCCGGGGCTTCGACGGGCGCAGCCACGACAGGCGCGGCAGCAACGGCAGCGACCGGCGCAGGCGAGGCCGCGCCGGCCACGGGGGAGTTGGCGGGATCAGTCGTGGCCTTGCTGATCCCCAGGTCCTTTAGCGGCGTCCTCGGCGCGCCGTCGGCGTCCGCCGGGCGGAACGCGAGCATCCGCAGCAACACCATCTCGAAGCCGCTACGCGGATCGGGCGCCAGCGGCAGGTCGCGGCGGCCGATCAGGCCCATCTGGTAATAGAACTGTACGTCTTCCGCCGGCAACGCCTGGGCCAGGCCCAGCACCCGCTCGCGGTCGCCCTGGCCATTGTCGATCGCTTCCGGCAGGGCCTGGGCGATCGCGACGCGGTGCAGCACGTTGAGTATTTCGGCAAGCACGCCGCCCCAGTCCGGCCCCTGCTCGGCCAGGTGGCGCACCGCTTCGAGCAGAGCGCGCGCATCGCCCTCCAGCAAGGCCTGGAGCACGCCATAGACCTGGCCGTGATCGAGGGTACCGAGCATCGCCCGCACGTCTGCGGCCAGCACCTTGCCCTCGCCGAAGGCGATGGCCTGGTCGGTCAGGCTCATGGCGTCACGCATCGAGCCGTCGGCGGCGCGCCCGAGCAACCACAGGGCGTCATCCTCGAAGGGCACGTTCTCGGCTCCGAGCACGTGGGTCAGGTGCTCGACCACCCGCTCCGGCGGCATGTTCTTCAGGGAGAACTGCAGACAGCGCGAGAGGATGGTCACCGGCAACTTCTGCGGGTCGGTGGTGGCCAGCAGGAACTTGACGTGCGGTGGCGGCTCCTCGAGGGTCTTGAGCAGCGCATTGAAACTGTGCGACGAAAGCATGTGCACTTCGTCGATCAGGTAGACCTTGTAGCGTCCGCGGGTCGGCGAGTACTGCACGTTGTCGAGCAGCTCGCGGGTATCCTCGACCTTGGTCCGGCTCGCGGCGTCCACTTCGATCAGGTCGACGAAGCGGCCTTCGTCGATTTCGCGACAGACCGAGCATTCGCCGCACGGCGTGGAGCTGACCCCGGTCTCGCAGTTCAGGCACTTGGCCAGGATCCGCGCGATGGTGGTCTTGCCGACCCCGCGGGTACCGGTGAACAGGTAGGCATGGTGCAGCCGCTGGTTGTCCAGGGCGTTGATCAGAGCCTTGAGCACATGGGTCTGGCCGACCATTTCACGGAAGGAACGGGGACGCCATTTACGCGCAAGAACTTGATAACTCATCGAAAACCGTCGCAGAAGGGAAGCACAAGTCGGCCAATGCTAGCGCAATTTACCCCTTCTGCGCTCGCCGACTTGGCAAACTGCGTGCTAAGAATTCCCCTGGCCCTTCAGCAGCCCTCGTCGGTGGCAATGACTCTACCTTCCCTGACATCGTTCATGCCTCATTTCGGCGCACCGGCGCTGCTCCTGCTGCAGTTGCTCGCGGCCCTGCCAGCGACGGCCGCGGAGACCGACGCGTCGCCATTGCGCTTCTCGGTGATGGAAAGCTGGAGCATGCCGTTGATCCGCCTGCAACGGGGCCAGCCGATCGACGGCATCGTCTACGACATCACCCGCTCCCTGGCCCGGCAGGTCGGCCGCAAGGCGCTTTACCACCCCTACCCGCGCGGGCGCATCGAGCAGGCGATGACGGCTGGCGAAATCGATGTCCGCTGCTACATCAGCCCCGCCTGGCTCAGCCACGACTTCCCCGGCTATCGCTGGAGCGTCGCGCTGCTGGTGCAACGCGACATCCTGGTCGCCCGCGAAGGCTTCGCGCCGATTCCCGAGGCGCTGCCGGCCCAGCGTATCGGTACCGTCCTCGGCTACAGCTATCCCCGCTTGCAAGCGCTGTTCGACATCGGCCGACTGCGCCGCGACGATGCGCGCACCCAGGATCTGGTGCTGGAAAAGCTGCGCGCCGGCCGCTACCGCTACGCGGTCAGCCATCAACTGTCGCTGCACTGGAGCAACCGCCAGGCGCCGGGGCAGCCGCCACTCCAGGAAGCCGCGCAGCTCGAGGAAACGGCGGTGGGCTGCCTGGTGCGGGATTCCGCGGAGGTTCCGGTGGAAGCGATACTGAAGACGTTCGAGGAAATGAAGCGCAGCGGAGAGATCGAGGAGATACTGCAGCGCTACCGATGAGAGCGTCGACGGCCTGCGAAAAATGGCGGGCCTGAAATGGAGGCGGCCCCGCCAGTAGCTTCCTAACGCCGGCAAGGCATCACCCGACGCCAACTGGTATCGCCTCAGGAACGGGGCGAAGTAATACAGGAAATGAAAAAGCCCGCTAGTCAGCGGGCTCCTATTAGCAGCACGCAGCTCATTCGTAGTAAGCAATGGAGCCCTTGAGCTGATCTGCGAATGTGTAGATGTCATCCAGGGAGGAGATAGGATGACGAGTTTCGTTCTTCTCTTGGTCGAACAGGCCAATGTACTTCTGACTACGATTAAAGTGAAGCCTGCAAATCGGCTTCCGGTTGTTATCGTCCAGCAACACGCCGAAGTAGCTCTGCGTATCGCGATGCACAATCCGCTTCGCATCAACGACAGCCCGAACAATAGCCTTAACGATATGAAACCCCTCCAGCTCCTCCAGCGTGGTGTGGACTCGGTCATCGTCAGTATTGCTTTCAGCCTGAGATGCCATGGAAGGCTCTGCGGGCGCCATCGTGATCGCCGGCTGAATTGCACCGCTCATGGCCGACTTCAAGCGGTCGTTGACCTGATCTCCTAGAAATTGAGACGCAGCCTTTCGGGTTAGAACACCAAACTGCTCTCGCACCTTCTGCGTGATGATTCCGTCGTATACGCGCGCAGCGAAAAACCTCACGAAATCGTCGTCAGGCTGATTGAACTGATTGGCCATTTCCCGCTTGATCTGACTCACGTACTTCAGCTCCCCAGCCGCATTGATGATCGAATCAACATCGAATGCAGCCTTGGTTAGCTTCTGGAGCTCGGGCAATACGTGCTCATCAACATCCAGCAGATCAAGCTCCAGGAACGGCTTTTCGTCCATCTTGTTGGGAGCGTCTAGGTCCGTGAAGAACTTGTAGACCTGCCCGTTAGTGAGGATGGAGATTCGGGCACTCGTGACGTGGAAGTAGCGGAAAAGCTGGCTGGCATGATTGATGTGCAAAGGCTCACCGATCTTCTTGCACTCAATCAGAATCTGAATCTGGCCATCCTTCAGAATGGCGTAGTCGATCTTCTCGCCTTTCTTGGTACCGATGTCGCAGATGTATTCAGGCGTCACCTCGGACGGGTCGAACACATCGTAGCCGAGCACAGAGTTTATGAAGGGCATCACCAAGGCAGTCTTGGTGCCTTCCTCCGTCTGGATCGCCCCGCCTTGCTGTCGAACCTTGGCTGAGAGTGCATTCAGTCGCTCTACGAATTCCATGTCACGCTCCTTGTTGAGAACACATTCATCGTAGTAACAGGCGTCGATACTGGCAATTGGCAAGCACAGCCCGCCAGTTGACCCAGCTCAAAGGCAGCAGCGAAGGCTTCGGTACGGACAGCAGAGCATCAGCTCTACAGCGATTCAGCGGTATGACGGCCTACATCAGAGAAAAGCGGACGGCTAGAATCGCCCTTACGGCGCACCACACAGGTGTACCAGGGCGCTGTCACACTCAGAGTTTTTCAGGAGAGGAAGTCCTTTAGAATTAAGGACCTACGAAATGGAGGCGGCCCCGCCAGCCACACCCCGGCACACGATGTTCCCGCTGTGGCTGCTTCCTTCCGGACCTGACCAGGTTGACGGGTAATCGTTGCGGGGGGACCGACAGGGCCACCATTGCAGCCTACCCTCGGGTAGGCCGCGCCATTCTACCGGCTTGCGCGTAAGTTACAACCACTTCAAGCACTTACGTTTGCAATCCATTTCGCGAAAGCGGTTCATTGCTGCTGGATCAGACCCTCCGGCGGCGGCTGGGTCGATACGCTCAGCTCGGTATCGACATACAGGTCCAGGGTGCCCCAGCCCGGCTTGGTGCTGAACGACGCATACTTCTCCTCACCGCGATGGAAGGAGAAGGCGATCCGGTAATCGCTGCCGCCGAACAGCTTCACCGGAAACTCGCGGACCTGGCCGGGCCGGATCTCCCCGGAGAAGGTTTCCACGCCCTGCTCCTTGTAGCTGTAGGCGATCGGCGCCGAAGCCTGGCCACTGTAATGCAGCAGGATGCGCGGCCGCTCGCTCCAACCCACGTAGGCGCCGAACAGCACCACCAATGCGAGCACGCCCAGCAACCGCTGCTTTCTTGCCTTGTCCATCGTTCACTCCAGTCTTCGGAAATCTTTCGCAGCAGCGCCGCCGCTTCAGCGGGCGACGCCGTGCTCGTCGAACAGTTTCAGCAGGCCGTCTTCGTCGAGCACCTTCACGCCCAGCTCGTTGGCCTTGGTCAGCTTCGAGCCGGCGCCGGGCCCGGCGACCACGCAGTGGGTCTTGGCCGACACCGAGCCGGCCACCTTGGCGCCGAGCCCTTCCAGCTTGTCCTTGGCCACGTCCCGGCTCATCGCCTCCAAGGTGCCGGTCAGCACCCAGGTCTGCCCGGCCAGAGGCAGGCCTTCGACCGCCTTGCGCTCGCTCTGCCAATGCATACCGAACTCACGCAACTGCGCCTCGATGGCCAGGGCACGCTGCACGTTGGCCGGCTCGTCGAAGAAATCGCGCAGGCTTTTCGCCGCTCGCTCGGGCAGACGCTCCACCTGGCGCAGATCGAGCCAGTCGGCACGGATGATGCCGTCGAGCGAACCGAAGCGGCTGGCCAGCTTTTCCGCGCCGGTGGCGGCGATGAAGGGAATGTTCAGCTTGTCGATGAAACCGGCCAGCGAGGCACAGGCGGCGAACTCCGCGGCGACCTCGCCCTCTTCCTGCAACTGCACGCCATGTTCGGCATCGCGCAACTGGGCGATCACCTGGCGGTTGTGCTCGTCGGCGAAGAAGTTGTGGATCTCGTAGGCTACCTCGGCGCCGACGTCCGGCAGGTAGGTCAACACTTCCGGGAGCGCCTTGCCGATCCGCTCGAGCGAACCCAGCGAACGCGCCAGCAGCTTGGCGGTTTCCTCGCCGACGTCGGGAATCCCC
This sequence comes from Pseudomonas sp. HMSC063H08, assembly GCF_001813645.1. Taxonomy (NCBI): domain Bacteria; kingdom Pseudomonadati; phylum Pseudomonadota; class Gammaproteobacteria; order Pseudomonadales; family Pseudomonadaceae; genus Pseudomonas; species Pseudomonas sp. HMSC063H08. Next base: position 25,714 of record NZ_KV813570.1, read on the forward strand.
AGAGCGAAGATGAAGCGCGCCAGCGAAGGCTTGCGGCTATCGGCGATGGCCGCCAGCAGGTTGTTGGTGGACAGCTCGGCGAACCCTTCCAGCTCGAACACCTGTTCATAGGTCAGGGTATAGAGATCCGCCGGCGAGGCGACCAGCCCGCGATCCACCAGTTGCTCGACGATCTTGTCGCCAAGACCGTCGATGTCCATTGCCCGGCGCGATACGAAATGGATGATCGCCTGCTTCAACTGCGCCTGACAGGAGAGGCGGCCGACGCAGCGATAGATGGCGCCCTCGCTGATCGACTCCTTGCCCTTGCTGCGCTTGACCAACTGGGTCCGCTCCACGGCCGAGCCGCAGACCGGGCAATGCTCGGGCACCTCGATAGCCTGCGCATCCGCCGGGCGGCGCTCGAGCACCACCTGCATGACCTGCGGAATCACATCGCCAGCACGGCGGATCACCACCGTATCGCCGATGCGCAGGCCCAGGCGGGCGACTTCATCCATGTTGTGCAGGGTCGCATTGGACACCGTGACGCCGGCCACCTGCACCGGCTTGAGGCGTGCCACCGGGGTCACGGCGCCGGTGCGGCCGACCTGGAACTCGACACCCAGCAGCTCGGTCAGCTCCTCGCGCGCGGGGAACTTGTGGGCGATCGCCCAACGCGGCTCGCGCGCGCGGAAGCCCAGTTCGCGCTGGAAGGCGATGCGGTTGACCTTGAACACCACGCCGTCGATCTCGTAGGCCAGCGCATCGCGTCGGCGACCGATGTCGTCGTAGTAGTCGCGGCAGGCCTGGGCGCCCTTGACCAGGCGCAGCTCGCGACTGATGGGGATACCCCAGCCGCGGAACGCCTCGAGGATGCCCACCTGGGTGTCCGGCAGCGTCCCGCTGACCTGGCCGAAGCCGTAGGCACAGAACTCCAGCGGGCGACTGGCGGTGATCTTCGAATCCAGCTGGCGCAGGCTGCCGGCCGCCGCGTTGCGCGGGTTGGCGAAGGTCTTGCCGCCGGTTTCCACGGCCTTGGCGTTGAGCGCCTCGAAACCGGCCTTGGACATGAACACCTCGCCGCGCACTTCGAGGATCTCCGGCCAGCCTTCGCCGTGCAGCTTCAGCGGTACGTTGCGAATGGTGCGTACGTTGCTGGTGATGTCCTCGCCGGTGCTGCCATCGCCGCGGGTGGCGCCGCGCACCAGTTGGCCGCGTTCGTAGAGCAGGCTGACGGCCAGGCCGTCCAGCTTCGGCTCGCAACTGTACTCGACCTCCGCGCCACCGCCGAGCAGGTCGCCGCCAGGCAACAGGTCGGCCAGTCCTTCGCGTACGCGGCGGTCGAAGTCCAGCAGGTCCTGCTCCTCGAAAGCGTTGCCGAGGCTGAGCATGGGGATCTCATGGCGCACTTCGCCGAACGCCGAGGCCGGCGTGCCGCTGACCCGCTGGGTCGGCGAGTCGGGCGTCAGCAGTTGCGGGTACTCGGTCTCCAGCGCCTGCAACTCGCGGAACAGGCGATCGTATTCGGCGTCGGGAATGCTCGGTTCGTCGAGCACGTAGTAACGGTAGTTGTGGGTGTCCAGTTCGGTTCGCAGTTGCGCGATGCGTTCGGCGGCAGCCTGGGTGTCGGTCATGGTGGGAGTCCGTGAAACGAAAAGAGCAGCCTCGGCTGCTCTATAGAGTAGTTCGCCCCCTCTCCCGCACGAAGAAAGGGGCTGTGGCCGGATCAGCGCTTCTGCATCAAGCTGCGGCGCTCATGGTCGATGATGCGCTGGCGGTAGTGCTCGATGGTCTGGGCGGTCAGCACGCTGCGCTGCTCGTCCTTCAGCTCGCCGTTCAGCTCGTGGGCCAGCTTGCGCGCGGCGGCGACCATCACGTCGAAGGCCTGCTTCGGATGGCGCGGCCCCGGCAGGCCGAGGAAGAAGCTCACGGCGCGGGTGCTGAAGTTGTCGATGTCGTCCAGGTCGAAAGTGCCCGGTTTCACCGCATTGGCCATGGAGAACAGGATCTCGCCATTGCCGGCCATGCTTTCGTGGCGATGGAAGATGTCCATGTCGCCGAAGCGCAGGCCGCTCTCGAGGATGTTCTGCAGCAAGGCCGGCCCCTTGAAGCCGCTTTCGTCGCGGGCGATGACGTTGATGATCAGCACCTCGTCGACCGGAGCAGGTTCGGCAGCGACCGCAGGGGCTTTCTCCCGCTCTTTCTCCTTGCGCCCCTTCGACTTGCCCTTGCGTGGCTCCACCGGCTCGGCGGCATCGCTCGGGTCCGCCTCCAGGGCCAGCCCCTCGTCGAGGTCCAGATCGCCCTGGCGCGGCTCTTCCTGGCGCTTGCCGCCCTTGCGCTCCTTGGCTTCGCGGGCGCTGACGCTGGGCAGGTCCTGTTCGTCGAAGGATGGCTCGCGATGCTCGACCACGCGCGCCGGCCCCAGCAGTTCAGCCGAGTCGCCGTCGTCGTCCGGCAGATTGGCGAAACTGCGGTCGAGCTTGAACTTCAACTTGCCCTTGCCGCCCCGCATCCGCCGCCAACCGTCGAAGAGAATGCCGGCGATCACGATAAGCCCGATAACGATAAGCCATTCGCGCAGACCGATATCCATGTAATTCCGTAGCCCCTAGTGAAAATGGTGAATAAAAAATGAAAAAAGGACGTCCTGTCCCTTGAAACGTGGAGCCAACCTTGTTCTGACAGAACTTTCCCACGCGATACAAAAAGTGGCCATTAAACTAACATGCCCATGCACAAGTTTACACTGCCTGACACTCAGGCTTCAGCCAATGCGACCGCCTCTTCCACGTCAACTGCAACAAGCCGTGAACAGCCCGGCTCATGCATGGTCACGCCCATCAACTGATCGGCCATTTCCATGGCGATCTTGTTGTGGGTGATATAGATGAACTGCACCTTTTCCGACATCTCCTTCACCAATCGCGCATAACGTCCGACGTTGGCATCGTCCAATGGCGCATCGACTTCGTCGAGCATGCAGAACGGCGCCGGGTTCAACTGGAAGATGGCGAATACCAGCGCCAGCGCGGTCAGCGCCTTTTCCCCGCCGGACAACAAGTGGATGGTGCTGTTCTTCTTGCCCGGCGGGCGCGCCATGATCGCCACACCGGTATCGAGTAGATCTTCGCCGGTAAGTTCCAGATATGCCGTACCGCCGCCGAATACCTTCGGGAACAATGCCTGAAGGCCAGCATTGATCTGGTCGAAGGTTTCCTTGAAACGATTGCGGGTTTCCCGGTCGATCTTGCGGATGACGTTTTCCAGCGTCTCCAGCGCTTCGGCCAGGTCGTCGTTCTGCGAGTCCAGGTAGCGCTTGCGCTCGGACTGCTGCTGGTACTCCTCGATCGCCGCCAGGTTGATCGGCCCCAGACGCTGGATGCGCGCCGCGAGACTCTCGAGACGCTCCTCCCATTCGCGTTCGCTGGCATCCAGGGGCAGGTTGGCCAGTACCGTGTGCAGGTCGTAGCCGTCTTCGGCGAGCTGCTCCTGCAAGGCCTTGCGCCGCACCACCAGCCCCTGCCACTCCAGGCGCTGCTGCTCCAGCTGGCCACGCAGCAGTTGCGATTGCTGCTCGGCCTGGCCGCGGCGCTTCTCCACCTCGCGCAGTTCGCGATCGGCGTCTTCCAGGGCCAGCCGCGCCTGCTTGAGTTCGTCCTCGACGGCCATCCGTCGCTCCAGCAACTCCTCGAGCTTCATGCGCAGCTCTTCCAGCGGCGCCGCACCCTCCTCCAGATTGAGGTTGAGCTGTTCGCAACGCTCGTTGAGGCGCGCCGACTGCTGGTCGAGGCGCTCCAGAGCCTGCTGGGTGGAATTGTGCTGCGCCCTCAGCGAGCCGACCCGCACCGCCAGTTGGTGCGCATGGTCCTTGTGGGTACGGGCATCCTGGCGAATCCGGTCGAGCCGTTCGCGCAGGGCGTCACGCTCCGCCAGCAGGGTTTCCCGGCGCTCGGTGTCCAGCGCCATGCTATCCAGCGCTTCCTGCAGGGTCAGGCGCGCCTCGCTCAGTTGCTCCTGTTCCAGCGCGCGCTGCTCGGCCAGTTCCGCCACTTCTTCGTCGAGACGGCGGCGACGCAGTACCAGTTGCTCGACCTTGGCCTGCTGCGCGGACAACTGCGCCTTCAGCTCGCCGTGCCGGCGCCCCTCCTCCTGGACCTGGCGCCGCACCTGCTCGCGCGCGCCTTCCAGCTCGCGCTGCTCGTCGCGGGCCGCAGCCAGACGCTCCTCGCCCTCGGCGACGCGGGTTTCCAGGACCTCGCGCCGTTCCTGCAACGCCTCCAGTTCCTGGGCGCGGGCGAGCATGCCGCCTTGGGCCTCGTCGCTGCGCCGGACCCGCAGGAAGTGCCGGCCGACCCAGTAGCCATCGCGACTGATCAGGCTCTCGCCGTCGTCCAGGGCGCCGCGCTGGGCGAGCGCCTGTTCCAGGGTCTCCACCGGTTTCACCCGGGCCAACCAGGGACTCAGGTCGGCGTCGGCGCGGACCTTGTCCAGCAGCGAACCGGCCGCCGTCGCGGCTCCGCGAGCGGGGCTGAGCAGGCGCAGCTCGCCCTTGCCGAAGCCGGCCAGGGCGAGCCCGTCGAAGCCGTCCAGCAAGACCGCCTGCAGATCCGCGCCGAGCACGGTCTCCACCGCCAGCTCCCAACCCGGCTCGACACGCAAGCCTTCGGCGAGGCGCGGACGTTGTTCCAGGCCCTGCTCGCGCAACCACTCCAAGGCGCCCTGTCCGGGGTCGAGAGCGGCCTGCTGCAGGGCCTCCAGCGAAGCGATGCGCCCGTTCAGGCGCTGCAACTCGCCCTGCGCCTGGTGCTGTTCGGCGGCCAGCTGCTGCAATTCCTGGCGCAATTGTTCGAGTCGCTCGGCTTGGCCCTGCTCCTGCAATTGCAGTTCTTCCAGGGCCAGTTCGGCGATCGCCACCTGTTCGTTGAGTTCGAGGATCGCCGCGTCCTCGGGGTCGGCCGCCAACTGGCCACGCTCCTCCTGCAGGCGCCGCTCGCGATCCTGCAGGCGCTCCAGGCTCTGCTCCAGGTGCTGGATGCGCGACTGCTGCACCTCGGCCTGGCGGCGGGGTTCGGCGCTCTGCTGGTTGAAGGCATCCCACTGCTGCTGCCAGGCCTGCATGCCCTGCTCGGCCTGTTCCAGGGCGATGCCCGCTTCTTCCGCGGCGGCCGCGCTGAGTTCCTGTTCCGGTGCGAGCATGGCCATTTCCTCGGCCAGGGTCGCGAGCAAGGTACGGTCGTGCCCGAGGTGCGATTCGGTTTCCTGGCGGGTCCGTTCGGCTTCGCGCAAGTCGTCCTGCAACTGGCGCTGGCGCTGCTGGCCATGCTGGATGCTCTGCTCGACCCGGGCGATGTCGCCGCCGACCGAATAGAAGCGCGCCTGCACCTGGTTGAAGCGTTCGGACAACTCGTGATGGCCGTCGCGCAGCCGTTCGATGCCGGCATCGGCACCACGCTGCTCGGCCACCAGGGCCTCGAAGGCGATCTCCTGGTCGCCGATGACCCGCTCGCGCTGACCGACCTGCTCGTTCAGGTCGCGCCAGCGCACGGCACCCAGCTGGGCCTTGAGCTGGCGCTCCTCGGCCTTGTGTTCCTGGTATTTTTCCGCCGACTGGGCCTGCCGGTGCAGGCGTTCCAGTTGCCGCCCCAGCTCTTCGCGCAGGTCGGTGAGGCGTGCCAGGTTTTCCTGGGTCCGACGGATGCGGCTTTCGGTTTCGCGGCGGCGCTCCTTGTACTTGGAAATACCCGCGGCTTCCTCGATGAAGTTGCGCAGGTCTTCCGGACGCGCCTCGATCAGCTTGGAGATCATGCCCTGTTCGATGATCGAGTAGCTGCGCGGCCCCAGGCCGGTGCCGAGGAAGATGTCGGTAATGTCGCGCCGCCGGCACTTGGTGCCGTTGAGGAAATAGGTGTTCTGCCCATCCCGCGAGACCCGTCGGCGAATGGATATCTCGGCGTACTGGGCGTATTCGCCCACCAGGGTGGTCTCGGCGTTGTCGAAGATCAGCTCGATGCTCGCCTGGCTCACCGGCTTGCGGGTATTCGAGCCGTTGAAGATGACATCGGTCATCGACTCGCCGCGCAGGTTCTTCGCCGAGCTTTCGCCCATCACCCAGCGCACCGCGTCGATGATGTTCGACTTGCCGCAGCCGTTCGGCCCTACCACTGCCGCCATGTTGCTGGGGAAGTTCACCGTGGTCGGATCGACGAAGGACTTGAACCCCGCCAGCTTGATGCTCTTCAGGCGCATGCGTGCGCTCCCGCCAGGGTCGCCATCAGCGTTCGGCGAGCGCGGCCAGCACCAGCTGGCAGTTGTGGCGGCCGTATTCCAGCAGGACCTCGCGGATCCTCGCCTCGTCACGGGCGATCACCGCTTGCAGGAGCTGGGCGAAACTGCCGAGGAACTGGTTCATTTCCGCCTTGCGCCGCTCCAGCGCCAGGTGGTAGGCGCGACTCACCGCTGGCAGCAGGTTTTCGACGGTCTCCTGCAGGTAGGGATTGTTCGCGAAAGGAAAGGCCGCGCGCATGATGTCGAAACTGGCCTCGACGAAGCCGTCGATATCGCTTTGCGCCAGGTTGTTCAGCAGGCGCTGCTGGATGGCCAGGAACGGTGCCAGCTCGGCTTCGCTGCGCCAGCGCCGGGCGACGCTTTCCGCCAGCAGGATGTAGAGCTGCACGATCAGCGCGTAGAGGCTTTCCACATGTTGCGGGGACAGTTCGGACACCTGGGCGCCGCGGCGCGGCAGGATGTTCACCAGGTGGCGGCGTTCGAGAATCAGCAGCGCCTCGCGGACCGAGCCGCGACTGACGTTGAGGGTCTGGGTGACCTTCTGCTCCTGGATACGTTCCCGTTCCTTGAGTTCTCCCCGGATGATGCGTTCCGCGAGGTGGTGGGCGATCTGCTCTGCCAGGCTGTCCGGGGCCTTGAACGTCATGGTGATCCTTTTATCCAGGGGCGCGTTTTCCGGGGGTATATGGATGGGTAGTGTAACACAGGGCGTTACCCCGCCGGCTTCCCGGCGAAGCGGCGGACAGAACGAAGGTTGGGATGGGGCAGGCCGGCCAAGGGAGGACAATTGTCAGACAATCTAACAAGATAAATACGAGGACTTCCCATGTTTGCCTCGCTTTCCTCTGCCTGGATGCTGCGTCTGAAAAAGTACGGCTACTGGATCTGGCTGATCGCGGTGCTCGGCATCCCGCTCAGCTACTGGTGGTCGCTCGGTAGCGACTATCCCAACGCCTGGCCCTGGCTGGTGATCAGCGTGGTGTTCGGGCTGATCCCGATCCTCGATGCCATCGTCGGCCGCGACCCGGCCAACCCCGAGGAAGCCAGCGAAGTGCCGGAGATGGAAGCACAGGGCTACTACCGCGTACTGTCCCTGGCCACCGTCCCGCTGTTGCTGGGCATGCTCGTCTGGTCCGGCTGGATCCTCGCCCACGAGACCCGCTGGGACTGGGTCGGCCAACTGGGCTGGATCCTGTCGGTGGGCACCGTGATGGGCGCCATCGGCATCACCGTCTCCCACGAACTGATCCACAAGGACCCGCAACTGGAACAGAACGCCGGCGGCCTGCTGCTGGCAGCGGTGTGCTATGCCGGCTTCAAGGTCGAACACGTGCGCGGCCACCATGTACACGTCTCGACCCCGGAAGATGCCTCGTCCTCGCGCTACGGCCAGAGCCTCTACTCGTTCCTCCCGCACGCCTACAAGCACAACTTCCTCAACGCCTGGCGCCTGGAGGCCGAGCGCCTGAAGCGCAAGGGCCTGCCGGCCCTGCACTGGCGCAACGAGCTGATCTGGTGGTACGCCATCAGCGCCCTCTTCCTGCTCGGCTTCAGCCTGGCCTTCGGCTGGCTGGGAGCGATCTTCTTCCTCGGCCAGTCGGTGATGGCCTTCACCCTGCTGGAGATCGTCAACTACGTCGAGCACTACGGCCTGCATCGGCGGCGTCTGGACAACGGCCGCTACGAACGCACCACGCCGGAACACTCGTGGAACAGCAATTTCCTCCTGACCAACCTGTTCCTTTTCCACCTGCAGCGCCATTCCGACCACCATGCCTACGCCAAGCGCCGCTACCAGGTGCTGCGCCACTACGACAGCAGCCCGCAACTGCCCAACGGCTACGCCGGGATGATCGTCCTCGCCCTGTTCCCACCGCTCTGGCGCGCGGTGATGGACCCGAAGGTGCGCGCCTACTATGCCGGCGAGGAATACCAGCTTACCGACACCCAGCGCATCTGAGCGTCCCGCCCTTGGGAAACGGCACCTTCGGGTGCCGTTTTCGTTTATGGGCAAACTGACTGACCTACAGGTCAAAAAATTATTTGACTCAAAAGTCAGTTTTTTCTAGATTCGCCTCCATAGCTCCTACCGTGGAGCCCTGTGCGGAAACCGCCCCACTCCGGCCGGTTCTCCTGCAAGGCCTAGAATTCAATAACAAGAACCGCCTGGAGGCACGCCTTGATCAGGTTCCTGCTCAATCGGGAGATCCGCGTCGAAGAACGCCTGGACCCCAACCTCACCGTCCTCGACTACCTACGCCGGCACCTCGGCAAGACCGGCACCAAGGAAGGCTGCGCCTCCGGCGATTGCGGCGCCTGCACCGTGGTGGTCGGCGAACTGGTCACCGGCGAGGATGGTGCCGAACGCATCCGCTATCGCAGCCTGAACTCCTGCCTGACCTTCGTTTCCGCCCTTCACGGCAAGCAATTGATCACCGTCGAGGACCTCAAGCACCAGGACCGCCTGCACGACGTGCAGCAGGCGATGGTCGACTGCCATGGCTCGCAGTGCGGGTTCTGCACGCCGGGCTTCGTCATGTCGCTGTTCGCCCTGCAGAAGAACAGCGCCGGCGCCGATCCGGCCAAGGCCCACGAGGCGCTCGCCGGCAACCTCTGCCGCTGCACCGGCTACCGGCCGATCCTCGACGCCGCCGAGCAGGCCTGCTGCCACAAGCGCACAGACCAGTTCGACGCCCGGGAAGCCGCCACCATCGAGCAATTGCGCGCCATCGCTCCGCGCGAAACCGCCGAGCTGAACAGCGGTGACCGGCGCTGCCTGCTGCCGCTCACCGTCGCCGACCTGGCCGACCTCTACGGCGCCAATCCGCAGGCACGCCTGCTGGCCGGCGGCACCGACCTGGCGCTGGAGGTCACCCAGTTCCATCGCGAACTGCCGGTGATGATCTATGTCGGCCACATCCGCGAAATGAAACGCATCGAAGTGGGCGCCAACTGCCTGGAAATCGGCGCCGCCACCCCGCTGACCGACTGCTACCAGGCGCTGGCCGCGGACTACCCGGACTTCGGCGAGTTGCTGCAGCGTTTCGCGTCCCTGCAGATCCGCAACCAGGGCACCCTCGGCGGCAATATCGGCAACGCCTCGCCGATCGGCGACGCCCCGCCGCTGCTGATCGCCCTCGGCGCGAAGATCGTCCTGCGCCGCGGCGAACGGCGCCGCGAGCTGCCGCTGGAGGAGTACTTCCTCGACTACAAGGTCACCGCCCGCGAAGAAGGCGAGTTCATCGAGAAGATCCTCGTCCCGCGTGCCCGGCCCGGCCAGGCGTTCAAGGCCTACAAGGTCTCCAAGCGCATCGACGACGATATTTCCGCGGTCTGCGCCGCCATCAGCCTCGACCTGGAAGATGGCCGGATCGCCCGCGCCAGGGTCGCCTTCGGCGGCATGGCGGCGACTCCCAAGCGCGCCGCCGCCTGCGAAGCGGCGCTGCAAGGCGCGCGCCTGGAAGCCGCCAGCTTCGAACGCGCCGCCGCCGCCCTGGCGAACGACTTCACCCCGCTCAGCGACTTCCGCGCGAGCAAGGAATATCGCCTGCTGACCGCGCAGAACCTGCTGCGCAAATGCTTCCTGGAGCTGCACGCTCCCGCCGTCGAAACCCGGGTGACCGCCTATGTCTAACCATCGCAAGCCGCACAAGAGCCAGGAAGAGCTGGCCGACCTGTTCCGCGCCGAGCTGACCACCGGAGTCGGCCGCAACGTCAAGCACGAAAGCGCCCCCAAGCACGTCAGCGGCGAGGCGATCTACATCGACGATCGCCTGGAGTTTCCCAACCAGTTGCACGTCTATGCGCGCCTGAGCGAGCGCGCCCACGCCCGCATCACCCGCCTCGACGTGACGCCCTGCTACCAGTTCCCCGGCGTCGCCATCGCCCTCACCGCCGCCGACGTTCCCGGCCAGCTGGACATCGGCCCGGTGGTGGCCGGCGACCCGCTGCTGGCCGATGGCAAGGTGGAGTATGTCGGACAGATGGTCCTGGCGGTCGCCGCCGACAGCCTGGAAACCGCGCGCAAGGCGGCCATGGCGGCGATCGTCGAGTACGAAGACCTGGAACCGGTGCTCGACGTGGTCGAGGCCCTGCGCAAGCGCCATTTCGTCCTCGACAGCCACCAGCACCGCATCGGCGATTCCGCCGCCGCGCTGGCCGGCGCGCCGCATCGCCTGCAAGGCACGCTGCACATCGGCGGCCAGGAGCATTTCTACCTGGAGACGCAGATTTCCTCGGTAATGCCCAGCGAAGACGGCGGCATGATCGTCTATTGCTCGACGCAGAACCCCACCGAAGTGCAGAAGCTGGTGGCCGAGGTCCTCGGGGTTTCCTTCAACCGCATCGTCATCGACATGCGCCGCATGGGCGGCGGCTTCGGCGGCAAGGAAACCCAGGCCGCGGCGCCGGCCTGCCTGTGCGCGGTGGTCGCCTACCACACCGGGCGTCCGGCGAAGATGCGCCTGCCGCGCATGGAGGACATGCAGATCACCGGCAAGCGTCACCCGTTCTACGTCGAATACGACGTCGGCTTCGACGACGATGGCCGCCTGCACGGCATCCAGATCGACCTGGCCGGCAATTGCGGCTATTCGCCGGACCTCTCCGGCTCGATCGTCGACCGCGCCATGTTCCACTCGGACAACGCCTACTTCCTCGGCAACGCCACCATCAACGGCCATCGTTGCAAGACCAACACCGCCTCGAACACCGCCTACCGCGGTTTCGGCGGGCCCCAGGGAATGGTCGCCATCGAGGAGATCATGGACGCCGTGGCCCGCAGCCTGGGCAAGGATCCGCTGGAGGTGCGCAAGCTCAACTACTACGGCAAGGACGAACGCAACGTCACCCATTACCACCAGACCGTCGAGCACAACCTGCTGGCGGAGATGACTGCCGAGCTGGAAGCGAGCAGCGAGTACGCCCGCCGCCGCGAGGAAATCCGTGCGTTCAATGCCGCCAGCCCGGTCCTGAAGAAAGGACTGGCGCTGACCCCGGTGAAGTTCGGCATTTCGTTCACCGCGACCTTCCTCAACCAGGCAGGTGCGCTGATCCACATCTATACCGACGGCAGCATCCACCTGAACCATGGCGGCACCGAAATGGGCCAGGGCCTCAACACCAAGGTCGCCCAGGTGGTCGCCGAGGTCTTCCAGGTCGACGTGGAGCGCATCCAGATCACCGCCACCAATACCGACAAGGTGCCCAACACCTCGCCCACCGCCGCCTCCTCGGGCACCGACCTGAACGGCAAGGCCGCGCAGAATGCCGCCGAAACCATCAAGCGGCGCCTGGTGGAGTTCGCCGCGCGGCACTGGAAGGTCAGCGAGGAAGACGTCGAGTTCCGCAACAACCAGGTGCGTATCCGCGAGCTGATCCTGCCGTTCGAGGAACTGATCCAGCAGGCCTACTTCGGCCAGGTCTCGTTGTCCAGCACCGGCTTCTACCGCACGCCGAAGATCTTCTACGACCGCGAGCAGGCCCGTGGCCGGCCCTTCTACTATTTCGCCTACGGCGCCGCCTGCTCGGAGGTGGTAGTCGATACCCTCACCGGCGAATACCGCATGCTGCGCACCGACATCCTGCATGACGTCGGCGACTCGCTGAACCCGGCCATCGACATCGGCCAGGTCGAAGGCGGCTTCGTCCAGGGCATGGGCTGGCTGACCATGGAGGAACTGGTCTGGAACGCCAAGGGCAAGCTGATGACCAGCGGCCCGGCCAGCTACAAGATTCCCGCCGTCGCCGACATGCCGCTGGACCTGCGGGTGAAACTGCTGGAGAACCGCAAGAATCCGGAGCAGACCGTGTTCCATTCCAAGGCCGTGGGCGAGCCGCCGTTCATGCTCGGCATCTCGGTCTGGTGCGCGATCAAGGACGCCGTGGCCAGCCTCGCCGACTACCGCGCGCAACCCGCCATCGACGCGCCGGCGACGCCCGAGCGGGTGCTCTGGGGCGTGGAACAGATGCGCCGGTTGAAGACCGCCCAGGCGCAAGCGGCGGACGCCGCGGTCGAGCCGGCCTGAACCGCCGCGATCGGGAGGATGACGAGATGAACTGGATCAGCGCCCTGGCCGAGTTGCAGCGTAGCGGCGAACCTTGCGTCCTGGTGACCATCATCGAGGAGCGCGGCTCGACCCCGCGCAACGCCGGCTCGAAGATGGTGGTCAGCGCCGAGCGGCTCTACGACACCATCGGCGGCGGCCACCTGGAATACAGGGCCCAGGCCATTGCCCGGGAAATGCTCGCCGCGCGGACCCAGGACACCCGTCTGGAGCGCTTCAGCCTGGGCGCCAGTCTCGGCCAGTGCTGCGGCGGCGCCACGGTGCTGCTGTTCGAGCCGATGGGCCAGCCGCAGGCACACATCGCCGTGTTCGGCGCGGGCCACGTCGGTCGCGCCCTGGTACCCTTGCTCGCCAGCCTGCCCTGCCGGGTGCGCTGGATCGATTCGCGGGAACACGAATTTCCCGCGACCCTGCCCGACGGCGTGGAGAAAGTGGTGAACGACGAAGTGCTCGACGAGGTCGAGCGGATGCCGCCCGGCAGCCACTTCATCGTCATGACCCACAACCACCCGCTGGACCTGGAGCTTACCGCGGCGATCCTGGCGCGCAACGACTTCGCCTACTTCGGCCTGATCGGCTCGAAGACCAAGCGTGTCAAGTTCGAGCACCGCCTGCGCGAACGTGGCGTCGACGCCGAACGCTTGCAACGGATGCGCTGCCCGATGGGCCTGGATCAGGTGAAAGGCAAGCTGCCGGCGGAGATCGCCATCTCCATCGCCGGCGAGGTGATCGCCACCTACAACGCCGCCTTCGGCCTGGAACGCAAGCAGGGGCCGTCGAGCGTCACCCGGCTGACCCCGGAGTCGCGCCGCGCCCATGAATCCTGAGCGGCCCCCCGCTCCCCCGCGTCCGCCGCCAGGCGGCGGACCTCCCACGCACCTTTTTTCGAGACTGCCATGACCCGCAACGCCAAAGCCTACCGCGCCGCCATCCTGCACAGCATCGCCGACCCCGCGGAGGTCGGCGTCGAACGCTCCTACGAATACTTCGAGGACGGCCTGTTGCTGGTGGAGGACGGCAAGGTCGCTCGCCTCGGTGACGCCGAAACCCTGCTCGGCGAGATCGGCGAGGTCGAGGTCTTCGAGTACCGCGACGCGCTGATCACCCCCGGCTTCATCGATACCCACATCCATTTCCCGCAGACCGGGATGATCGCCTCCTACGGCGAACAACTGCTGGACTGGCTGAACACCTATACCTTCCCCACCGAGCGCCAATTCGGTGACCAGGCCCATGCCGACCAGGTCGCCGAGATCTTCCTGCAGGAACTGCTGCGCAACGGCACCACCACCGCGCTGGTCTTCGGCAGCGTGCACCGGCAATCGGTGGAATCGCTGTTCGAGGCCGCCCGGCGCCTGGACCTGCGCCTGATCGCCGGCAAGGTGATGATGGACCGCAACGCGCCGGACTACCTGACCGACACCGCCGAGAGCAGCTACCGCGACAGCAAGGCGCTGATCGAGCGCTGGCACGGCCAGGGCCGTCTGCTCTACGCAGTGACCCCGCGCTTCGCCCCGACCAGCACCGCGGAACAGCTGGACATGGCGGCGCGGCTGCTGCGCGAGCATCCCGGCGTATACCTGCACACCCACCTGTCGGAGAACCTCAAGGAAATCGAGTGGGTGAAGGAGCTGTTCCCCGAGCGCAGCGGCTACCTGGACGTCTACGACCACCACGGCCTGCTCGGGCCGCGCTCGGTGTTCGCCCATGGCGTGCACCTGTGCGACGGCGAATGCCAGCGCCTGGCGGAGACTGGCTCGGCAGTGGCGTTCTGCCCGACCTCCAACCTATTCCTCGGCAGCGGTCTGTTCGACCTGCCGAAGCTGGAGCGCTACAAGGTCAAGGTCGGCCTCGGCACCGATGTCGGCGCCGGCACCAGCTTCTCCCAGCTGCAGTCCCTGAACGAGGCGTACAAGGTCATGCAGTTGCAGGGCGCCCGCCTCGATCCGTTCAAGTCGCTCTATCTCGCCACCCTCGGCGGCGCCCGCGCGCTGGAGCTGGACGACCGGATCGGCAGCTTCGCCACCGGCAACGAGGCGGACTTCGTGGTCCTCGACTACCACGCCACCCCGCTGCTCTCCTACCGCCTGAGCCAGGCCGGCAGCCTGGCCGAACGGCTGTTCGCGCTGACCATCCTCGGCGACGACCGCACGGTGAAGGAAACCTTCGCCGCCGGTCGCTCGGTGCATCGCCGCGACTGACTCCCGGCGGAAACGAAAAAGCCCCGCATCGCGGGGCTTTTTCATGCTTCGGATCAGGCCGCCGAGTCGCTGTCGGCCTTGGCCCGGCGAGGCTTCTTCTTGCCGCCGAGGAGGTGCGAGAACACCGCGTGCAGGTCGCCGGAAGCGTTGTCGCTCTCCAGGTTGAGCTTGCTGTCGATATGCTCCATGTGGTGCATCATCAGGGTCACCGCGCGCTCCTTGTCGCCTTTCTCGATGGCGTCGAGGATCTCGTTGTGCTCGTCGAACGAGCAGTGCGAGCGACCGCCGCTTTCGTACTGGGCGATGATCAGCGAGGTCTGCGACACCAGGCTGCGCTGGAAACTCACCAGAGGAGCGTTGCGCGCCATCTCGGCGAGCTTCAGGTGGAACTCGCCGGACAGGCGGATGCCGGCGCCCCGGTCGCCACGGGCGAAGCTGGATTGTTCCTGCACCACCATCTCGCGCAACTCGGCCAGGCGCTCGGCGGTGGCGTTGTCGGTGGCCAGTTCGGTGATGGCGCGCTCGACGGTGCGGCGGGCGAAAAGGATCTGCCGGGCCTCGTCGATGCTCGGGCTGGCGACCACCGCGCCGCGGTTCGGCCGTAACAGCACCACCTGCTCGTGGGCCAGGCGCGAGAGGGCGCGGCGAATGATGGTGCGGCTGACGCCGAATATCTCGCCGAGCGCTTCCTCGCTCAGCTTGGTGCCGGGGGCCAGGCGTTGTTCGAGGATGGCGTCGAAGATGTGGGCGTAGACGATCTCGTCCTGGGTACCGCTGCGGGCAGCCTTGCCGGTGCGCGGCGGCTTCCTGATGTGTTGCAACTGATCGGTCATCGGTCTCGAACCTTGTGCGTCCGGCTTGTGGCCTGGGCTGATCCTCGCTCACGGGCGTGGGTGAGGCACGCCGGCGGCTGATAGCGAAATAGTGTACACAAGCAGCGGCATCCGGCGCACCACCCCTTTCCGCCCCTCGTTCCGAGCGCGCGGCACCGCCCGGAAGGACGCGTGACGGAAAGCTGATAAAAATGTGGCGAAACACCCTCAAACATTCTTTGACCTTTTTGTATACAAAGGCATAATCGCTCGCACGAGTTCTTGACCCAAAGGTCAGAAAATCGTGCCCTCACATCACCTTCGAGCCGCGTCAGGGACCTGGTAACCAACCGGCCCGCAGGACCTAACAACAAGAGCGATGAGGAGTACCTGCTGTGGAAAGCACCAAACAAGAAGAACAAGGGATCTACGCTGCGACACCGCCCGCCACCGGCCTGCTCGAACGCCTGTTCAAGCTCCGCCAGCATGGTACGACGGTCAGGACCGAGCTGGCGGCCGGGCTGACCACCTTCATCACCATGGCCTACATCATCTTCGTCAATCCCAACATCATGGCCGACGCCGGCATCGACCACGGCGCGGCGTTCGTCGCCACGTGCCTGGCGGCCGCCCTCGGCTGCTTCCTGATGGGCTTGTACGCCAACTGGCCGGTGGGCCTGGCGCCGGGAATGGGGCTGAACGCCTTCTTCACCTACACCGTGGTCGGCACCATGGGCTACAGCTGGCAGATCGCCCTCGGCGCGGTGTTCATCTCCGGGGTGATGTTCATGCTGCTGACCTTCTCCCGGGTCCGCGAATGGCTGCTCAACAGCATCCCCCGCAGCCTCAGGTTCGCCATGGGCGCGGGTGTCGGCCTGTTCCTCGGCCTGATCGGCCTGAAGACCGCCGGCATCGTGGTGGCCAGCCCGGCGACCCTGATCAAGCTCGGCCACCTCACCTCGCCCGGCCCGCTGCTGGCGGCACTGTGCTTCCTGATGATCGCCGTGCTCGAGTACCGCCGGGTGTTCGGCGGCATCCTCATCAGCATCCTCAGCGTCACCCTGGTCGGCTGGGCCCTCGGCCTGGTGCAGTACGGCGGGGTGTTCTCGGCGCCGCCGAGCCTGGCGCCGACCTTCCTGGCGATGGACATCGCCGGCGCGTTCAACGTCACCATGATCAGCGTGATCCTGGCCTTCCTCTTCGTGCACATGTTCGATACCGCCGGCACTCTCATGGGCGTCGCCCAGCGCGCGCACCTGGTGAAGGAGGACGGGCGCATCGAGAACCTGTCGAAGGCGATGAAGGCCGACAGCGCCTCCAGCGTGTTCGGCGGCATGCTCGGTGTCCCGCCGGTGACCAGTTACGTGGAGAGCGCCGCGGGCGTGGCCGCCGGCGGACGTACCGGGCTCACCGCGGTGGTGGTCGGCGTGCTGTTCGTCGCCGCGATGTTCTTTGCCCCGCTGGCC
Source organism: Pseudomonas sp. HMSC063H08 (assembly GCF_001813645.1). Lineage (NCBI taxonomy): Bacteria > Pseudomonadati > Pseudomonadota > Gammaproteobacteria > Pseudomonadales > Pseudomonadaceae > Pseudomonas > Pseudomonas sp. HMSC063H08. The sequence goes on from NZ_KV813570.1 coordinate 42,528, forward strand.
GGGATGATCCCCGCCTTCGCCACCGCCGGCGCGCTGATCTACGTGGCCATGCTGATGATGGGCGGGATGGCGCACATCGACTGGGACGAGCACACCGAAACCATCCCGGCGATCGTCACGGTGATCATGATGCCGCTGACCTTCTCGGTGGCCGACGGTATCGCCCTGGGCTTCATCACCTACGTCGCGATGAAGGTCCTCACCGGCAAGCACCGCGAAGTCTCGGCCAGCCTCTATGCCTTGTTCGTGATCTTCGTCGCCAAGTTCATCTTCCTCTGACCCGCCCGGATGGCGGATGGCCGCACGCGGCTATCCGCCTCGAACCTGTCGTTGCCCCGCAGGGCTCGCGACGCACAGCCTCATCCGTCGCCCATTCACACCTTGCGCCGCATCGTCCTGCCCCCCGCAGATGGCGGATAACCGGCAACCCTCGGCGCCTTCCCCGCGAACGAAAAAAGGCCCGCTCGACGGCGGGCCAGGGAAAAGGACTCAGGGAGTCAATGTTTCGTGGCACGCACCTAGCTGCCGCGATAGGTCGAATAGCTGTAGGGCGAGATCAGCAGCGGCACATGGTAGTGATCGTCGGTGGAGGCGATGCCGAAACGCAGCACCACCTGGTCGAGGAATGCCGGCTCCGGCAATTGCACGCCGCGGGCGCGATAGTAGTCGCCGGCGTTGAACACCAGTTGATAGACCCCGGGACGGAAGTCCTCGCCTTGCAGCACCGGCTGGTCGCAGCGGCCGTCGTGGTTGGTCAGGGTGGTGGCGATCAGTTCCAGTTGCTGGCCTTCTACCCGGTACAGCTCGATCTTGATGCCATGGCCGGGGCAGCCGTGTGCGGAATCCAGTACATGCGTGGTCAAACGTCCCATGGGTTGCGGGCGCCCGCTGGCGGACACCACTCCTCCTCTTGCCTTCGTTCGATGGGGATCGCTCCGGGACCTGCCCGGCGCCGCTCGCTTGCAGCCCGCCAGGGAGCCGCTTGCGAAGCAATATAAGTTATCTTTCGATGAATTGTATACAAAAAACACCACCACAACCGAAAATGCGGCAGCCGCCCCGAAATCGAGCATTCCTTCCACAAGCCCCACCCCGCAGGGCCTCATTCTTCGCTAACTGACCAGTCGGGCAGGTTTTTTGCTGGATGAATGGCAGGGATCGGCAAGCAGGATTGTATTTACAGACCGCAGGCAAACTTGTATACAATAAATCCATCACGGCATCCCCGGCCCGTCCGGCCCGCCGCCCCATCCACAATAAGGAACACTGCTGTGAGCGCTGACTACCCACGCGACCTGATCGGATACGGCAACAACCCTCCCCACCCTCACTGGCCCGGCGATGCGCGCATCGCCCTGTCCTTCGTGCTCAATTACGAAGAAGGTGGCGAGCGCTGCGTCCTGCATGGCGACAAGGAGTCCGAGGCGTTCCTTTCCGAGATGGTGGCTGCCCAGCCCTTGCAGGGCGTGCGCCACATGAGCATGGAATCGCTCTACGAATACGGCAGCCGCGCCGGGGTCTGGCGCCTGCTCAAGCTGTTCAAGCGACGCAACGTGCCGCTCACCGTGTTCGCCGTGGCCATGGCGGCGCAGCGCAACCCTGAGGTGATCAGGGCGATGGTCGCCGACGGCCATGAAATCTGCAGCCACGGCTACCGCTGGATCGACTACCAGTACATGGACGAGGCCCAGGAGCGCGAGCATATGCTCGAAGCCATCCGCATCCTCACCGAACTCACCGGCCAGCGCCCGGTGGGCTGGTACACCGGACGCACCGGCCCGAACACCCGGCGCCTGGTGATGGAGGAAGGCGGCTTCCTCTATGACTCCGACACCTACGACGACGACCTGCCCTACTGGGACCCGGCCAGCACCGCGGAGAAACCGCACCTGGTGATTCCCTATACCCTGGACACCAACGACATGCGCTTCACCCAGGTGCAGGGCTTCAACAATGGCGAGCAGTTCTTCCAGTACCTGAAGGACGCCTTCGACGTGCTCTACGAAGAAGGCGCGACGGCGCCGAAGATGCTCTCCATCGGCCTGCATTGCCGGTTGATCGGTCGCCCGGCGCGGATGGCCGCCCTGGAGCGCTTCATCCAGTACGCGCAGAGCCACGACAAGGTCTGGTTCGCCCGCCGCGAAGACATCGCCCGCCATTGGCACCGTGAGCATCCTTTCCAGGAGACCGAGGCATGAGCCGTTTCCAGACCCTGACCCCCGCCTCGCTGTCCCGCGAGGCCTTCGTCGAAGCCTTCGCCGACATCTACGAACACTCCCCCTGGGTCGCCGAGAAGGCCTATGACCTGGGTATCGACGACAGCCTCAACGATATCGAGGGCCTGCACCAGCGCATGGCCGACATTCTCCTGTCGGCAAGCCGCGAGGCCCAGCTGGCGCTGATCAACGCCCACCCGGACCTCGCCGGCAAGGCAGCGATCCGTGGCGAACTGACCGCCTCCAGCACCTCCGAGCAGGCCGGCGCCGGGATTCACGAATGCAGCGCCGAGGAGTTCGCCCGCTTCACCGAACTCAACGACGCCTACAAGGCCAGGTTCGGCTTCCCCTTCATCAAGGCGGTGAAGGGCAGCAACCGCCATCAGATCCTGGCGGCCTTCGAGGAACGCATCCAGCACTCCGCCGACGAGGAGTTCGCTACCGCGCTGGCCGAGATCAACAAGATCGCCCTGTTCCGCCTGCAGCAGCTCTGAGGCCTGCGGAGACGAGCATGAACGCCGAACACGCGCCCTTCCGCCACTACCTCGACCTCGCCGACGCGCGCCTGGGCAGCCAGGTGGTCGCCGTCAGCGACGAATGGTTCGCCCCGGCCAGCCGCATGCTGCAGGCCGGCGAACCGGTGTGGAAGGAAGGCGTGTTCGACGACAGCGGCAAGTGGATGGACGGCTGGGAAACCCGCCGCAAGCGCTTCGAGGGCCATGACCAGGCGGTGATCCGCCTGGGTGTGCCGGGCGTGCTGAAGGGCGTCGACATCGACACCCGCTTCTTCACCGGCAACCATCCGCCGGCGGCTTCCCTGGATGGCTGCTTCTGCACCGAAGGCGACCCGGACGACAGCACGTCCTGGAGCGAAGTGCTGCCGGCGGTGGGGCTGCAGGGCGATAGCCATCACTACCACCCGATAGACGACGAACGTCCCTGGACCCACCTGCGTCTGAACATCTACCCGGACGGCGGTATCGCCCGCCTGCGCCTCTATGGCGTGCCCTACCGCGACTGGAGCAGCCTGCCGCCGGGAACGGCGCTCGACCTGGCCGCAGCGGTCAACGGCGGCCGGGCGCTGGCCTGTTCCGACCAGCATTTCGGACGCATGGGCAACCTGCTCAACCCCGGACGTGCCATCAACATGGGCGACGGCTGGGAAACCGGCCGCCGCCGCACGCCGGGCCACGACTGGGTGATCGTCGCCCTCGGCCATCCCGGCAGCATCGAGGCGGCGGTCGTCGATACCTTGCACTTCAAGGGCAACTATCCGGAAAGCTGCAGCATTCAGGCCGCCTTCGTGGAAGGCGGAAACGAGGCCCGGATCGAGGCACAGAGCCTCTTCTGGCGCGAGCTGCTGCCAGCGCAGAAGCTGGAAATGCACCAGGAACATCGGTTCGAGCGGCACCTCAACGCCCTCGGCCCGATCACCCATGTACGCCTGAACATCTTTCCCGACGGCGGCGTCAGCCGCCTGCGCCTGTTCGGCAGGCCACAATTACCGTGAGACCCGGGCCCCGCGTGCGTCCGGAATACAACAAACAGAATCGACAGGATCAGTATGCGCACTCTCAAGATCGAGCCGTTGACCAAGGAAGCCTTCGCCCCGTTCGGTGACGTGATCGAAACCGCCGGCAGCGACTATTTCATGATCAACAACGGCTCCACCCGCCGTTATCACAAGCTGGCCACGGTCGAGACCGCGCAGCCGGAAGATAACGCGATCATCAGCATCTTCAGCGCCGAGAAGCTGGAAATGCCGTTGCGCATCCGCATGCTGGAACGCCATCCGCTGGGCAGCCAGGCCTTCATCCCGCTGCTCGGCAACCCCTTTCTGGTCGTGGTCGCGCCACTTGGCGATGTACCTGTACCGGGCCTCGTCCGCGCCTTCCTGACCAACGGAAGGCAGGGCGTCAATTACCACCGCGGCGTCTGGCACCATCCGGTGCTGACGATCGAAAAGCGGGATGACTTCCTGGTGGTCGATCGCAGCGGTTCCGGGAACAACTGCGACGAGCATTTCTTCACCGAGGACGAACAGCTCCTCCTCGACCCCCAATCAAACCAATAAGAGAGGTCCTGCCGCCGGTCCGCCGGCCAGGGCAAGAGGTACAAGACTGTGGAAGCACATCTCATCGAATGGCTGAACCTGCTGGTGCGCTGGATTCACATGATCGTCGGGATCGCGTGGATCGGCGCTTCGTTCTATTTCGTCTGGCTGGAGAACAACCTCAACCGCAGCAACCCGCGTGAAGGCCTGTCCGGAGACCTCTGGGCAATCCACGGTGGCGGCATCTACCACCTGGAGAAGTACAAGCTGGCTCCGCCGAAAATGCCGGAGAACCTGCACTGGTTCAAATGGGAGGCCTACTCCACCTGGATGTCCGGGGTGGTGTTGCTGACCATCGTGTTCTACCTGAACCCGACCCTCTACCTGATCGCCCCCGGCAGCGACCTGGCGCCGGCGGCGGCCATCGCCATCGGTATCGGTTCGCTGGTCTGCGGCTGGTTCGTCTACACCATCCTCTGCGATTCGGCGCTGGGCAAGACCCCTGCCCTGCTCGGCCTGGTCCTGTTCGTCCTGCTGGTCGCCGCCGCCTACGGCCTGACCCAGGTGTTCAGCGGCCGCGGCGCCTACCTGCACGTCGGCGCGATCATCGGCACCATCATGGTCGGCAACGTGTTCAGGGTGATCATGCCGGCCCAGCGCGCGCTGGTGAAAGCCATCGAAGAAAACCGCGAGCCCGATCCGGTGCTGCCGGCCAAGGGCCTGCTGCGCTCCCGGCACAACAACTACTTCACCCTGCCGGTGCTGTTCATCATGATCAGCAACCACTTCCCGAGCACCTACGGCAGCCAGTACAACTGGCTGATCCTGGCCGCCATCGCGGTGCTCGCGGTACTGGTACGCCACTACTTCAATACCCGCCACGAAAGCAACCGCTTCGCCTGGGCACTGCCCGCCGGCGCGCTGGGCATGATCGCCCTGGCCTTCGTCACCACGCCGAACTACCAGCAGGCTTCCGCACCGCTGGCCAGCACCCCGGCGGCGGCACCGGCACAACCGGCGACCGGCGGCGACGCACCAGCCGCGCCTGCCGCGACCCAGGCGTCCAATGCCGGGGCCGCGAGCGGAGCCGACTTCGACAAGGTCCATCACGTGATCCAGGAGCGCTGCACCGTCTGCCACTCGGCGAAACCGACCAGCCAGCTGTTCAGCACCGCGCCAGGCGGGATCATGCTCGACACCCCGCAGCAGATCCAGCAACTGGCACCGAAGATCCAGGCCCAGGCCGTGGCCTCGCAGATCATGCCGCTGGGCAACATCACGCAGATGACCCAGGAAGAACGCAACCTGATCGGCAGCTGGATCGCCAAGGGCGCACAGATCAACTGAGCCTTGGCCGAAAGGCGAAGAACCGCACCTCCGGTTCCCCGCAGCAGAACAACCCTGCTGGCCCTACCCCAAAAGCCCTCTCCATAGAGGGCTTTTGGCCATAACTGGCCATATCTTTCAGCCCCCCAACCTCTCCGATAACTCACTTTCCTTCACCCTGGGCCGATGGAACGAAACCGTGCGGCGCTATCTTCGCCTACCTTGCCAATGAAGAACTGTGCAACTTTTTGGTTGATAACGTTGTGGAT
>NZ_KV813571.1:0-936 GCF_001813645.1 Pseudomonas sp. HMSC063H08
ATCGCACCAGCTTCCGGTAGCGCGATCAATCAACCACAGGTTGATGGAAGCCCTCTCCCTCAGATTTACCTCCCAATACCGACCCATGCGGGGAATACTTTTCCCTGACGGGCAAGGTGTTTCTCCGCTTTCGCTTACGAAACTGGAGAACCATCATGAGCAACAACACCCAAGCCCAAGAAGCCAAATATTTCGACCTGCACACCACCGGTATCGGCTACCTCAATCGCATCCGCGAAGTACCGATCCGCCGAGGTGAACCGTTCCTCGCCGCTACTGTTGCTGCCCTCCATGGCGCGGCAGACAGCGTGGAATACTCCTACATCGACTGCAAAGTGGTCGGCGCCCAGGCTGAAAAGCTTGTCCGCCGTTGCAAGGAAGCAGTCGAGGCCGAGAAGAAGGTGCTGATTTCTTTCCGTATCGGCGACATCTGGGCGGATCCCTTCACCTACGAGAAAGGCGAGAAAAAAGGCCAGTCCGGCGCAAGCCTCAAAGGCCGGCTGCTCTTCATCTCCTGGATCAAAGTGGATGGCACCACCGTCTACGATGCGAAGGAAGAAGCTGAGAAAGCCCAGCAAGGCCAAGGCGAACCGCAAGGTGAACCCGCAGCCCCCGCTGAGCACGCTGAACAAGCCGCTGCTTGAGCACGGCTTGATCGAATACCGGCCCTCATCCCGAGGGCCTTTCACTACCTACGCTATGCGCCACTCTTCATCGCATACCCACCCGGGGGGCACCATCTCCCCCAGGGCGTGGTGTTCTCCATTATCTGGAGATCATCATGAGCAATATCCAAATCGTAGATCTGCCCGCCCTGCCGGAAGTAGAGGAGGTTAGCCTCAGCGACGTCGAGGACGAGCTGCTGCTCAGCAGTCAGTTCTGCAACTTCGCCTGGCTGTTCCTAGCCAGCAACAATGCCCAGGTATCTGCCTTGGC
>NZ_KV813571.1:1036-1787 GCF_001813645.1 Pseudomonas sp. HMSC063H08
CGTCTCGAACTGCCGCTGCAGGTTCTTATGTCCAACGCCGGCTTTTATATCGGCACCCTTGATGAAGAAGGACCAGCTTCGCGCGAGTCGGTTGAATACTACCCCTCCCGCGAACTTGCCCAACAGGCATTAGACAACGGCACGTGGTCGCAACGGGAATATTAAGTTTTACCCTTTTGCCTATGTGCCTCTGCTAATTCAACCCAGACGGGGTCATCCCCCTGTCGGGTGGTGACTTCTCCGAATTGCGTTAACCGCAACGACTCTACATCACCAGGGCGCTTCGGCGCCCCTTACTTCCCCTGGAGGTCCATAGTCTCTAAGGGCATGGGCTTCCCGGCTACTGGAGATACCCCATGACTCAATATAATCCGTTTATCCACGGCTATACTGACTTCAGAATCGAGCGAACGCTACAGATAACATACGAAGATGATTGCCCCCCCTGCTATCGCGCGTTGCATCCATCGCAGCAAATCCTCTCCGATACTCAACTACAGTGCTTTCCATGCATCTTCAATGACGACTTCGCCCTAGTTACTGAAGGTCGAGAGATCGATACTGCACTTTCTGACCGCTGTCCTTACAACGGTCTGGTGCGCAATGTGCTCTACGGCATCCTTGCCGAGCAGGACGGTCAGCAAAAGCACATAGGCGATCTGTATTCCTTGGCCGAAGCCCAGAGTGTCGTTCGTCACCTTTCGTTCGGTGGCGGTTACAACCGCTGCTGGGAGATCAGAAAAACACATCT
>NZ_KV813572.1:0-1807 GCF_001813645.1 Pseudomonas sp. HMSC063H08
TCCATCGCCCCGATCCCGGAAGGTGCCCGTGGCAACGCCAAGGGCTTCGAGATCAGCGAATACAACATCGAGCCGACCCTGCTGGACGCCATCGTCTTCGAAGGCCAGCCGGTGCTCTGCAAGTTCGCCAGCGTGGTCCGTCCGACCCAAGACCGTTTCGGCCGGATCACCAATACCCAGGTCCTCGTGGATCTGCTGGCCGTGGGCGGCAAGCCGGTGGCGCCGACCGCCCAAGCCCCGGCCCGCCCGCAAGCACAGGTCCAAGCCCCGCGCCCGGCCCAGCAGCCGCAGGGCCAGGACAAACAAGACAAGTCCCCGGACGCCAAGGCGTAAGCCGTAGGAGGCCGCGATGCTCCGCTATCTCTCGCTGTTCGCGGTAGGTCTGGCCACAGGCTACGCCTGGGGCTGGATCGACGGCCTAGCGGCCTCCCTGGCTGTTTGAGGACTGATCGCTATGTCAGGCGTTGTCGCTGTGCAGGTGTGTACCGCGTGGACCTCGACCCCCGAGGGCTTCATGGCGTGTCGCGAACTCGCATGGCAACAGGCCTACCTGATTCCGCCAGAGGCCGCTGGATACGTGGACATCCTGGTCAACGGTGGTTTCTCCCCGGAAGCCTTCGGCATCGGTGCCGCTGGCGTCCTGGGATCGTTCGTGACGGGGCTTTTGATTGGCTGGGTCGCGTCACTTCTTCGTAAAGCCAAATAGAGAGGAAACACCATGAAAGCAATGAAGCAACGCATCGCCAAGTTCAGCCCGGTCGCCTCGTTCCGCAACCTGTGCATCGCCGGTTCCGTCACTGCCGCGACTTCGCTGCCGGCCTTCGCCGGGGTGATCGACACCAGCGCGGTGGAATCGGCGATCACCGATGGCCAGGGCGATATGAAGGCCATTGGCGGCTACATCGTCGGCGCCTTGGTGATCCTGGCCGTCGCCGGCCTGATCTACAGCATGTTGCGCAAGGCGTAACGGGTGCTCTGGTCGGTGTGGTTGGGGGCGTTCTTCGCCGGCGCCTTCATCACCGGGTACCGGACCGGCGAATTCTTCTAACCGAACAGACCGAGGCGGAAGCCCCTCCGGAGTTTCCGGCGGGGCTTTTTATTACCCGGAGAAAAGATAAATGAGCATTAAGACATTGATATCTGTCCTGAGGGTAACGCTTCTTACGGCGTGCTTGTTGCCTTCGTTATTCTTTGCTCGGAGTGCTATTGCGGGCCCTTATATATGGGAGGTTGTTATGTACTCCTCCAGTGGCTCTAGCACTCCTGCCGAAGCATGCGAGAAAGCACGGGTTGTTGCGGATAGGTCTCCGGATTGGAACTATACAAGCGCCACGCCCAAGATGAATGGGTTGGATAATTCATATTGTTCTGTTGTGTATGTTTCTCGTAGAGACCCTAGTGTTGTTAATACTTGTGATGACTGCGCTAGCTGGAAGCTTTTTAGAAAGGGGGATCAGTGTGCCAATGCTGATGATACCTACAATGCCTCCACTGGTATTTGTGAGCCGCCGCCCAAGGAGTGTAAGGAAGGCGAACTGTTCCCGGCCAAGGGCCCGGACTCGCCCGTAGTTACCTCGGGAGGCCGTAACTATGTCGGTGACGGCGGCGCCCCGACCGCCTGCTATCAAAGCTGTGAGTATGGCGGCAATCCCAGCCCGGCCAGTTGCTATCTGGTCAAAGGCTCCACCACGACGGGCTTCTGCAACTACATTCTCAAGGGCACCGGCCAAAGCTGCGGTGCCGACTCTTACACCTTCTCCCAGACCGGCGATTCGCTGAACCCGCCCGACACTCCGAACACCGATCC
>NZ_KV813573.1:0-1029 GCF_001813645.1 Pseudomonas sp. HMSC063H08
AAGTCGGCATCCTCCTGCTGGACACGTCTATATACCGGCGAGGGTATCGACTTCGAAATGCTGTTCCAGGACACGCTGGCAATCTTTGACAGTAGCCCTGACGAATTCATATTCGACCGATTCCAGGACGAACTCATCGACCAGATGAAGCACCCCCTGGGCCTGCGTTATGACCAAATCCTGCTCGAGATCACCAACGGGCAGCAGGAACAACGCCGCGGCACTCTGGTCGACCTGCCCACACCTGCCGGGCCACCTGAAATTCCACCAGTTGGGCAGGAAAACCCTGCTGTTTCGTCTACTGGACAAGCACAGACACAGAGCCCCGCCGCAGATCCCCAAACGTCCAGGACAGGGGGCAACCCGGGTAGTCCCCCCACCCCCACGGCTCCGCCACCACCTGTCCCACAACAGCAACTGACCGATGAGGAGCGTGCAGCGCTCTTGGCAGGCCATATCGTGAGTCCGGTATCGACCAAGATCCAGCAGACTCGCCAACGGCTGGCCGGCCTCGAAGGTGAACATCTACCTGTCTTCGATGAAACAGCCCTGCAGGCAATCCCAGTGCAAGTCGGCGGTCTGCACCCGATCACCGATCTCTGGTACATCGAGCGATCGATCGATACCCCCGAGATCTTGCGACAGCACATCGCTGACCTGGCTGAAGAGATCGCTCTGCACGTCGGCGCCCCTGGCGAAATCGTCAGGATCCAGGGCGGTGTGGGTTACACGTATCGCGAACCCAATGAAGACCGTGAGATTACTGATTCAGCGCTGCACCTCATGACGCTGCTTCAAGCGCTCAGCGGCCAGGTCCAAGTCGTTCTGAACACTCACGATCAACAGACCTGCCGCGATGCACTGGGTGAATTCCAGTTCTCAGCTGGCTTCGCTCAGTTGCTGCTGGGTCAACCCACCACAAGCGATCAACCATCCAGCCAGGCAGGACGTCTCAATGACGCAGCCCTAGTGAAACTGTTCCGGATCATTCGTCTTACCCGACGCCTGGTTGACCTTGAGCTGCCGCCG
>NZ_KV813574.1:0-254 GCF_001813645.1 Pseudomonas sp. HMSC063H08
GACAACTTCGAGCAGACCGTCCTCGATCACATTGGCGCCACTCAGTTCCTTTCCCGCTCGACCGGACTCTGGACGCTGCGGCTGATCCGTGACGACTACGACGTCGCGACGCTGCCCGTATTCGATGAGGACAGCGGGCTGCTCGGGATCGACGACGACAGCATCACATCGCTCGACGGCACGGCGAACCAGTTCGTCGTCGTCTGGCATGACCCCATCACAAACACCGACCGGCGTGCCCGTGCGAAGAATGC
>NZ_KV813575.1:0-441 GCF_001813645.1 Pseudomonas sp. HMSC063H08
AAAGACGCGGGCCGCAGGTGGTGGAACACCTACGACCCGCTAACCACAACCCAGCTTACTAAGGAGCTGACCCATGGCTAAGCCGAATGATACGTCCAACCCCGAGGTAACAGAATCGTCCCCCCGCTTCGTCCCGCTGCTACCCACCTCCCAGGCCGACATGTGTCCGCGTAGCGCGACCCTGTACGTGGACACCCATGCACTCCCCACGCACTTGTTCGACAACGCGAAAGTGCGCCTGAGGTCGGCAATCAACATCCTGGCCATGACCCGTTTGCTCGATGAGAAAGAAGAGCCCGGCGGCACCCTGGCCTACATCAACGGTGCGTTGCTGTCGCTGCTCAGCGATGCCTTGTCCGAAATCGAGGCGGGCCACCCGAGCCTGTAGCGCCGCTCCCTGGCGCGACGCCCCCGGCCTGGCCGGGGGCTTTGCGGCATCGC
>NZ_KV813576.1:0-267 GCF_001813645.1 Pseudomonas sp. HMSC063H08
GTTGCGGCGCATGCGTTCGGCCCGGGTGATGAGCTCCAGGTTGTCGATGACGACGTTCTGCTTGTTGTTGTCCTTGCGAGTCATCGGGAACCTCCCTGCTCGAGCGCGCCCTGAACTCGCCGGCTGACGCCGCGGTGCAGGCGAGTGTTTTTGCCGTGCTCCCAGCCTGCGTGCAGCGAAGCCTGGTCATAGGCCAGGGGCTTCGTCGGCGCTGCCGGCTCCAGGAGTTTCAGCTCCGGATGGTGTAGTTCGAGGTAGGCCTTGATG
>NZ_KV813577.1:0-499 GCF_001813645.1 Pseudomonas sp. HMSC063H08
CCGGATGGTGTAGTTCGAGGTAGGCCTTGATGGCTGCTTGAGTCGACTCGTCCGGCCTGCCGGCAAAGTCACGTACCAGCGAACGCACTGCGAGAAGCCAGCCTTCGACGAAGAGCTTGCTGCGACGGCGCTTGGTCGACAGCTTGCAGCGCTTCTGTTGAGCGACATGAGCCGAGCGCGCCGCCACCAGTTGGTGGTGGAGCGTAGAGTAGGCGTGAGCGGCCAGCTCAGGGCCGATCCCTCGGCCCATGAACTTGAACGTCCAGCCCGCTGGCATCGCGTATGCCGCCAGGTAGTCGCAGCCGAAGGAACTGGCGCAGATCCCGGCCAGTTCATGCAGCCATGGGGCAGGAGAGCGCCTGGTTCGAGTGGGAACGCACGCGGTTTCCACCGTGTGGGCCGAGATCTCCGCATCGCTGAGGTCGAACTGCCGCTTCAGGATCGCGGCCTGGCGCAATGCGGTTTCCGCCTCGTTCGGCGTGGCCCCCTTGGCATTCGC
>NZ_KV813578.1:0-452 GCF_001813645.1 Pseudomonas sp. HMSC063H08
GACGAGATAAATGATCAAGATCAGCAGGCCGACACCTACGGCCACGCCCGCTCCGAGATCCGACCACTTCTTCTTCCCGTCATGGATAGCGTGATAGGTGCCGTAGGTATGCCAAGCGACCCCCAAAAAGACAGCCACGCAGATGAGTGCCGCGAGGAACATCGCTCCGTCATAGCCGAAGTTCTGGATGGTTTGCATGATCCCCGAGCCCTCCCCACGGGTAGGTGCCTCGGGTTTGGGGAGTGCAGCCAAGGCGATACCGGGGAGCGCCAAAGTGATGGCAGCCAGGCTCCGGTGGAGGGCGGACAGTTTCTGGATGGTGAATTTCAGCATGAGTGTCTCCGTATGGGTCAGCTGAGGAGGAAGAAAGAGGTGATGCCGAGGAGGACCAAGATCCGGATCGCGGAAGCGCCGGCGGTTGCGCTGTCGAGGTTGTTGGTGGCCCAGCCGCG
>NZ_KV813579.1:0-281 GCF_001813645.1 Pseudomonas sp. HMSC063H08
GGCTTGGGTGGGGGCAACGCTGGAGAAGCCCACGGGCACGCGGTTGCCGTCCTTGTCGGTGAGCACGACCTGGTCCAGCGAGATTGACTCGACGCGGTAGTTGCCCGGCAGCTCCGCGCCGCTGGCGGCGTCAATCTCGTACCCGCCCGGGAACAAGAATGTGGCAGTCATCTTGCCGCCGGCGCCGTAGATGGTCCGCACCACCGGCGGAACCGGCTGCGTGATCGTCGGCGGCGCCGCCGGCACCGGCATGGCGAACGTCTGCCCCTGGGCGCTGACGA
>NZ_KV813580.1:0-1755 GCF_001813645.1 Pseudomonas sp. HMSC063H08
ACGTCGGGAGACGTTCCCGAGTCAGGTCTCGATTCGTTGAACCAGGACGGGGACTCGGTGGAGATGGCGTTGGCACGACAACTCATTGCAGCATGAACTCATAGGCCACCTTCGGGTGGCCTTTTTTTATATCAGCTTGGACGTACAGCGCCCTTGAGTAACTGCCAAGACAGTAAGACAGCATCATCCGCCCCAACCTCCTTTGCCGCCCAGCGCTGGACTGCCTCAATGTCAGTGTCGTATTCGATGGGGAATTCAATGTCTATTTGTCTCGTATGCCTGTTGGAAAGCCCCTTCCCCTGGCGCACGGACATGAAATGGACGTGGTATCGCGGCATGGCCCTTTTCTCTCCTACCTAGTGACCGTTTTATATTCAGCGAATAGATCGCCAGCAAACTCACGTCGCTTCCCTCAATCAGTTTGCCGCTGCTGGCGATGGTATGCGCCGGTATTTTTCGGCCTCGTCCAGCTGTTTGGCCAGGAGCATAACATCGGCCTCATACTCTGCGATTACCTTGTCACGCACGGCCACCGGGCCGAACCACAAGATAGCGAACGTGAAAATACAACCCAGGACGAAGGCCGGCATTGCGACCATGAAAACCCAAGCCTGGCGGCTTGGCTCTTGGTTCTTATTTTCCGTGAGCCTGGGGTAGAACTGCTTAGTCATGAGCATTTTCCTCGGTAATCAGACCTTTGCCAACTCGCCCTCCAGAACTCGCAAATGAGTGGGTCGATGAGGCAACCACGCCCGAACGGGCAGAGCAGATGGTACTGCAGGAAAGTGAGGCTCCAGAAGTGTTCACCTGGTATCGCGTCGACCGCGCGGTCGGCAATGTTCGCAATCAAGGGGTACACCTCATAGAGCCTCAGCGGACCGGGTAGGCTTAGTTCAACTATCGGCTGCCAGGAATTGCAGGAGGAAGTATCTGGCGATGAATCGGGGCGTTATCCTTCCCCTGTCGCCAGCGACGAAGGTCCTCGCTCACCCAATCATTCAGTGAGGCCGCGGACAAGGTTCCCCCATTCTTCAGGTAATATGCAACCTCCGCCATAGCTTGGTGATAGCCGCGCCGGTAAGTACCCTCTATTTGTGAATCGGCAGGACCAATATCTGAGCCTGGCCCCAACTTACCATTAACCATCCTCTCGAGAAGACTGTTTTCACCACTCATAATAACCCCCTATGGTTATAAATCAGTTTTACAAGCTTGATACAACCAAGGAACCTTAACCATTTTTCTCAATGTTCTTCAAGTGCATCAAGGGAGCAATTCGTCATAGCTTAATTCCTAGGAATAGCCTTTCAGTCAACCTATAGGCAACTGGCCGAGCACCAAAAGCGTGCTCAGTGCATGGTAGCGAGCCAGGTATTCGCTCCATGCCTCATCGACGTGCGCGCTCTCAATCCCTGCCTCCCTCTTGCGATAAAAAGCAGCCACGGCGGCCAGTTCCTGGCGCGCTATATCGATGATGGTTTGTTCGAGCTGGGGAAGGTCTGTATTCATGGCCTAGGGCTTCCTCGAAGCAGTGTTAACCAGAAATGACGCAGCCTGGATGCGTGTGAAGGGCACCCAGAGTCGACTGATCTTCGCATAGCGAATCAGGCCCGGCGATTCGCCAGAATCCTATCCAAAAAAATCCCACCCCCACTCACCGAGTATTTCCTACTGCCTCAATGGGGGCAGTCTGAGAGGGTGTCTCTGGCTTCGCGCGAGGACACTCATGAAACGCCCATCCCCTGCATCAATGAT
>NZ_KV813581.1:0-73052 GCF_001813645.1 Pseudomonas sp. HMSC063H08
CTGAGCAAGGGTGGGGCGGCTGGACGCTTACGATGTGGGGCCTGGCCAAGTGGATGGAGCGGCAGGAGGCCAAGACGGAGTGCAGTCATGATTGAGCACACAGATCCGGGTTGGTCTGCATGCCCAAGACTGCAGGCTTTGCCGCTTTCTGCACGGCAAACACTAATTGGCATTGCACCTTATCTGGAGCGGTTTCACAGCGGGCGGGAAGGCCTGCAGGAATTCCAGGTTGATGGACTGCTGTTCTACCCACTGGAGCTAATCAAGGGCGTGCTGGTACTTTCGCCTCAATGGCCGCGGCGCTTAACTGCGCGCTGGGTGGCGGGCGCTGGCGAGCCAGCTGTCTGGGACTTTGAGTTCATGACCAGGAGATAACGAGATTGACTCTTCCTTATGAAAGAACACGCGCCATCGTCAAAACAGAGGAGTTCCTGCGTGAACTCTCCCGTCATTCGGGGTTACCGCAGGATATCCGCAGCTATGCGAAAAGCCTGCTCAGGCACTATCCATCTGCCGATCAAATTTTCTCGCTGGGGCGCCTTGAGGAATGCCTGGTAAGCGATGGGCCTGAAGATGAGTATCGACGTCGGGTAATCGCTTTCCATCAGCCGTTGCTCTGCTCGTCGCTGGAGTCGACACGATAGCAATGTCCCGCCCTCATTCTGAGCCGCCGGTGTCTCACCTCGTCACGCAGCGGGTTAAGTTTCTGCGCAAGGGGAGGCCTTTCAGCATCAGGTGTCTTGCAGGGCTTGGTTCGAGCTCGGCCATCTCCAAGGCAGTCGCCCAGCTCGTTCGCCGTGGCGAGCTTGAGCGTGTGTACCGTGGCATCTACATGCGGCCGAAATACAGTCAGTACACTGGTCGGGTTCATCGTCCTGGGCCTTGGGACTTGGTGAATCTGATTGCCAGGCAGAACCGTTGGAAGCTGCAGATCCACGGCGCTGATGCCGTGAGACGTTTCGGGCTGAGTACACAGATGCCGGTCATCCCGATCTATTACACGAGCGGCTCCAGTCGATCTCTATTCGTGGGGAAGGCCGAGATCAGGCTCGTGCATGCCGCTCCGATGGTGATGCAGTGCGCAGGAACCAAAGTGGGGATGACCATCAGCGCTCTGTTTTATCTCGGCAAAGGTGGTACTACGCCGGAGTGTGTTGCTGTAATAAAAAAAGCTCTCAGCCCTGAAGACCTGAGCAAAATAGTGGCCTGCAGAATGCCGAAATGGATGCGCGCAGCGCTGGAGACAACATGAGCTGGTAAGAAGCAGCCAGACACTCCGTTTGGCTGCCTATCCCTCTATCAGAGTCGGACCTGGATCTATTGCTGGCTGCCCTTCTCCATATTTATCCGCGCCCTGCGTATAAAGCTCACCGACACATTGAACCGGCGCGCAAGCTCTGCATCAGAAACGCCCCCGAACTCCGATGCAATTTCGGGGGTTATTTCTGGCAGCGGTCGTTTGTACGACTGTATTCCAAGCTCCTTGCGCTTTTTCTTGACCGGGAAATTGCTGACGCCGAGCCGGTCAGCAACCTCTGTGTCCGGCATTCTTCCTAGCAGTGCTATGGTCTCGCTGGTCCAAATGTCCTCGAGAGGCTTGAAGCGCTCTCGAATTGTCTTTGGCTCTGGGATCTTAAGCTCTGCTCTGGCTTGTTCGATACGTTTGATGGAAACACCGAATCCTTTCGCAAGTCGATGATTGGTTTCCATCGCCAGTTGCGTAACCAGCGCCGCGGGAAGCTCGGCCCTTCCGGGGAAGAACTTTGGAATGTCGCTGGAATGACGGAAGCGCCGAACAGTGCTGGCGCCGATACCAAAACGCCTGGCCACTTCACGATCGCTCATTTCCCCTGCGTATGATTTCCAGTCACTCATTGTGCTCGCTCCTAATCCGAGGCTGGCCTCGCTCGATTTGCATACGGCCTTGTATTAAGAGTGCCCCTTGAAATACCCCTGATTACCAGATCGTATTGGCATAGCTTTCGGTTCCAGGTCCTGCCAAGGAAACAGCGCTAATGAAATTGCTTGCGGGAAGGCGGAGGAAATTCCGCGCATGCGCGGAATTTCGCAAGGGTGAGCAGGATTGGATTGGGGGTAGAGAGGGCTCAGGAGATAGGCCACCAAGCCGTCCGTTTCAGTTGGTGTGTGGTCAGCCGAAGGGCATTGATGCTCAGGGATGGTGTGCAACGAGTTGCTCTACCTCGTCGATGATTTCTGCTTCCGTGTAGCCCAAGGGTTTAGCCAGCTTGAGCAAGGTGGTGATGGTTGGCTGGTTGATGCCCCGTTTGGTCAAGAAACCCGTCCTGGCTGAATTCGTCGCTCAGGCTTCCATCGCGCCAGGGTGGTTTCCCGGTCAGAACATGAGAATTTTCCGCGCATGCGCGGAATCAGTAGAAACGGCTATTGGCATAGAGTGGGTATTTCACGCCATCCGGCCGAACCCAAACTCACGTGTCCATCAATTCACCCCTCAAACAGGGTACTAACGCCTCGCATTGTCTAGTAGTTCCCACACTAGCGAGAGGCGTCATGCTGACGATCAAATTAGGCGACATCCACGGAATTCATCCCGATTTTTCTCGTGTCGAGTGCGAGCTGGATCTGGCCCCGATAGGCCTTCCTGATCCAGCTCTGATACCCAAGGCGTTGGCCACTCGGATCAATGAGGTTTACCCATTGGTGATCTGTGGCCCAGATGCACTGTGTATCGGCCAAACGACGCTATATCGATGGCTCAAGGCGCACACGGATCCCGAAACACCAGTGCGCTGTATTGAGTGGCCGAAGGGGCGAATCAAGCAGTTTGCCTACCAACTCGTGCTGATTGAGCGCTTGGTTGCACCTGCCCTGGCTCAGATTACGCGGCAACAGGTACGAGATTTATACGCCAACATCGGATCTGCAAAGGAGCAGTGGCCTCACGAATATCGAAGTCACGCCCACCTAGCTCGGCTGGTCGGGGTAAAACCGCTCAGGGGCTGTGAGGGTGAGAAATGAGCAAGCGCGAAATCCTGTTGAGGCTCGCCTCTGAACAGGGACAGTCTCCCTGGATCGTCAGTGAAATTCTCAATTTGCTAGGTTCTCACCCCGAACTAATTGACCTGCCACGTGCGATTGATCAGCTCGTACGAGTGCTCCGCACATGCAGTGTTGGTGTGCCGATTGGTCTAGAAAACTCTGATGACATCGTTTTACATGAGGCCTGCGAGTGGCTTATCTCCTTATCCCGCCAACCCAACATCCGAGTGCTTTTGGGCGAGCAGTTTTGGCTAGGGAACAACAGGTCGGCAAGGAATCCTGTCCACCAGCGCGGTGTAAAAATTTTTGGATTTCCCTATGCATCTTTTCTGCACATATTCAGCGACTACGAAAATGCTCAGGACTACGAGCGACTGCTCGCGCAGTTGCTCATTGCATCTCATAAAATAGGTACCGATCGCCTGATCAGTCAGCGCTACGAGGTTTACAAAGCGCTCGGCAACTTATGCGGACAGCGAAATTTCTTCATCTCACCTGAGTTAAAGGTCTGGGACACCACCGAGAAGTTTGTGGTGAGCTGTAGAGGATTTCTGCCTGGAAAATCGAGATCAGAAAATGCCGAGAATTTTGCTGCAATCGCCCGATTTGTCCGTTACTGCAACGGCGAGTCGCCACGTGTGGGTGGCGGCGGAGGCGGACATAGAGGCCAGCGTAAGGAGCAGAGTCGACCAGAACTGGTCAACTTCATAACAGAGGATCCCCGCGGATTTGTGCTGGGTGATCCCGATGATCCTGACCAGCTACCTGGTCACTACGACATCCTAGTGGGGCATACAGACACCGTTGATGGTGATCTGGCACCCGGTGAGATCAGCCCATCAACTGAGATTTGGGTGCTCGATGATGATGGTTGCGAGCGTCCGTATGTTGCTGATCTCCTAGGCCAACAAAATGTTGAGGCGCATATAGTACGAAGCAGACAGTTCCTGCCATTTTCGTACAACCAGCTCACCTTGGTGGAGTTGCGGAATTTGTTGTTTGGCGCCAGCGACCTATTCCACTCGTGTCTGCAGGAACTGTCTTGCACAAAAGACCCAGCTCGGATCCAGCTCCGAATGGAGGCGATTGTTGCTCTGCATATCAGCCTGTGGTTGGGACAGTCGATGACGCAGGTCGTCCAGTTATCCGTCGTTGATGATGAAACAGATGACACCGATGGTTTGGCATTGATCCTAGGGGATTCGGCGCTGTTCAGTATGGTCGTCAGGCGCCCAGACCTGGCTGGCGACGATCGTTGGCAGGCCTCTTCTGGTGTCCGACTATCGTTGCTGCGAATTCTATTGCCCGATCTCGCTGATAGTGCCCAGTTGGTAAAGCAGCTGCTCAAGGCATTTCCTCACTCTGCCAATCAGCTATTCACTTATCAAACTGAGCAGCTAGACGCCGAGATCAAGGGACTCCTGCTGGAATTGGGTGAAGACGACCGACGCTATACGCGAACCAAACTGCGCAGTTATTTGTTTCACCAAATAGTCACTGACACTCAGGACGTAGCAGCGGCATCCATGCTGTCAGGCGTTGAAATCCCCTCGGCGCAAACCCCGCGCTATTATCTGCAGCTCGATGCCAACCACCTCCGCAACATTTATACGACCTCACTGGTGCGAGTGCTGACGCAGGTTTATGCATGTGCTGGTCTGGCGTATGAACCTGCCGGCCTCAATCCTGATCAAGAGGGCGGGCTGGGAGCAACTCACTGCCTGCTGCCCGAAACCATTGCGTACAATGTAAGTGCAATGGCCGCGGTTTTGCGGAAGAAAGCGAAGGGGCGTCTCAGCGATATGCTCGCTTGGCACAACTGTTACACCCTATGGTCAGTGCAGATGTTTTCGCTGATTACAGCCTGTAGGGCGATCCGCAACCCTCTGATGCTCATCGACGAGTTTGATTCTGTGTTGGGTATGGGCGCGCTGTCAGACAAGGATGCCGATGATCGTCATATGAGTCGGCTGATTTGCATGCCTCCGATGTTGAGGCGGCAAATAACAAATTACCTCGAGCACTGCGCATCTATCAGTAGGCAATTGATCGGCTATCTGTCACGGGATGATGATCGCGATAGATGGTCACGAGGTTTTTTCCTGTGGATTAGTCCGACTGGAATACGTCGTGCTGAAATTGCCCCGGACACAATTGTTCAACAGATGGTGCAGGTAGCCGGTTATACCGGCCATCGAGTCAATAGTTACCGGAAGTTCCTACGTACGGAGCTCACTGAGCGGGGCTGCCCTCCCGAGGCTCTGACTGCGCTCATGGGGCACTGGCTAAGGGGCGAAGAGCCGCAAGACGCCTATTCGTCGTTCTGCCCTGCGGCATATGCCAATGTTCTCGATGAATGGATTACCCCGCTACTGCGGGAACTTGGCTGGTCAGCCCTGAGCAGCCAGTGGGTGACCGAATGAACCTGCCCCGCCTAAACGATCAGCAGAGCAGTGTCATATGGTCGGCTCGGCTTCATGAGCCGGAATGGATGCCTGAGATGCGGGCACTTCTGAAATCGAAGGCTGCGGAGTCAGGCACAGCGTTCGGAAGATGGCTACTGAGTGAAAGTGGCATATCCGGGATTTCGAAGGCGCACGTACGTGAATTTGAGGCGTGGCTCGGCACGAATCACACGCTGCGTAACGTATTGCGTAGCATCACCCAACGAATCAGAGATCAGATTCCAGGGTTCCCGTTAGCGCGAATTGCTATTGCCATCAAGCGGGCAGCGAACCCGATCAATCCGGACGTCTACACAGCCGAGAGAATTCAACGCAGCGGCCAACTGGTTCAAGCTCTGCAACAGGGCCTGAAAATGGATCTCGACGCGCTGAGTAGAGAAGAGCGTATCGGTCTACTACTGCTGAGCGCAGCCTACAGCGGCGGATTGCTCGATGTGGCTCAGCTGAATGCGATGCTCGGCTCATCGTTGGAAAGCATTGAGTGGGTGGCGGGAATTCCCGAGATACGTCTGCGCCTATCAATCCGTGGCAAGACCGGCGCGGAATTTCGGCAGTGGTTCCCTGACCCCGCCACGCTGGCCCTGTTAATTCGCTGCGCGGATGATGTTCAAAAAAGCAGTTACAAGATGCATCGTAGGAATTGGCACATGCGCTGTGTGGATGCATTTCTGAGGAAGGTCGATATACCTGAACAGGATCAGCCACAAAATCTTAGTGAGCTGTTTGATCTGTTTAGGATGCAAATGCAACTGCGGCTTCCGCAGGTGCTGGTGAATTTTGCTTGCCGACAAGAGTTTGTCTCTCAATCCCTGCGCCCCTCATCGTGGGGCAATATCTGCGGCCAAGAGGATCTCGAGGATCCGGCGGGGACTTATGACGATGAATCTGTTTCGGATGGACCTGAGGATAGCCCTGACCCACCCGCATGGTTGCTGGAACTGCGCGATCGTGTCCGGGATAACCTGCCCATCGAGATGCCGTTGCAGGCAGAGGGTTCCGGAGAGCTTCCCGGCTTAATCCAGAGTTGGATTGCCTACATGCTGGGCGGCGCCTCTGCATACGGCCACAGTGCCGGGCGCCGCACCATAGATCGATATACCCGAGTACTAGGCGCAGCACTTACGTCGCAGCTAGATGGCACAAGTATTTTCGAGCTCGAAATTGGCGCGCTGGAAATCGTGTATGAATCCTCACTTGATGCTCAGGCCACAGATGGCAAACGGCGCACCCTGGCCAAGGCAATTCATGAGTTTCACACGTTCCTGCAGCGCCGCTACAGCTATCCGCCAATCAGCCCCTACTCAATCCTAGGAATCGGTAAAGGCGTGACCCGTGTGGATGCCCGTATTATCAGCGAGGACCAGTACCAGACGGTTCTACAGGCGCTCGGCACCTGCGGGCTGGAGCTGCGCTCGCCACGCCTGGTCACTGCAGCCAGAATCCTACTGTTTCTGGGGTTTCGACTGGGGCTGCGGCGTAACGAGGCTCTCAAGCTTCGCCTACGTGATTTGCATCTGCCCGAGTTGTCGATAGAGGAAACAGCACGTATTCAGGCACGGCGCCCGAACATGCGCAGGCTATCCAGCAATGAATTGGTCGGAATGGAACTGCCAGTTGATCTGCTCATCCGTCCCCATGCACACCGCGGATTGAAAACCCAGAATGCCGTTCGGCGTTTGCCACTACGTGAGTTGCTTGAGCCCGATGAACTCACGCTGCTGATTGACTGGTATCGAGAGCGACAATACGAAGAAAACCAAAATCCAACGTCGGAATTCCTTTTCTGTATCCCGCAGCTAAAAACGCAGTGGATCAGCGAGAGCTGCCTGTTCCCGGCCCTGCATAACTGCATGCGCGCGGTTACTGGTTCTGAGTCCCTGCATTACCATCACCTGCGCCATTCCTGCGCTACCTGGCTTTTTTTCAAGCTGATGGTGGCGCACAACCGGCTCTCACCAGAGCTGATTTTCCGTGATCTGCCCCTAACCACGCGCTGGCTAAGGGATGACCTCAGATTGCGCAAAGCACTGCTGCCGAATGAGGGCCCCACCCGGCGAATCGTCCATATTGTCAGTGCCATCCTCGGGCACAGCAGCCCAAAAACTACTCTGTTGCACTACGTGCATAGCCTGCCGCAGGGCATGGCCATGATGTGGCAATGGAATCCCCAGCATTGGCTATTCAATGCCGCAAACGTTGCCAAGATAGCCGAGGTGAGCCAGCCCACTATGAGTGCTGAGCCCAATGATGGCATTCCGGTTGAGTGCCAACTGCTACTCAACATCATCGGTCGCATTAGGCCAATTAAAGAGTGCAAGCGCACTCGGAAGAAGGCGCGTCCAAGCCCGGCTCAACAGGTGGAGCAGAACTGGGCGATTGGGCGAATTCAGACTATCGAGTCGATGCTGGCGTATACCTCATATGCCGAGCAGACGGGTCGAGAGGTCAATCTCGATTGGATCGAGTTTTCTGCTGATGAACGAGAAATGATGCTTGAGCGGGCACGCTGTATCCGCGATATGCAGCAGCGACCGGGAGCAAGCAGCGCAAGCCCAAAACACAGGCTCCAACCTGCTCTGCATGCAGAAGGTTCGTCGTATCTGTCGCTGCTGCCATCGCCTCCAAAGCATGGGAGCCGCGTCGCAGTGGCCGAGTATGCGCAGCGCCTCTACGAACTGCTCGAAGGTCCCGACAGCGAACGCGCCCAGCGCGTGATTGATGATTTTGTTGAGCGCTGCTGGCTGACTGAAACCACGCTACGATTCCAGCGTGATTGTGACGAGGGCCATGCCCAAGACTACCTATGGCTTCTCAGTGTTATAGGTGTTCCGGCTCGGTCTATAGAGCTGATCGTCTACGACACCAACAAGCCGAAGACAACCAAGTCTTACTGGCGTCAACAACTCGGAAACACTCGCCGCCCGTTCATTCAGCACGCGCCTGAGAACAACGATGTAGCGAATCTACATTTGGGTATAAGGGCGAAGCTTGAGTTAAAGGATCAGGCTAAGGAGAACCATCACTCCGGCGCGGCCTTGCGCTACCTGATGTTGATGGCTTCCATTGACTGGCATTTCCGCGCCTGACCCAGTCCGGAGGGCTTTCAGCCCTCCGGATCCTCCTGCAGTTCCAGCAACTCTCCCACCTGGCAGTTCAGGTACTGGCAGATTATTTCCAGGTCCTTGAGCTCTACCCTCTGCGCGGTCTCGTGATAGAGCCGCGTGAGGGTTCCGCGGTTGATCCCGGTGTCCCTGACCACGTCACTGATCTTCAGTTTCCGCTCGCCGAGTAAGCGAGACAAATGGCACTTGACCATCTAAATCTCCAAAAATGATCTGCAGGAGATCATTTTGTCCTTGCAAAGCTCAAAATGAGCGCTATATTGATCTGCAGGAGGTCATTATGAGCACTCAGAAGCTCATAAGAATCCGCTGTCGTTCAATTTAGCAGAGAGGGCATAGCCATGTCTCACACATACCTGACTACCGAGGAACTGGCCACGCGCATGAAGTACGACGCGCGCACCATCCGTAATCGTTTGAAAGATTCAGTCCTCCTGGAAGGGATTCACTACTTCCGCCCCTTTGGCGGCCGCAAGATTCTTTTCATCTGGGAAGCAGTCGAAGAAGACATGCAGAAATTCTCGCGGACTTCCGGGCTGGTGCCGATGGCCGGCGGGGGTATCTGCCATGGGTAAGATTCGAGCGCGTGCAGACAACGAAAAGTTGTTCTTTGACTTCACCTACATGGATCAGCGCTGCCGCGAGCAGACCACGCTGCCTGATACGCCCGCAAACCGGAAAAAACTGCAGAAGATCCTGGAGCGCATCGAAGCAGAAATCACCCTTGGGAGCTTCGACTATGCCACCTACTTTCCTCAAAGCAGCAAAGTACTGGAGATCAGTAGGCTGCAGGCTGGCTGTGCATCGCTGAAAACACCACTGTTCAGGGATTTTGCCGAACTGTGGTTTGAGGAGATGAGGGTCGAGTGGCGTGAATCGCACGCCAAAACCGTACGCCTTACTCTCGATAAGCACTTGCTGCCTGAGTTTGGCAAAAAAGAGGTCAGCGCCATCACCAAAGCAGAACTTCTGTCCTTCCGCTCGGCACTCGGCAAAGTCCCCGGGCAGAAAGGTCAGAGTCTGACAGCGACGCGAATCAACCACATCATGACGCCATTGCGCATGATCCTTAGTGAGGCAGCTGACCGCTTCGAGTTTACCTCGCCATACCTCAACATCAAATCACTGAAAGTCCCCAAGACAGACGTGGAGCCCTTCACCCTGGATGAGGTGCTGCAGATTCTCGGTGCCGTGCGTGAGGACTTCCGCAATTACTACACCGTGCGCTTTTTCACCGGAATGCGTACAGCCGAAGTTGATGGTTTGCAGTGGAAGTACGTCGACTTTCAGCGTCGGCAGATTCTGATCCGTGAAACCTGGGTGGGCGGCAAGCTCGACTACACCAAGAACGACGGCTCACAGCGTGAAATCGACATGTCCGAGCCGGTTTACCAGGCGCTCATCGGCCAGCGCGAGAAAACCGGCAGCGGCCAGTTCGTCTTCTGCACCCGCGAAGGCACGCCGCACGCATACCGCAACATCAACGACCGGGTTTGGTACCCGCTGCTGCGACACCTGGGTTTGCGCAGGCGGCGTCCCTACCAAACCCGCCATACAGCCGCGACCCTTTGGCTGGCTGCCGGTGAAAACCCGGAGTGGATCGCCCGACAGATGGGACACACCACCACCGAGATGCTGTTCCGCGTCTATTCGCGCTATGTCCCCAACCTGACTCGCCGCGATGGCAGCGCCTTCGACAACCTGATTAAAGCCAATCTCAAGGCCTGAGGAGCTTCCAAATGAAACTGATCAAACGTGACAACGTAACCCCCCTCCATCCATCGATGGAGGCCCGCGAGCATCAGTACCTAAAGCATCTGGCTTCAGCCATGAGTCACTACCTTGAGAATCCCCATGGCACTGAGCTTGTTTGCATTCTGGGCTCTGGCTACGAGAAGGATAATTGGCATGCTCTCGAAACCTGGGTCGCCTATCACCGCAACGAAGTTTTCGAAAAACGCCTGGAGGGGCGTAGCCCGCTGGACTATCTGATCGAGAAGCTTGAAAGCCAGTTGGCTAACTAAATTCACAAGGGGCCGAAAGGCCCCTTCATTGTTCTGTCCGACAGTGCTGGACCTGTTCTCGTCTTTCGTCAATCTTGGTTTGGATGGAGTCTCCGATCCCCCTGTCGGGAACGCTCAACTTGAACATGTAGTCAGGCAGTTAAAGACCCGGGTTGAAGGATTGGTTTACTATCCAAGCCGCGAACTAGAGCACATTTTTTCTCCTGCCCGCTGATGGGCAAGAGGGAGGCCGGGAGTACAGGGACAGTGGCAAACAAGCAGCGCGTATTGGCCAGCTGGGTTGGCGGGAATGATCTCAAAGCAGTCGCAGGCGCTGAGGCGGGCCCGATTCTGGCGACCATTAACACGGTTTCTGTTGATAGCGTCGAGCTTCTTTGCTCATACCCCTCCGAGCGCGTTGAACCCTACCTAGCCTGGCTGCGCCAGCAGGTCGATGTATCAATCACCGCGCATTACGTTTCCCTGTCTTCCCCCGTTCATTTCGGGGAGATCTACCAGGCCGCCAGTCAGCATTTAAAGCGCCTCAATACTCCCGCAAACCAGCTCTCCATTCTGCTCAGCCCCGGCACGCCGGCCATGCAAGCGGTGTGGATTCTGCTGGGCAAAACGCGATACCCGGCGACTTTCTACCAGTCTTCACTTGAGCAAGGCGTGCAGCAGGTTGAGGTGCCGTTTGAAATCGCGGCTGAGTATGTACCAGCGGCCAATGCCATCAGCACCGACAAGCTGGTTCAGCTCGCCGGGCTGGATGCCCCTGTGGATGCAGCCTTCGACAGCATCGTGACGCAGAGCGAGCGCATGCTGGTGCTCAAGGCGCAGGCGCAAATACTCGCGGCGAAGCAGGTGCCGGTGCTGATCTACGGTGAAACCGGCACCGGCAAAGAGCTGTTTGCCCGTGCCATTCACAACGCCGGCCCACGTTCTGCAGCGCCCTTTGTTGCGGTGAACTGCGGTGCCATCGTGCCGGAGCTGATCGACTCCACCCTGTTTGGCCACAAGAAGGGCGCATTCACCGGAGCGATTGCGGATCGCCCAGGAGTGTTCCAACAGGCCCATGGCGGCACGCTGTTTCTCGATGAGTTCGGTGAGCTGACGCCGGATGTGCAGGTGCGACTGCTGCGTGTACTGCAGGAAGGCACCTTCACCCCAGTCGGCTCCAGCCAGGAATTCAAGGTCGATGTGCGGCTGATTACCGCCACCCACCGCAACCTGATGCAGGAAGTCGCCCAGGGGCGCTTCCGCGAAGACCTGTTCTACCGCATTGCTGTGGGCGTACTGCACCTGCCGCCGCTTAGAGAGCGCGAAGGTGACCTGCTATTACTGTCGGAAAGGCTGCTGGCAGGCATCGCCAGTCAGGATGCGAGTCTGGGCGATAAGAAAATTTCCGCAGAAGCAAAAAATCTTATTCTTCAACACCCCTGGCGTGGCAACGTTCGTGAGCTGCAATCCACCTTGTTGCGCGCAGCGCTCTGGTGTCAGGGGAATTTGATTGTTGCTCATGATATCGAGCAAGCACTGTTTAAGTTGCCGCAAGTGCGGGCCGATATATTGGCCATGGATGTTACGCAAGGTATTGATCTACAACAGGTAATTGCTGAAGTGGCAGGGCATTATCTGCGTAAGGCGCTCACACTTACCGGCAACAATAAAACCCGGGCGGCCAGCCTGCTAGGCCTTAAAAGCCAGCAAACGCTGAGCAACTGGATGGACAAATACGGCATCGAATAAAACTGGCACGGTCCTCGCTATAGGACCGACATGGACAGAATCGCCTTTATGAAATCAGTCAACTTCGAGTTCCTCCGCCCCGGCAACGAACTGCTGGCGAACCTCGCTGGCCTCGCCGAAGCTGTTCTGCACATCGACCCGGGCAGTGCGCTCACTCGCCTGCGCAGCTTTGCCGAAGAGCTTACCAAAGCCATTTACAAGGAAGAGCTGCTGCCGCGTATGCCGCAGTCGAGCTTCTACGACCTGGTGAAAAACCCGGTGTTTGTTGATTGCGTCAGCAAGCCCCTGGTGCACCAGATCAACTTCCTGCGCATCCAGGGCAACGACACCGCCCACGGTGCCGAGGGCGATTTGCGCAATGCCCAGCTGGCTCTGAAAACGGCCTACCAACTGGCCATGTACATGGCCATCAAGTACTACGGCACCGCGCAAGCTTCGATCCCCGCATTTGCCGAGGTCAAAGACCCAGCGGCGATGCTGGCCAGTCTGCAGAAAACCGTCTCCAGCTATGAGAAGGAACTCAACCAGCAGCAGGAAGCGCTACAGAGCGTGATGGACAAGCTGGAGCAGGAGCGCACCCGCCACCTCGACAAGGTCGACCCGCCTGCCAAGCCTGACCAGCAAAAGCGTCAGCAGCAGAGCCAGCAGGTGGCCGACAGCCTGCAGTGGAACGAAGCCAAAACCCGCGCATTGCTGATCGACGCCATGCTCCTGCAAGCCGGTTGGGATGTCAGCAATCCCGCGCAGGTCGGCCAGGAAGTCGAGGTCGACTTCCCCGGCAACGTCTCCGGCAAGGGCCGTGCGGACTACGTGCTATGGGGCGACAACGGTCAGCCCCTAGCCGTGATCGAGGCCAAGAAATCCGGAAATGTCAGCCTGCAAGCCGGGCGCGAACAGGCCCGCATGTACGCCGACGGTTTCGAGCGCATGGGCATGCAGCGCCCGGTGATTTTCTACAGCAACGGCTACGAGACCTTTATCTGGGACGACAAGCAGTACAACACCTATCGCCCGGTGTACGGCATCTACAGCAAGGACAGCCTGGAATACCTCGCCTATCAGCGCCAGTACCGTGTCCCCACGCTGGAGAAACACAACCCAGAGCTGAGCATTGCCGACCGGCCTTACCAGATCGAAGCGATCAAAACTGTCGCCGCGCACTTCCAGCAGCAGCGCCGCAAAGCCCTGATCATCCAGGCCACGGGCACCGGCAAAACCCGCGTGGCCATCGCCTTGGCTGAGTTGCTGCTGCGTACCGGCTGGGCCAAACGCGTGCTGTTCCTCTGCGACCGCAAAGAGCTGCGCGTGCAGGCCGATGACGCTTTCAAGCAAAACCTGCCCAGCGAGCCGCGCTGTGTGATCGGCGAAACCGGCAAGGTCGACCAGACCGCGCGCATCTACATCGCCACCTACCCGGGCATGATGAACCGCTTCGCCCAGCTTGATGTGGGCTTCTTCGACCTGATCATCGCCGACGAAAGCCACCGCAGCATCTACAACAAGTACCGCGACCTGTTCGACTACTTCGACGCGCTGCAGGTCGGCCTCACCGCCACGCCGGTGAAGTTCATCAGCCGCAACACCTTCGATATGTTCGACTGCGAAACCACCGATCCGACTTTCGAGTTCGGACTCGATGCTGCCATCAATAATGAGCCGCCGTATCTGGTGCCATTCCGCGTGAAGGACCTCACCACGGACTTCCTACGCGACGGCATCCACTACAACGACCTCAGCGACGATCAGAAGCGTCAGCTCGAAGAGGACCTCGGCGAAGAAGAAGCCAAGCGCACCACCATCGCCGGCAAGGACATCGGTCGCAAAATCTTCAGCGAAGACACCGACCGCATCATCCTGGAAAACCTGATCAACAACGGCATCAAGGATGAGACCGGCTCACTGGTCGGCAAAACCATCGTCTTCGCCCAGCGTCAGGACCACGCCGAGCACCTGGAAAAGCTCTTCTGCAAGCTCTACCCGCAGTACGGCACCAAGGTCTGCAAGGTCATCCACAACGCCATCCCGCACGTGGACACCCTGATCAAGGAATTCAAAAAGCCAGACAACGACTTCCGCATCGCCATCTCTGTGGACATGCTCGACACCGGTATCGACGTACCGGAAGTGGTCAATCTAGTGTTCGCCAAGCCGGTCAAATCCTGGGTCAAGTTCTGGCAGATGATCGGCCGTGGCACTCGCCTGCGCCCCAACCTGTTTGGCCCCGGTAAACACAAAACCGAGTTTCTGATTTTCGACCACTACGGCAACTTCGATTTCTTCGAGCAGGAGTATCAGGAGCCGGAAGACACCGGCAGCAAATCCCTGCTGCAAACCACCTTCGAAGCCCGCCTGGCGCTGGCCCAGGCCGCCCTGCGTCACAACCATGCCGCTGCCTTCGATGCCGCCATTGCGTTGTTGAGGGCTGACATCAACGACCTGCCCGACACCAGCGTGGCGGTAAAGCGTGAGCTGCGCGCCGTGCACCAGTTGCAACAAACCCAGCAGCTGCAGCAGTTCGATGGCAAAACCCAACACCTGCTGGCCAACACCATTGCCCCGTTGATGTCGGCCCGCGTGCTGCGCGACAAACACGCCACTGCGCTGGATAAGCTGATCGCCGGTATTCAGTGCTGCCTGGTCGAGCAGGCCACCTGCTTCGAAGACGGCAAAATTGCCCTGCTGGCCGAGTTGGACAAGCTCGCCGTGAATATCCAGGCCGTGCGCCAGAAGGATGCCCTGATCGCCGAAGTACGCAGCGCCGACTTCTGGCTGCAGCCGAGCATCGACAAGCTGGAAAACGCCCGCCAGGAACTGCGCGGCATCATGAAATATCGTCAGACCGGCACCGGGCCGGGTGATGCCATAGGAACCACCAAAACCAAGGATGGCAACCTGCTGGGTGACGAACGCGCGGTTTATATCAACGGTGCCAGCGAGGCCATGATCTACCGCCGCCGCCTCAAGGACATCCTTGCCGACATGCTCGCCGCCAACCCGACCCTGCAGAAAATCCACAAGGGCGAACCCATTGCCGAGAGCGAGCTGAAAACCCTGACCTCGACCATCCTCACCAGCCACCCCGGCGTCAGCCTGGAGGTGCTCAACGAGTTCTACGGTCGTACAGCGGATCAACTCCACCTTACCGTGTGCGAGATTATTGGCCTGGATGCACACGCCATTGAGGAACACTTCAAGCAGTTCCTCCATGCGCACCCAAGCCTGACCGCCCAGCAGGTGCGCTTTATGAACCTGCTGAAAAACTACATCGCCCAGCACGGCAGCATCGTGATTGAAACACTCTACGACGCGCCGTTTTCCAGCATCTCCCACGAGGGCATCGACGGCGTGTTCGCCCCCGCCGATGTCACCGAGCTGGTGGCCGTGCTCAAGCCCTTCTTGCGCGGGGAAACCCCGCCTACCAGTCACTAGGAGTGCATATGCAAGCCAGTCAATGGACTACCGAGATCATCGTCATCACAGCAATACTTGCACTGGTCTGCGTGCTGCTGGGTTATTTCACAGCGGCATTGCGTCAGGGCCGGCAACTCAGTCTGCTGGCGGCCCAGCTTGAGCAGGCCCAACAAGCGCAAGCGACGGCAGTGGCCGGCAGCGCAGCGTTGAGTGAGCAGCTCAAAGCCGCAGAAGCACGTGCTCATGAACTCCAGCTCGCAGAAAGCACCTTGAAAGCCAAGCTGCAGGCAGCCTTCGACAATGAGGCTCGACTGAATAAGGAGCAGCAGGAATGCAAAGACTCCCTGGCTGCGTTGCAGCTGAAGCTGGACGATGCCAGCCGACAGCATCACGAAGTCGCCAAACGCCTGGAAACTGCTCAGGCCGAAGGGCGAGCGCTGCAGGGGCAAGTCTCTGAGCTGCGTGATCGTCTAACCGCAGAGCAAACTGCAGTCACCTCATTGCAAGGCGAACGTGACAATCTTAAGGACGAGCTGGCAGACCTCGATGCCAGCGCCAAGGTAGCGGCAACGGGCGAGCGAGAGGCGCGTGAGCAACTTGCTGAGATTCGCCAGAAGATGGCCGCTCAGGCTCAGGATTACAACGAGCTGCTGGGGCGTTATCAGCCGCTCAGCAATCAGCATGCGGAGCTCAAGACCTCCTTGCACAAGCGTGAGGAGCTCGTGGCTGAACTGCGTGATCGACTGCAAGCAGCGGAGGCCGTCAGCGCACAACTGCAAACCGACCGGGATCAGCTGAAGGACGCATTGGCCAGCGAAGGTCAGCGCAGCAAAGCCCTGGAAACCTCCGAGCGCGAAGTGCGTGAGCAACTGCAGGACATCAAGGCTCAACAAGTGGCCGCCGCAGAGCGTTACGATGCGCTTCAGGCCCGCTTTGCCGCACAAAGCAGCGAGTACACCAAGCTCAAGACCGAGCTGGATGAGCGCGAGGCCAGCCATGCCCGTGAGCTGGCCAACTTCGAACAGCAGAAAGCCAGCCTGAGCGAGCAGTTCAAGCTGCTCTCCAACGAGATTCTCGAAGCGAAAACCCAGGCCCTGCAGGAAAGCAGCAAGCTCAGCCTGAGTGCCGTAATGACGCCGTTCCAGCAGTCCATCGACACCTTCAAGCGCGAAGTGCAGGAGATCCATCACCGCGAGACCACCCAGCAGGGTGAGCTGCGCAAAGAGCTGGAATCGCTCAAGGCACTCAACCAGCAGATCACCACCGAGGCTCACGAGCTGTCTACCGCGTTGCGCGGGCAGAAGAAGCTGCAAGGCAACTGGGGCGAGCTGGTGCTGGAGAACGTGCTAGACCGCTCAGGCCTGCAACTGGGCAAGGACTATCTGCGCGAAGTCAGCATCACCACTGAGGAGGGTCGCCAGCGCCCAGACGCCGTGGTGTACCTGCCCCAGGGCAAGCACCTGATCATCGACGCCAAGGTCTCACTCAATGCCTATACCCGCTTCGTCAATGCCGAAGACGAAGGCGAGCGCGCTATTGCCCTCAAGGAGCATGTGCAGGCTGTCGGCAGTCGGATCAAGGAGCTGGCGGATCGTGATTACTACAAGCTGCCAGGCCTGAACTCGCCGGACATGGTGTTCATGTTCATCCCCATTGAGTCCGCTTTCGTGGAGGCGCTCAAGGCTGACGAAACCTTGTTCCAGCAGGCCATCGAGAACAACGTGCTGGTGGCAACGCCGACCACCCTGCTCACCAGCCTTAACATCGTCCGCCAGCTCTGGCGCTATGAGGATCAGAACAAGCACACTGCCGCGCTGGCCAGCCGTGCAGAGGGCGTGTTCAAAAAGCTCAATACCTTTCTGGCCAGCTTCGAGAAGATCAAGAAGGGTCTGGAGACCGCCACCGAAGCCTACGTCAAGGCCGAAGGCCAGCTGGTCAGCGGCAAGGGCAACCTGGTCAAGCAGGTGGGTGAATTCAAGAACCTGGCGCCCGCCATCAAGGCACAGCTGCCGGCCTATTTCGTCGACAAGGCTGCGCTGGAAATCGACTTTATCCCTGCCGAGCAGAACATCGAGGTGCTGACCGACAGCGCCGTCGATGAAGACCTGCTCGACGAAACCGACACTGAAACCGACTACGAGACCGCCTGATGCTCACCGGCAAAATCCGCAACGATATCGACAAGCTCTGGGAAAAGTTCTGGACTGGCGGCATCACCAACCCGCTGACCGTGATCGAGCAGATCAGCTACCTGATGTTCGCCCGCATGCTCGACATGCAGGAGGACGTGGCCGAGCGCAAAGCCAACCGCACCGGCAAGCCCTTCGACCGCCTCTTTCCCAATACCCCGGAAGGCCAGCTACTGCGCTGGAAGAACTTCCGCAACATGAGCGGCAAGGAGCTGCACAGCCACCTCAAGCAGAAGGTCTATCCGTTCTTCGCCAAGCTCGGTGGTGCCGAAGGCGAAGGCGGTGAGCGCGAAGGCCTCGGCCATATCAGTGAGTACATGCAGGACGCCGATCTGGAGATCAAGAACGAGTCCGTGCTCACCTCCGCCGTGGAGATGGTCAACGACCTGCCGCTGACCCAGAGCGACGTGAAGGGCGATATCTACGAATACCTACTGAGCAAGCTCACCACCGCCGGCATCAACGGCCAGTTCCGCACCCCGCGCCACATCATCGACGCGATGATCGAACTGATCGCCCCGCAGCCGACCGAGGTGATCTGCGACCCGGCCTGCGGCACCGCCGGCTTTCTCGCCCGCACCATGGAATACCTCAACCGTGTGCATTCCAGCCCGGAAGGCACCTTCACTGACGAAGACGGCAACCTGCATTACTCAGGCGATCTGCTCGAACCTTACCGCCAGCACATCAACAGCCAGATGTTCTGGGGCTTCGACTTCGACACCACCATGCTGCGCGTCTCCAGCATGAACATGATGCTCCACGGCGTGAACGGCGCGAACATCCGCTACCAGGACTCCCTGAGCAAATCCATCAAGGAGCACTACCCGCGTCAGGAGCAGAACTTCTTCGACGTGGTGCTGGCCAATCCGCCATTTAAAGGCAGCCTGGACGAAACCAACACCAACCCCGACGTGCTCGGCCTGGTGAAAACCAAGAAGACCGAGCTGCTGTTCGTCGCCCATATCCTCCGCTCGCTCAAACTCGGTGGCCGCGCCGCCGTGATCGTGCCGGACGGCGTGCTGTTCGGCTCCAGCAAGGCGCACCAGCAACTGCGTCAGGAGTTGCTCGATAACAACCAGCTGGAAGGCATCGTCAGCCTGCCCAGTGGCGTGTTCAAACCCTACGCCGGTGTCAGCACCGCTATCCTGATTTTCACCAAGGGCGGCACCACCGAACGTGTGTGGTTCTACGACCTGCAGGCCGATGGCTACTCGCTGGACGACAAGCGCAGCGAGCTGAAAGGCGAGGGCAGCAACGACCTGCCCGATGCCATCGCCCAGTGGCACAAATATCGGCAGATGGTGGAGGGCAATCTCAGCGCCAGCACCATCAATACCCTGTTCGGCGACAAGCGCAAAAAGGCCTTTGTTGTGCCCGCCGAGGACATCGCCGCCAACAAGTACGACCTCTCCATCAACCGCTACAAGGAAGTGGAGTACCAGCAGGAAGCTTTTGAGGACCCGAAGGTGATTCTGCAGCGGCTCAAAGGGCTGGAGCAGGAGATTCTGGCGGATCTGGATGAGCTGGAGGGGATGCTGTGAGTTGGCCTTTGGTTCAGATTGGCAAATATGCAGACAAGGTTCGGACGTGGAACCCTGCTGCTGGAGAGGAGTGTATTTTCCAGTATGTCGACCTTAGCTCTGTCGATAAAAGCAGGAAAGTTATTGATCTAGATAACGTGGCGGAAATTTCTTCTGCAGAGGCCCCAAGTCGTGCTCGTCAGTTGGTTGTGGCAGGCGATGTCCTGGTTGCAACAGTTCGGCCAAATCTGAATGGGGTCGCTGTGGTTCCTGCTGAGCTAAATGGCGCGACTGCTTCTACTGGGTATTGTGTCCTCCGAGCTGACGAAAAAAATCTGCATGGACGATATTTGTTTCATTGGGTTCAAACAGGTTCTTTTGTTGAGGACATGATGTCTAAAGCTACTGGGGCTAACTATCCAGCAGTTTCGGACAAGATAGTGAAAGAGAGCAAAATCCCCCTCCCACCCCTGCCCGAACAAAAGCGCATCGCTGCCATCCTCGACAAGGCCGACGCCATCCGCCGCAAACGCCAACAAGCCATCCAGCTCGCCGACGACTTCCTCCGCGCCGTATTTCTGGACATGTTCGGCGACCCGGTGACCAATCCAAAGGGGTGGGATACATGTAAGTTCGAGGCGCTTACGAGTCTGGTGACTTATGGCTTAACCGTTCGTCCTGAATATCACGAAGAAGGTATTCCGTTGATATCGGCTAGGGAAATTCGTACTGGTGAATTGGATTTTGAGTCTTGTCCGAAAATTTCAAGGTCAGACTTTGATGCGCTGAGTGAAAAAGGTCGGCCAAAAAAGGATGATATTTTGTTTTCCAAGACAGGCAGCATAGGTCATTGCGCCATAGTGAAATCTGAATTGGATTTTGCTGTCACTCAGAATGCCGCACGAATAGTGCCAAATAAGGAGGTTTGTGATCCGATTTTCTTGCTTGCTTTTATGAGAACAAATTATTTTTACGATTTGGCAAATAAGGAAGCAAAGGGTAATGCTGTTAAGGACTTGCAGTTGGGAATTATGAAGGATTTTCCCATGTACATTCCTCCAATTTCGCTACAAAAGAAATTTGTTGATGTTTATTCGAAAGCGTCTTTGCTCTCTGAAAAAGTAAGTGGTGGATCGATTCTCCTGAATTCTAATTTTGGAGCGTTAAGCCAAGCAGCTTTCTCCGGCCAGCTGTAGATAAGGAAATCCCCATGCGCCTCAAATCCGTCAAGCTCAGCCATTTTCGCGGCTACCGCACCACCACGGTTATTCCCATCGACGAAGCCATGACCGGTAGCGTCGGTCGTAATGACGATGGCCAATCGGTCAGCCTTGAGAGGTCAGGCTCCCTTGAATAGACAAGGCGCTCAGTGTGTCTCTCACTGACACATGCTCACAGGCTGACTATGACTGCTGAATCCTCATCGATAGATGTCGCCCCGCACTGGTTGATGCGCCTGTTTGGCGCGCAAGCGGCCACCTTCTCGTTGGGTGACAAAGGGTTAGAGGTCACGACCAAGAACGGTGAGAACTACCTGATCGAAGCGACGTCGCTGGCTAACGAGGCAACCTTCCAGGAGGGAATCGTTTTCTCCCGGCTGGTGCTGCAAACGGACTGCGGCGAAAAGGTGTTCCCTGGCCTGCGCAAGGCTGACGGTGAACGGCTATTTCAGTGGCTGCGAGCGCACTGGTTACGCAAACTGGCGCCCGAGATAGAGCAGGTCGTTCGTAAAGTCCGGGCCCTGCTGAACAAAGGGTATCCCCGCCAATCCCGGCTGGACGCGGCCAGGGTTATGGCAGAGCAAGCACTGCAGCGTTTTCAGCGTGTGCCTGAACCCCAGTGGTGCCCCGATGTAGATGTGACCCCATTCAAGTGGCTGGCAGCGGTAACCCAGTGGCAGGAAGCGGACTGGGAAAAGCTGCGCAAGCAATACGTTGATCGGCAGCTGGCGCGCAACAGTGCCTTCTTCGACACGGTAGAGAGCCAGCCGCTTACCGAGCGCCAGCGTGTTGCCTGTGTCGTGGATGAGGATAACAACCTGGTGTTGGCGGGTGCCGGTACCGGCAAGACCAGCACCATGGTAGGCCGTGCAGGTTTTTTGATGGCGAGTGGTCAGGCCCGGGCTGCGGATATTCTGATGCTGGCTTTCGCCAACAAGGCGGCAAAGGAGATGCAGGAACGTATCGATCACCGGCTGGGTAAGTGCGGTATCACCACCAGCACATTTCACAAACTGGGTAAGACGATTATTGCCAAGGTAGAGGGCGAGCAGCCCTCCCTTTCACCCTTGGCGGAAGACGACAAGGCGCTGGCCTGGCAGGTGAGCCAGTGGTTCGAGCAGCATCTCAAGACTCCCGAGTACCAGCGGCTGGCGATTGATTACTTCCAGCACCACCTGTACCCGGAGGCGAAC
This sequence comes from Pseudomonas sp. HMSC063H08, assembly GCF_001813645.1. Lineage (NCBI taxonomy): Bacteria > Pseudomonadati > Pseudomonadota > Gammaproteobacteria > Pseudomonadales > Pseudomonadaceae > Pseudomonas > Pseudomonas sp. HMSC063H08. The sequence continues at coordinate 21,894 of NZ_KV813581.1, forward strand.
CCCTTTGAGTTCGAGTCAGAGGGAGAGTACTACGACTACATCCTTGCCAATGATATCCGCACACTTAAAGGCGAGGCCGTGAAAAGCCTGGGTGAGTGCCTGGTGGCGAACTACCTGTTCAAGCAGGGCATCGCCTACCAGTATGAGCCTGCTTACGAGCACAAGACAGCCAGCCCCCTTTATCGCCAATACCAGCCGGATTTCTATCTGCCCGAGCAGGGTATCTATATCGAGTATTACGGTATCGACCGACAGGGCGGTACAGCCCCCTATGTAGACCGCGAGCAGTACCACCAGGGTATGGCGTGGAAGCGTCAGTTGCATGCCGATAAAGGTACGCGCCTGGTGGAGCTGTACCACTATCAGTTAATGGAAGGTGGGCTGTTTGATGCCATCGACGCGCAGCTGGCCGCACTGGGTGTTCAGTACCAGGAATTGCCCCCGGAAGCGGTGCTCGAAACGCTACGCGAGTTTGGCGCAATCAACAGCTTTGCCTTACTGCTGGCCGATCTGCTGAAGCGCTACCGCGCTAATTGTTACGAGCACGGGCAGGTGGAGGCTGCGATCAAGCGCGCGAAGAACCCGAAGCAGGTGGACGCTGCGCTGGCACTGCTGCGGCCCATTCTGGACAATTATCAGGCCCTGTTGGATAGCGCCGGTCATATCGATTTCGATGACATGATTGGCAAGGCTATTGAGTACGTCCGCGAAGGGCGTTTCCGTAGCCCGTGGCGATATATTCTGGTGGATGAGTTCCAGGATATCTCTGAGGCGCGTGCCCGCTTGATCAGGTATCTGCGGGACTCTGTGCCGGAGTGCTCGTTATTCTGCGTGGGTGACGATTGGCAGGCTATTTACCGCTTCACCGGCAGTGATCTGAGCTTTACAACGGCATTTAGTGAGCGGTTTGGCACGACCAAAGTAACGGCCCTCGATCTGACGTTCCGCTTCAACAACAGCATCAGTGATGTGGCGACGCGCTTCGTGCTGGCAAACCCGATCCAGGTCAGGAAGCAGCTTAATACGCTGCAAAAGGTTAAACGCCCTGCGGTATCCCTGCTCAGGGAAGACAACCGGCCTAAACCCGGCAGCGAGGAGCCAAGCCGGCTGGAGAAGGTCGTTGCCCGCATCGCAGAAATTGCCGAGCCTGGGAGCAGTGTCTATCTGCTTGGGCGCTACGGCTTTAACTTGCCAGACAGAGGCGAACTGCGGCGACTCGCATCGAGTTTCCCTACGTTAGCGCTGGAGTGCCACACCATTCACGCTGCCAAAGGCAAAGAAGCGGATTACGTGGTGCTGCTCGGTCTGGAGACTGGCAAGCATGGTTTCCCCTCGCAGAAAACCACGCATCCGTTGCTGGAGGCATTGCTGCCGGCACAAGAGGATTTCCCTTACGCGGAGGAGCGTCGGCTGTTTTATGTGGCCCTTACCCGGGCAAGACAGCGTGCTTATCTGATCGCCGATATGGCCGTGGCGTCGGCTTTTGTTGTCGAGTTATTGAAGAACGAATACGAGCTCGATCTTGACGAGTTCTCAACATCACTCAGTCAGCAATTGCTGCACATGCTCAAGTGCATCAAGTGTAAAACCGGGACCATGGTGTCACGCCAAAGCCAGTTTGGCCGGTTTTTTGGCTGCAATAAATTCCCGCTCTGCGCTCACAAGGAGCGCGGATGCGCGCATTGCGACTCGCAAATGCGCCGCGCTGGGCGCTTCAAGATTTGTATCAATCCAGACTGCCAACGTTGGGTGCCTACGTGCCCGAAGTGTGGTGCGGAAATGACCCAGCGAAAGGGGCGAAATGGCGAGTTTTGGGGGTGCCGGAACTATCGGTCTGAGGGTGAGGGCTGCAGGCATACAGAAAACAGGATCATGTTCGATTCGGGTTTGCTGGTTGCGGGTAGTCATGAAAGTCGTTTTTAGAATCAAGCGCGAATATAGGGATATACGCTATGTCGGCACAGAAATACTCGGTTAACCAACACCTGATCGAAACCCTGCTGAGCTGGGTTAAGTCTGGGGAAATCGCCATTCCGGAAATCCAGCGGCCTTTTGTGTGGGATGCCACCAAGGTGCGTGACCTGATGGACAGCCTGTATCAGGGCTTTCCGGTGGGTTACATCATTGCCTGGCGCAACCCGACGGTGAAGCTGAAAGATGGCTCGCTGGCTGAGGGCAAGAAGGTGCTTATTGATGGTCAGCAGCGTGTCACGGCGCTGACCGCCGCCATCGCCGGGCAGCAGGTGGTCAACCAGGATTACCAGCAGGTGCGTATCCGCATTGCCTTCCACCCCATCGAAGAACGCTTCGAGGTCAGCAACCCCGCCATTGAGAAGGACAAAACCTGGCTGCCTGATATCGCCCCCATCGTTAATGGCGAGCTGCGGTCTTACAAGGTGGCTAGAGACTATCTCGAGCTAAATCCAGATGTGAAAGAAGATCTGGTTTTCGAGCGTTTGGACAGGTTGTGCGATATCACCAAGAAGCAGATCGGCCTGATCGAGCTGGCGGCGGATCTGGATATCGAGACGGTCACCGAGATCTTTATCCGCATCAACTCCAAGGGTGTGGTGCTTAGCCAGGCGGACTTCGTGATGTCGAAGATCGCCGCTAACGAGGAGTTCGATGGCAACACCCTGCGCAAGGCCATCGACTACTTCTGCCACCTGTCCATTGCGCCGGAGTTCTACGCGCATATCGAGAACAACGATAAGACCTTCGTGCAGACCGAATACTTCAAAGCTATGCGCTGGCTGAAGAGTGAAAACGACGACCTCTACGACCCCAGCTACTCGGACATGCTGCGCGTGGCCTTCACCACCAAGTTCAATCGTGGACGGCTGTCGGATCTGGTAGGGCTGCTCTCTGGCCGTAACTTCGAGACGCGTAGCTACGAGAAGGAAATCGAAGAAGCGTCCTTCAAGACCCTGAGCGAAGGGGTCAGGGAGTTCATCAATGAAACGCACTTCAAACGCTTCCTGATGATCATCCGTTCGGCCGGCTACGTGGACAGCTCCATGATTGGTTCAGTCAACGCGCTGAACTTCGCCTACGTGCTGTACCTCAAGCTCAAACGCGACCTGGGCAACAACCCCAATATCGAAAGCTGGGTGCGCCGCTGGTTCGTCATGTCGCTGCTCACCGGACGCTACTCAGGCTCGCCGGAGTCGCGCTTCGACAAGGACATCAAGGCCGTACACGAGCGACCCTTTGCTGACGTACTGGCTGATATCGAAGCGGCTGAACTGTCTGATGCCTTCTGGGATTTCGGTCTGCCGCAGGCCTTGAACACCTCGTCCGTCAACGCCCCGGCTATCAAGGTGTTCTGGGCCGCACAGGCCAATCGGGGTGACAAGGGCTTCCTGTCCAAGGACATCACCGTGCGTGACATGCTTACGCATCACGGCGATATCCATCACATCTTCCCGAAGAACTTCCTCAAGCAGCGGGGGCTGCTCAGAAGCAAGTACAACCAGGTGGCCAACTATGTGTACGTGCAGCAGGAAGTGAACATCAAGATCGGCGATACCGCCCCGGCCGCTTATATGGCGAAGGTCTTTGACCAGTGTCAGCAAGGCGCAGCGCACTATGGTGCGATCATCAGCTTGGATGACCTTAAGGCCAACCTGGCGGCCAACTGCCTCCCGGATGACCTCGCTGCCTATCAGCCTGAGCAGTTCGAAACCTTCCTCACCGAACGCCGCCGGCTGATGGCGCAGAAGATTAAGCAGTATTACTGGGGATTGTGAGGGGTATTTCCCACAGCGTTGTGAATGAGCCCCTCTTCGTGTCGGTAAACAAAATTACCAATAAATAACGGTTTTTACGTATATAACGATCTTTCTCGGCCTTCAAGATTGCATAACATACTGTTTTTAAAAGAAAACATGAGTTGGCACGGAATGCGCTTATAGGGAGATATCCAATTGACTATCAAGGAAGTACACAGTGTCAGAACTCAAAAAATTCCAGGTCCAAACCGCCCGTCCGCTGCCGATCATCGTTCTGGCTGACACCAGTGGCAGCATGTCTGTGGATGGCAAGATCGAGGCGCTGAACAAGAGCCTGAAAGACATGATCAGCAGCTTTGCCGGCGAGAGCCGCCTGCGGGCTGAACTGCAGGTCAGTTTGATCACCTTTGGCAGTCAAGCAGAGGTGAATTTGCCTTTGACTCCGGCTCATCAGTTGCAGGGCTTCACCCCGCTTACTGCTGCGGGGGCGACTCCGTTGGGTGGTGCTCTGGCACTGGCCAGCCAGATGATCGAAGACAAGGACAGCATCCCCTCCCGCGCCTACAAACCGGTAATCGTGCTGGTTTCCGATGGCCACCCTACTGATGACTGGCAGGGTTCCTTTGCTCGTCTGGCCAATGGCGAGCGCTCGTCCAAGGCCACTCGCTTTGCCATGGCCATAGGTGCTGATGCCGATGAGAGCATGCTCGGTGATTTTGCCAATGACCCGGAGGCACCGCTGTTCCGTGCCGAGAATGCTGCGGATATCCATCGTTTTTTCCGCGCTGTGACGATGAGCGTCAGTGCACGTAGCCGCTCGGCGACGCCGAATCAGTCTGCTCCGCTGCAAATCCCGACGGATGATCAGGACTGGGATTTCTGATGCGCTTGTTGGCGAGTGGGGCTTCGGTGAGGGGCCCCGCCCACCAGCAGGATGACTCACCTAACCAGGATGCCCTGGCCGTCAGTGGTATACGCGGCGGTTGGTGCGTTGCAGTTGCCGATGGATTGGGCAGCCGCCCCTTGAGCCACTTCGGTTCGCGCAAGGCGGTGCAGTTGTCACGGCACGTGCTTCGGTGCCAGGCGGACATTACTCATGCAGCGGTTACTGACGAGGTTCGCAAGGCCTGGCTGGCCTGTTTTGGCGAGCGTTATCGCCTAAATGAAACGACCTGCCTGTGGGCGCGCGTGGACGCCCGTGGCCGGGCTGTTGCCGGGCAGATTGGCGATGGATTGCTGCTGGCAAGAAGCGCTGGCGCTTTCAGGGTGCTGACCGATCAACGCCAGGGCTTCGGTAATCAGACCCTGACCTTGGCCCAGGCGGATGCCTGGAATACTCGCAGTTTCGAGTTTGAGTTGAGCCAGCCGGGTGATGGCGTACTGCTGATGACGGATGGTATCTCGGATGACCTGATTCCATCGCAGCTTGAGTCGTTTTTTGATGCCATTTACCGGCGCCAACTGCGTTGTAGTAGCAAGCGCCGCATGCGCCGCTGGTTGACGGGTGAGCTGCTGGACTGGTCGACGCCACGCCATGGTGACGACAAGAGTATTGCTGGAATTTTCTTAACGGATTGATACAGATGAGCACGAACAAAGCCGCGCCGCAGAAGCAGCGCATGGTGCAGGACAGCAAAGGTTCGGTTTATGAGCTCACGAGTGAGTTGAGCAGTGGTGGGCAGGGCGTTGTTTACCGCACCCAGTACCCACAAGCTCTGATCAAGGGGTTTACCAATAAGGATGAGCAGGCGCGCCGTCGTTGGCGTGAGCACATCGAATGGCTGACCCGGCAGGATCTGGCCGATTTGAAGCTGGCTAGACCGCTTGAACTGCTGGCTGAGCCACGCTGCGGTTATGTGATGGAGCTGATGGACGGGCTGGTGCCTTTGCAGGGGCTGCTGGACAGTTTTGCTAATGCTGAAGAAGAGGCACATGAAGATTATCTGCGCCAGGGCGGGCTGCGTCGGCGTATTCGTATTCTGGGCCAGATGGCCAGAACACTGAATCAGTTGCACGGGCGCGGCATGCTCTACGGTGATCTGTCGCCGAACAATATCTTTGTCTCGGACGATCCGGCGTTTGCCGAGACGTGGTTGATTGACTGCGACAACATCAGCCTCGATAGCCACAGTGGCTTGACCCTGCACACCGTGGACTATGGCGCACCGGAAGTGGTGCGTGGTGAGGCGTTGTTGTCCAGCCTCACCGATTGCTGGAGCTTCGCCGTTATTGCCTATCAGTTGCTGACACACAACCACCCGTTCAAGGGTGAGATGATCAGCGACGGTGAGCCTGAAGTCGAGGATGCCGCGCTGAGCGGTGAGCACCCCTGGATCAACGATAGCGAGGACGACAGTAACGCTTGCTTCGTTAATCTGCCGCTGCAGTTGCTGGAGCACAGCAAGCTGCCCCAACTGTTTAGCCGTTGCTTCGAGGCTGGACGAGCCAGCGCCTATGAACGCCCGGCTATGGCCGAGTGGCTTGAGGCGCTGGTTGAAGTGGACGAGCGTATCTATTGCTGCCCTGGCTGCGGCAGTACCAGCCTGTTGCCAGTGGATTTGCGGGCTGCGGACGAAGCGGTGTGTTTTTTCTGTAAGGCGCCAGCTGACAGCCGTCTGGTTCTGTTTGAGGAGTTCATTGCCTTGCCTGCCGAGCAGGACGGGGATGGGGTGAGTCCTCAGCAGCTGGTGGCGACGGGGCGAAAGGTCTGGTTGCAGCCGGGAGGGCAGGTTGAGCTCAAGCGCTTGCTGCCGACGTTCAGCTATGACCGTTGGCCGGCTGACCATATCCGTATCGAGTACAGCGACAAGGGCCTGGGGATTTTCCCGCTGCCTGAGAGCCAGTTGCAGTTGCAGCGCGGGGAGAACATTAAACCGTTGCAGCGTTATCAGGGCCTCAAGGAGAGCCTGCGTGGTCAGGATGAGGAACCCTTCCTGATTCATGTAGGTGAGCCTGCGAAGTCAGGGCATACGGGCTCCGGGTTGCCCTCCAGCAAAGTCGTCTGGCAATTCCGGTGGTGATGGCAAATGGAATTTAAAGATTTCCCCATGCTGTCAGCCGATGTGCTGGCGCTTTCTACAGATGAGTCTGTGGATGCCTTGCAGGACGGGCAGGCGATTTTCCTGCAGCGCTATCAGGATGACTGGCTGGCGGTGCAGGGGGATGTACGCATCCGCGTCAGCTGTACCCAGGCCGATGCCGAAATATTTGGCCTTCTGGCCCTGCGTGATCAGACCCGCTGGTTGTTGACTGGTACGAAGAAAAACAAGCTGCTGGTGCAATACTGCGCACCGGTTGAAGTAACGGCAATGCAGCTTGAACTGGGTGTGGATGAGCTGCTTGCTGAGGATCTGCACGCCAAGCGCGAAATTGCTGGCAGCACTGTTGAGCTGGCCTGTCGCTGGTTTGCCGAGCATTTTGTGGTACGGGGCCTGGCTGAGGGTGACTGGCTGACGGTTGCTCGTTTCAGCAATACCGCTACCAAGGGCGGCTTTCAGTTGCTGGGTAATGGCTGGCGTGCCGATGTCGAGCGGCGCCAGGATGGCAGTTATCTGCTCAAGCGTGTTACCCGCCATACCCAGCGCGATGGTGCGTTCTCCCTCCTGCTCGGCCAATTTGAATTTAAGGATGCCTCTGTTGCGGCTGCACTCGGCAGCGCCAGTCAGCAGGCTCTGCTGAGTGCGGCGCTGCGTGACAACGCCAGCTATCTCGAACTCTGGAATCTTTACAACGATAAAGAGTGGCAAAGAGCTTTAGAGCAGGCAGAAAGTTTGGGTTCTCTGGCTTACGCCGAGTGCCACGGCTTTCAGGAGGGACGTGGCAATGTCTGGCGTCTGATTCCCAAGTCGCAGGAGCAGTATCAGGCGTTCCGCGAGCGCTGGCGCGATCTGGAGCTGAGCAGCAATGATCAGTTTGATCTGGGCGATCAGCGCCCGGACTGGCTGGAAGAGCTTTCATCCGAGAAGGCTCAAAGGACTGCCAATGCTCCGCGGGGGACTATTCGCTTCGAGCCAGATTGCGTGATTTTCAAACAGGCGGCGGGTAAGACCAACATCCGACCGAAAGCGGGGGAGGGCTGGTTGTATCTGTCTCTTGCCGGCCAACGTTCGATGGGTAAGCGTCGCTTGGCAGCCAAGCAGTCGATTGACTCGGGCAAGCGGCTGCCGCAATTGAAATGGCTGCTGGAAGGGGTTGCGGTTCCTGCTGCGCGACGACGCCCGATCAGCGGGCTGACCCCATACGTGCTGGAGTCTTTCAAGGGTGGCAAGCCGACCGAGAAGCAGGCGCTGGCGCTGGATTGCGCGCTCAATACCCCTGATCTGGCAATCATCATCGGCCCTCCTGGTACCGGTAAAACCCAGGTTATTGCAGCATTGCAGCGTTGTCTGGGTGAGCGAGCGGAGAAGCAGAATATTGCGGCGCAGGTACTGGTCAGCAGTTTTCAGCATGATGCCGTCGACAATGCACTGGAGCGTAGCGATGTATTCGGCTTACCTGGCGCGCGGGTGGGCGGCAAGCACGGCGAGAGTGATCAGGCGGCTTTGATTGAGCCTTGGCTGGAACGCCAGGCGGCTCATTTGCACCGCAAGATTGCGCAGGAATACAGCCGCTTCCCTGAGCTTGAGCAGTTGCGGGCCATTTCCGCGAGGTTGGCCCTTGCCCGGGTAGCGAGTACCGGCCCTGCACAGCAGGCGGATGAGTTCCAGCGCCTTTTGCATGACTTGCGTGAACTGGAGCAAAGCGGCCTGGCATTGCCGCCCCGGCTTGAAAGTCAGTTCGAGGAGTATATCGATACGCTTGCCGGTCAAGCGCCGGCTACAGCTGCGGGAGGTCTGCCTCCCTCTCAGCTGCTCAGGCGTATCCGTGCTCTGCGTGTCGAGGTTGCTGCCTTTACCGATGATGGCGGCGAGCGTGCCTGGGATCTGCTGAGCTGGCTCAAGCGCCATGAAAAAGGTGTGGCCCCGGAGCTGCTGCGCCTGCTGGAAGAACTTGCCGACAGCTCGCACGTTGAGCCGGCGACCCTTCAGGCTCTGAAGATCTGGAAGGATCTGTTGCTTGATCAGCACTTGCCGGATTACCGGCCGGCTGCGCTGAAACGCCAGGTAGACCCTGATGGCCTAGCGCTGCTTGATGAGGTGGATCGCTATCTGGAAGACCGCATGGCCAAGCGCAAGCAGGGGGTTGCATGGGTCTTGGAGCAACTGGTCGATAGTCTGGAGTCCGATCGTTCCGCTGCGCGGGCTGTGGTCAATGAGTATTCGATGGTGGTCGGTGCAACCTGCCAGCAGGCTGCGGGCAAGCAGATGGAAATGTTGCAAGAGGTATCCACTAGCTCCAACTCGGATATCGAGTTCGATACGGTTGTCATCGACGAGGCAGCACGGGCCAATCCATTGGATCTGTTTATTCCGATGTCCATGGCCAAGCGGCGGATTGTTCTGGTGGGCGATGACCGCCAGCTCCCGCACATGCTTGAGCCGGATATCGAGGGGCAGTTGCAGGAGGAGCATGAACTGACCGAACTGCAACTGGCGGCTTTCCGATCCAGTCTTTTCGAGCGTATGCGGGTCAAGCTACAGGATTTGGAAAAGCAGGATTCGATTCGCCGTGTGGTGATGCTTGATACCCAGTTCCGCATGCATCCGGTCTTGGGCAACTTTGTCAGTAAGCACTTCTACGAATGTGAAAACCTGGGGGTTCTGCATTCCGGCAGGCCGGCAGAGGCGTTTGTATTCAGCCAGGAGCTGCTTTCTAGGCTTGGGCCGCTGGCGGAGTCCTACCGTGGCCATGTATGTCAGTGGATTGATGTGCCGGCGGTGCAGGGGCGTGATCAGCGCCGGGGAACTAGCCGGGTTCGAGAGATTGAGGCGCAGCGCATTGCTGACGAAGTGGTAAAGCTGATGCAGGCTGGCGGTGAGGCGTTGTCTGTCGGCATTATTACTTTCTACGCGGCACAGCGCGATCTGATCATGGAGAAGCTCGCTCAGCAGAAAATCGACGGTACTCCCTTGATGGTCAAGCGCGAAGGGGGCTACGAGCCGCATGAGCAGTTCAAGTTGACCCGTAAGGTGCAGGCAGATGGCAGCGTGGTTGCAGAGGAACGCTTGCGGGTTGGCTCGGTGGATGCCTTCCAGGGCAAGGAGTTCGATGTGGTGCTGCTGTCTTGTGTGCGCAGTTTCCAGCCAAATCGCTCGGGGCGGGCTGCTGCCAGCGAGGGGGATGATCGCGAGCTGCAACTGAACCGTCAGTTCGGCTTCCTGCGTTTGCCAAACCGTATGAACGTGGCCATGAGCCGGCAGAGGCAGATGCTGATTTGTGTCGGGGATGCGGCTTTGGCCAGTAACCCGGATGCACAAGAGGCGGTGCCAGCTCTGGCTGCTTTCTATCAGCTGTGTGGAGGTGAGCATGGCTGCATTCGCTGAAACCGGTACTTATCTGCAGTTTGCTGAAAAGCCTCGCGGCGAGCCCAAGCCCTTGTTGTGGCCGGTGCTGGTTCATCGCGTGCTTTATCCCGAGGCAAAAGAGGCTCAGTTGAATCTGTTCCAGCGTGCTGTGCTGGGGTTGATCCGGGCACAGGTGACGCAAGAGGAGGCGATCGCCGAGCTGACCGGGCTGCATGTCAACCTGATCAAGCTGATACTGGCTCAAGGAGTGAGTAACGGCTGGCTGACTGATAGTGCCCGTGGGCTGACTGAAAAAGGCGAGCAACTGCTGGATGGTGAGTCTGTTGAGGATGACAACCTGAAGGCTGGTTATCTGTTCCAGGATGCTATCAGTGGTCAGTTCTGGCCACGCTTCGCTGAGCAGCTTGATTCGATCGAGCCCGAAGATCCGCTGCAACGCTATCCCGTATTCAAAGGGGAGCGGAAAAGCGGCAAGTCAATCCGGCCGTTTGTGATGGCGGCGGGCAAGTCATCACTGCCGGTGCTGGATCATGAGGTGCTGGCGATAGCTTATCGTGAGTATCGGGATGATTATCGGGCGGCTCGGCAGCTCGATAGCGGCCAGTTCCCGCAATTCCTTAAATTGTCTGGTGTGCAGCGGCTGGATGATACCGCCAAGCCTGCAAGGGTACTGCTTTGGGCCAAGCCTGATGACGAGGGGCTGGACCTGTGGGTGGTCGACGATCCGTTTACGCTGCGAGCCAACGCCTGGTGGTTACAGGATGCTTTGCGGGAGCAGACTGAGGGGGGTAACAAGTACCTGCTCAACCATTTACAGCCTTTGGTTTCTGTTCCGCGTGCGGATGATCAGACGGTTGAGCAGTGGCTGCAGGCCATGCGCCAGCAGGCGGATATGCAGGTGCTCACGGAATACCCCTGGGCGGCGCGGCAACCGGATATCAAGCGGCATTTGGCAGCCCTGCTACTGCGTATGAACAAGCTGGCACAAGGCGACCAGAGTGAGCAGGAACTGGATGCTGCAGTGATGGAGTGCCAGAAACTGCTTGAGGTCCTCATGCAGTGGTTGATTCACCAATATCCAGTTGACGCAGGCCATCTGCCCAAACAGAAAAACCTTGGCCGAGGGCTAAATGCGCGCGTGCTATCCGCCTTGCAGTTGCCGGCGTTTACCGATGGGGTAATCAGCAAACTAGCCGGGCAAAACATCAATCAGATCATTTTGGCTTGCTCTCGGCCAGGCAGCTCCCTGAAGGCTTTGCTGTTTGCTGCAGCAATGGGAACGCTCAACCACTCCGGGCACCCGTTAAAGACGCTGTTAGCTCGCGAGCTGCAACTTGACAGGCTGTTGCTGCTTGCGGATTTGCGTAACAGCAGCACCCATGCGCAGAGCCGCTTTACCGGACGAGAAGTCGCCCCCCTCACCTATGAGGAAACGCTGGATAACATCCAGTACGCGCTGGGCTTCACCGAATTTTTTAAGGAATGGATGTAATGGGCAAGAAAAGCTCGAACAAGTTTGGTCCACAGCAAATCCCAGCAGCGGCACCGTCTGCGGCCGGTATGGCCCGTGCTTCAGTGGAGCAGCAAGTGAATGTATGGAGCGCTTCTTTCGAGAACGCTTCCAAGGCCTATCAGTCCTTTGACATGGCACTGGATATTTCTGTCGAGCGTGAGTGGTTGCGCGGCGTCTGCGAGCGTTTTGAGGGCGACAGTGATCTGGTTCGCTGGATTGAGCAATTCGCCACGCTCTGCAAGGAGTTGGTGCGCTTCAAGGAGCGTTTGCATGACGAATATGCCGAGCGGTGGGCTGCTGCCAGCAAACTAGCTGAAACTGCCGAGGCGGCGGCACTGGCGCAGGTAGCCGAACAGGAAGCGCTTGTGGCCGTCCGCTCCGGACTGGATGCAGAGAAAGCTGAGCTCGAGGCTGAGCGGGACAAGCTGTTTGAGACTCAGCAGGCATTGGCGCTGAAGATGGCCGAAAATTTGGAGGCCGAGCGTTCCCTGAATATGCGAGAGGCCAATGCGCAAGCCGGCTTTGTTGCGCAAAACGAAGCGGCTTTACGTCAGCTGGAAGCGCAACAGCGTCAGCAGGTGCGTCAGCATGAAGTGGATCTTCAGACGTTGCGCGAAGATAAGCACCAGCTCGACGGTGAAATTTCTCTGGCAGCAAGGCGGCTGGCGGAGATCAAGTTTAGTTGCACGGAGGCAGAGGCTGAACGTGTCAGGTTGCTTGATCAGCGTGAGCACGACATCAAGCAGAAAGTGGTCGAGTTAGATCGTGCGCGTAGCCGCCTGGATCGTGAGAGGGCGGATATCCAGGCAGAGGAAAAGGCCTTGCAGCAGCGTCTGGATGAGGAAATGGCATCCGAGCGGGCGAATCATCACCAGGTTGTTGCCAAGCTGGAAGAGCAGCGTGAGCGGGCCTGGAGCAAGGCGAATGAACTCAAGGAGCAGCTGCTCGATATTCAGGAACTCAAGCAATCCCTGGGCGAAGTATCCGGAGCTGAGATCCTGCAGCAACTGGAAGCGCTGCGTCAGGAAAACCGTGAACTCAAGCGCAGCCTGGAGCAATCGGATACGGCGCAATTGCAGCGCGATAATGACTACCTGCGTGACAGCAAGGCTGATCTTGAAAGAGAAGTAGCTGAGCTACGCCCTGAGCGGGATGAGCTGCGTCGTGAGTTGAGCGGCAAGCGTGTCGCGGCTACAGAGCTTGAGGCTGTCGCGCGTGAGAAACGTGTTCTGGAGCAACACAAGAATACCCTTGCCGTTCACATAGATGACCTCGAAAGCCGCATCGAGCAGCTGACCAGTGCGCAGAAGACCCAGACACCATTCCCAGCCATGTCGCTGATGGATAGTGAGCGCGATTACCGGGCGCGTATGGACCTAGATGAAGTGCCTGATCTCGAGACATTCGCCACCCAGTTGCAGCATCGGATTGCTAAAGCTGAAAAGCACGTAGAACTGTTCTATCCGATCGAGGATATCCGCGTGTTGCTGGGGGGCTTGGCCATGAGCCAGCTGCATGTCTTCCAGGGTATCAGTGGTACCGGTAAGACCAGTTTGGCCAAGGCTTTTGCCAAAGCAATGGGGGGCTTTTGCACCGATATTGCAGTGCAGGCGGGCTGGCGTGATCGCGACGACCTGCTTGGTCATTACAACGCCTTTGAGCGACGCTTCTACGAGAAGGACTGCTTGCAGGCGCTATACAAAGCGCAGACGCCGCGTTGGGAAGACACCTGCAACATCATCCTGCTGGATGAGATGAACCTGTCGCGTCCTGAGCAGTACTTTGCCGAGTTCCTCTCTGCGCTGGAGAAGAACAATCCGGAGGAGCGCTTGATCAGCCTCTCGGAAACGTCGTTGCCCAATGCACCTGCGATGCTGACCGAGGGACGCAAGATCAGGGTGCCAGCCAATGTCTGGTTTATTGGTACCGCGAACCATGATGAAACCACCAATGAGCTGGCGGACAAGACCTATGATCGTGCTCATGTAATGACTCTGCCCAAGCAGGATAAGCGCTTCACGATCAAACCGTTTGAGCCGGCCAACTACTCTTATCGCTCCTTGCGCAAGGCATTTGGCAAGGCAAGAGCTGAGCGCAAGGAGGAGGTCGTCAAGCTACTGAAGGACCTGACCGGCGATGCCTTCACCGAACAGTTGGGCAGCCAGTTTGAGCTGGGCTGGGGGAACCGCTTTGAAAAGCAGGCGCTGGATTTCATCCCTGTCATGCTGGCTTGCGGGGCTTCTTCGGGGGAGGCGGTGGACCACTTGTTGGCCACGAGAATCATGCGCCCTGGCAAAGTGACCGGCCGCTACAACGTTTCTGCCGAGACGCTGCGCAATCTGAAAGGCGCTCTGGAGGACTTCTGGATCAGCGCTGATCTGGCGGGTGATCCGCGCAAGTCTATGGAGCTGTTGGAGGCTGATATTCGTCGCCTGGATGGCCGTAGCTGATGTGGTTTGATCGTTTTACGGGTGAGCAGTGCCGGCAGTTGCCGGCACTCATTCAGCCCGGCCGCTATCAGTCTGTGAATGACGGGCCTGCATTCAATGGCCATACACCGGTATTTACGGGGGTGCTGGTGAGTGATGGTGATCAGCGCTGCCAGTTGGGTGATGAGGCTTGCACTTTTACGCCGCCGCAAAAAAGTCTGGCGGCGGCAACGGAATTGCTGAGCAAGGTCATTGCGACGATTGATGCCGAGGCACTGCAGGCGCCTTTGATGTCTCCTTTGATGCCAGCTTCCATCATCGATGCCAAGAGCCATCTGCAGCCCTTTGAGGAGCGGCTTCTGGATGTGGTGAAGCAAGGGCATCTGCATCACATCTCGCTGCGTCCGCGCCTCGATCTTCACTATGAGGATGAGGTTGCTGATATCGGGCGTGCACGTCGTTTGGCCAAAGGGGCGCTGGTGCATCTGGCCTCGCACTCGGAGTGCTGGCAGCGGCAGACGTTGAGTGGCGTGATCCCCAAGAAGGTACTGGCCCGCTTCAGCGAAGATGACTATGGCATCTATGAGAATCGTGTCTATGCGCGCTTGCTGGATAAGATTGAACGCTATTTGCACGGGCGCTTGGCGGAGTTGCGTGGCTTGCAGGCGACGCTGAATCAGGCGCTGCGCTTCTATGAGGCGGAGAATGTCGATTACCGTCTGCGTGAAGAAATTTGCCGCTTGTGGGGGATGACATTCAGCGCAGAGGAAACCAGTAACGCATCAAAGTTGCTTGGTGAAACGCTTGAAAAGCTTGAACGCTTGTACCAGACGATTGCGGGCCTGCAGCAAAGTGGTCTGTATTTGTTGGTCAGCCGGCAGGCACAAGTGACAGGTGTGCTGCATATGACCAACATCCTTGGTCACGATCAGCATTACCGGCATCTGGCTATCTTGTGGGATCAGTTGGCCAAGGTGACACAGGCCAAACGTGCCACGCCGGCAGAGCGCTTCAGGCAGAACCAATCTCTAGCTTCTGTCTATTCTCGCTACGCCGGTCTGGTCATGAGGAGGGCGCTGCTGCCTTATCTGAATGGCCAGGACGAAGGTGTCTGGGCCGGAAGGCACATACTTCTTCGGCAAAGTGGGCTGGAGTGGCATTTGCTTAGCAGTTCTCCTGGCCTTTCAACGCCAGAGGACGTATTGCTTACCATTGTGCCTTGGTTGAGTGATGCGCCTGCTCCTGAGGTGACCCCACAGAGCAAGGAGCGGTTTATCGCCTGGCCGGCAATGGGGCAGGAGATTGATGCGGCTTATTGCCCGGAGCAGTGGATACCGCTGTCTCCCACGGACATGTATTGCACGGAGCGCTTTGGCTTGCTGGTTGACCAGGTGCTTTGCCGAATGGCTCTGATTACGTATGCGCAGCCGTTGCAAAAAATCCCGCAAAAAGTGCTGGAACAGGCAAAGCAGGTTGCGGGGGTTCAGGTTAATTCAGAGCAAAATGAACTGATTGTTACTGAGGCCTTGGCCGGGGAGGCAGTGACGGCGCTCAAGGAGGCATTGGTTGCCTCTAACTCCACTGCGCAAGCGTCAGCCCTGGAAGGTCACAACCAGGCGATTCTTGCTTTGGAAAAGTGCCCGGTGTGCTCTGGCAGGGCTCCGCTGGTTTTCCAAAGCCCTTTAGGGTTCAAAGCCAACTGTTTGGATAAAAAGTGCGCAACGCGCTATCTGCGCTTGGAGCAGACCGGGCGTGTTTTTGAACAGTCAATACCGGAGTCCACTGGGTTTACGGTGGTTGGACGAAGGGCATTTACGATTAGGCAGATGGCTGGCGCCTGAGATGATACCCGGCCGCTAACGTTCATTTGCGACAGGGTGTGCAGTTGTTCGTCGGTTTGTCAGGCGCTGTGGCACCTCAATACGGCCCACCACTCGTTCTCGACCAAAAACAGCAGGCTGTTTGGGTTGGCGAACTTTTGACAAGTCAGCGTCCTGTGCAGGTCTGATATGCAATTTGTGACCAGCCCCAGATCGACGGTTCCCATAGACGCTGATGGATTCAATGGATTGGTGCCCCATCATGTAGGCGATGGCCTCATCGCTCTCGCCGGAGGCTTTTAGGTTTGAGCCCAATTGGTGGCGGAAGCTTTTCAGGGTTGGGTGCTGTTTGCGCCTTGGCCACAGCACTCTGCACTCTTTGCGTAGACGATCCCGAATAGCTGTATTGGTACGTTGGCAGATACGCATCCATTTCGCTGCGCCTGCCACAGCCTGGAGCACCGCAGGGTCGTCAATGACCAGTGTTCTGTCGGAGCCCCTATCCTGCGGGACGCTTTTTCCGCCGATGACATGGATGTTGGATTCCACGGCCCTCCGGCCACCCGCCTGGGAAGGCAGCGACGCAAGATTTCTTCACTACCATCGACTAGTAGCTGCAGCTCGATTTATGGCTAGTACTCAAAATCCCCGCTCGCAAAATAGGGCGCCAGACTTTGAGGCACGGTTTAGGCACAGAATTGGCACAGCCCGAAAATGAGTCGAAAAGGAGCGCTGCGGGCAGTACTCACCACAATCTGAGTATCCGCATGGAGATCAATTTTGAGAGATTAGCCAATTCGGGATCTGGATCGGCAGAGCCTTAGGAAAAGGCTTTTAAATCATACAGATATGGCGCACCAGGCGGGATTCGAACCCACGACCCCCGCCTTCGGAGGGCGGTACTCTATCCAGCTGAGCTACTGGTGCGTATATGTTGCGGCGGTCTATTTGACCATTAGCTGACACCCTTCTCAACTCGATGAGTATTGCCTTCGGAGGGCAGTACTCTATCCAGCTGAGCTACGGATGCAGCGCCGCGGCTCGCGCGGCAGGCCGCAATCATACGCATCTCGTCGGCGGGAGTCCATTCCATGTGCGTACGTTCGTGATTTCGAACGAAAACGACCGTCCGTCGAGGATGTGCTCAGAAAAGCAGCAGGATTTTCCGACTTTCGTTGATTTTATCGAACGGGGTATTGCCCTTTGTCAGTGGTGGCCCTAGGATTCGTTTGAGATTTCAAACGCCCCCAAAGCCACAACAACAGGAGACCGGGGAATTGGCATCAGTTCAGCCGGCCGCGTGCCCCTGGAATGACCTCTTTCTGACCTGCCCGTCGCTCGTCCGGCCTTTCGCGCTGCCGGGCCGCCGTGGTGCCGGCGTGGCGTTTCGTCCGCGATCCCTTTTCCGCACGAGCCTTTCGTATCCTCCCCGACGCCTGTCGGCGGTCGCGTTCGTCCGCGTCCGCCCGTTGCGCACGGTGGCCGGCCGGTAACGGCGACGCCGCTGGCACAGGGCGCAGGAAATGGAACACCGGGGCGCTGGCCCTTTCGAATAACCAGCAGGCAACACTTTCCGGTTACAACCGAACCAGACAACCAGGCACGCGGGGTAGTCGAGGTAGACCCGCTGCTCACGGCATTCCTCGAAGGAGACAGGTCATGCAACTCAAAGATGCCAAGCTGTTCCGTCAACAAGCCTACGTCGATGGCGCCTGGGTGGATGCCGACAACGGCCAGACCATCAAGGTGAACAACCCGGCCACCGGCGAGATCATCGGCAGCGTGCCGAAGATGGGCGCCGCCGAGACCCGCCGCGCCATCGAGGCTGCCGACAAGGCCCTGCCGGCCTGGCGCGCGCTGACCGCCAAGGAGCGCGCCAACAAGCTGCGCCGCTGGTTCGACCTGATGATCGAGAACCAGGACGACCTGGCCCGCCTGATGACCATCGAGCAGGGCAAGCCGCTGGCCGAGGCCAAGGGCGAGATCGCCTACGCCGCCTCCTTCCTCGAATGGTTCGGCGAAGAAGCCAAGCGCATCTACGGCGACACCATTCCCGGCCACCAGCCGGACAAGCGCATCATCGTGATCAAGCAGCCGATCGGTGTGACCGCGGCCATCACGCCGTGGAACTTCCCCTCGGCGATGATCACCCGCAAGGCCGGCCCGGCCCTGGCCGCCGGCTGCACCATGGTGCTCAAGCCTGCTTCGCAGACCCCGTATTCCGCCCTGGCCCTGGCCGAGCTGGCAGAGCGCGCCGGCATTCCGAAGGGCGTGTTCAGCGTGGTCACCGGTAGCGCCGGCGAAGTCGGCGGCGAGCTGACCAGCAACCCGATCGTGCGCAAGCTGACCTTCACCGGTTCCACCGAAATCGGCCGCCAACTGATGGCCGAGTGCGCCCAGGACATCAAGAAGGTGTCCCTGGAGCTGGGCGGCAACGCGCCGTTCATCGTGTTCGACGACGCCGACCTGGACGCCGCCGTCGAGGGCGCGCTGATTTCCAAGTACCGCAACAACGGCCAGACCTGCGTCTGCGCCAACCGCCTGTACGTGCAGGACGGCGTGTACGACGCCTTCGTCGACAAGCTGAAGGCCGCCGTGGCCAAGCTGAACATCGGCAACGGCCTGGAAGCCGGCGTGACCACCGGTCCGCTGATCGACGCCAAGGCCGTGGCCAAGGTCGAGGAACACATCGCCGACGCGGTCTCCAAGGGCGCCAAGGTGGTTTCCGGCGGCAAGCCGCACGCCCTCGGCGGCACCTTCTTCGAGCCGACCATCCTGGTCGACGTGCCGAAGAACGCCCTGGTGTCCAAGGACGAGACCTTCGGCCCGCTGGCGCCGGTGTTCCGCTTCAAGGACGAGGCCGAGGTCATCGCCATGTCCAACGACACCGAGTTCGGCCTGGCGTCCTACTTCTACGCCCGCGACCTGGCCCGCGTGTTCCGCGTCGCCGAGCAACTGGAGTACGGCATGGTCGGCATCAACACCGGCCTGATCTCCAACGAAGTGGCGCCGTTCGGCGGCATCAAGGCCTCGGGCCTGGGCCGCGAAGGCTCCAAGTACGGGATCGAGGACTACCTCGAGATCAAGTACCTCTGCCTGGGCGGTATCTGAGTCCGGCGAGAAACGCATCCGGAGGGGCCGGACGGCAGGCAAGAGCTGCGCCGTCCGGTGTCGACGTTGCCGGTGGTGGCACCGGACGAACCGGGAGTCGCGGTCGCCGATCGCGAAGCGGCTCCGAGCCCTGGCGGGCCTGCAAGTCCCGAGGCAGTCGATCATCGCATGCTGCCTTGGGGAGCTTCCTTCCCGCCTTCATCCTTTGACCCGGCCGACCCGATGAGCGGCCACTGAGGAAGCCATGAGCAAGACCAACGAATCCCTGCTGAAGCGTCGCCAGGCCGCGGTACCCCGCGGCGTGGGCCAGATCCACCCGGTCGTCGCCGAGCGCGCCGAGAACTCCACCGTCTGGGACGTGGAAGGCCGCGAGTACATCGACTTCGCCGGCGGCATCGCCGTGCTGAACACCGGCCACCTGCATCCGAAGGTGATCGCCGCGGTCCAGGAGCAACTGGGCAAGCTGTCCCACACCTGCTTCCAGGTGCTGGCCTACGAACCCTACATCGAGCTGGCCGAGGAAATCGCCAAGCGCGTGCCGGGCGACTTCCCGAAGAAGACCCTGCTGGTCACCTCCGGCTCCGAAGCCGTGGAGAACGCCGTCAAGATCGCCCGCGCCGCCACCGGTCGCGCTGGCGTGATCGCCTTCACCGGCGCCTACCACGGCCGCACCATGATGACCCTGGGCCTGACCGGCAAGGTGGTCCCGTACTCCGCCGGCATGGGCCTGATGCCGGGCGGCATCTTCCGCGCCCTGGCGCCCTGCGAGCTGCACGGCGTGAGCGAGGACGACTCCATCGCCAGCATCGAGCGCATCTTCAAGAACGATGCCCAGCCCCAGGACATCGCCGCGATCATCATCGAGCCGGTGCAGGGCGAGGGTGGCTTCTACGTCAACTCCAAGTCCTTCATGCAGCGCCTGCGTGCCCTGTGCGACCAGCACGGCATCCTGCTGATCGCCGACGAAGTGCAGACCGGCGCCGGCCGTACCGGCACCTTCTTCGCTACCGAGCAACTGGGCATCGTTCCTGACCTGACCACCTTCGCCAAGTCGGTCGGCGGCGGCTTCCCGATCTCCGGCGTGGCCGGCAAGGCCGAGATCATGGACGCCATCGCGCCCGGCGGCCTGGGCGGCACCTATGCCGGCAGCCCGATCGCCTGCGCCGCGGCACTGGCCGTGCTGAAGGTGTTCGAGGAAGAGAAGCTGCTGGAACGTTCGCAAGCCGTCGGCGAGCGCCTCAAGGCCGGCCTGCGCGAGATCCAGGCCAAGCACAAGGTGATCGGCGACGTTCGTGGCCTGGGTTCGATGGTGGCCATCGAGCTGTTCGAGGGCGGCGATACCCACAAGCCGGCCGCCGAGCTGGTCAGCAAGATCGTCGTCCGTGCGCGCGAGAAGGGCCTGATCCTGCTCTCCTGCGGCACCTACTACAACGTCATCCGCTTCCTCATGCCCGTCACCATCCCCGACGCGCAACTGGAGAAGGGCCTGGCCATCCTGGCCGAGTGCTTCGACGAACTCGCTTAAGCTTCACCGGCAAAGCGATACCCCCGAGGCCCGCGCGTCCGCGCGGGCCTTTCTTTCAGAGGCTTCACGGAAACGGAAGCCTCTTTTTTCTGCCAGGGTTTTCCGCGAAACGCCCGACGAACGGTTTTCCCCTGTTACCCTTGGGCGCCTGGCGCATACGAATCCTCCCGCATTCCTCCGGTCGTTCCGTTCGTGGCGATTAGGACAGGTCCTAGAGGCGCACCGTGTTCGTCCGTCATACCCTTGTGTGCCCGCGGGCCGTGTCGTGCCCGCCTGTCATGCCTGGTGCGGCCTGCTCGGTTCGCCAGGTTCGAAGAGGAAAGCCATGAGTGCCGCGAAAAAGGCCCCCGTCATCCTGATTGCCGATCCGGACCCCTGGAGTCGCGACCTGCTTGGCCAACTGGTCCTCGGCGTGCGTTGCGATGCGCGGCTGGTCCTCTGCGGCGATGGCGGGGAAGCGCTGGAACATTGCCGGCGCCGGCGCTTCGCGTTGATCCTGGCCGAGCTGAACCTGCCGCAAGTGGATGGCTTCGAGCTGCTGCGCGAAGCGCGCCTGCGCCGCTCGGTCGCCGAGCAGCCGTTCATCCTGATCAGCGACCGCGCCGACCAGGCCAGCGTGCGCGCCGCCGTGGCACTGGCGCCGACCGCCTACCTGGTGAAGCCGTTCCAGGCCGAGAACCTGATGCAACGCCTGCGAGGATTGTTGCTGAAGGGCGACGAAGTGGTCGCCTGTCCGCTGCCGGAGCGGGGCGCGGGCGAGAACCTGGAGGCTTTCCTCGAACGTGCGCGCGACTCCGCGGAGGGGGCGCCGTTGCTGGCCGACGTGCGTGCCGCCAGCGATCGTTGCCTGAGCGCCGAGGAGCATCCGCTGCGCGTGCTGGAGGATGAGTTCGGTCGCGACCCGCAGATCACCGCTGGCCTGATCGCCGCCGCCAACAGCGCCGCCCGGCACGTCGGTCCGGCCTGCCAGACCCTGGGCCAGGCCCTGCGGCGGCTGGGACTCGGGCACAGCCTGAACCTGGTGCTCGGTTTCAGCCTGCAGCGGGCCATCCAGCTCGGCGAGCCGCTGCTGGCCGAGCGCGCCATGCACTTCTGGGATCTTTCGCAACGTTGCGCGGACATCGCCTGGGAACTGGCCGACGCCCTCGGCGCGGACGTCGAGCGCTGCTATACCGCAGGGCTGCTGCATCGCCTGGGCGACCTGGCGCTGCTGCGGACATTGCAGGATTGGTGCGATGGCGGCGGCGCGCTGGACGAGGCGCGCCTCGACGAGCTGCTGGGGCGTTTCGGCGCCAGCTTCGGCTCGGCCCTGCGGGCGCGTTGGCGGCTGCCGCTGGAGCTGCGCCGGCTGATCGCTGCGGCGTACCAGTTCGGTGGCGTGCTTTCCCGCGAAGAGCTGATCCTCAGCCTGGCGACCCAGGCCGCCAGCCTGCCCGAGGACGACGCGGAGCAACTGGCCGAGAGCAAGGCTGCCCGCATGCTCGGCCTGGACGGCGAACGACTGGCGAAACTGCTGCAGCCCTGAGCCGTCCTCGCCGGGCCTTTGCAAGGGGCGGCGCCTCCCATAGGGCGGATAACGCGGCGCGTCATGCGCCGCTGGGCATGGGCGCGGTTGCAATCGAGCCTCTTGCCGGGGAGATCGGCTCCTACGCACGCCGCCGAGTTGTCGGCCGTGGATGGGCGGGAGCGCGCCTAGCGCCGCAGCTCGGCGCGCAACAGGTCCAACGCCGGGTCGATGTCGTCCCGTTCGATGCAGCCGAAGCCGAAGAGGAAGCCGGCCTGTGCCGGGGTTTCCGCGTAGAAGGGCGGCAGGGTGCCGACCTCCAGGCCTTGCTGGCGCAAATGACGGGCGATGCGCAGCACATCCAGCGGTTCGCGACAGCGCGCCGCGAGGTGGATCCCGGCCACCGCCGGCAGCGCTTCGAGCCAGGGGCTCAGGTCGCCGTGCAGGCGTTCCAGCAGGCGTCCGCGACGCTGGGCGTATTCGCGTTGCAGGCGGCGCGTATGGCGGGCGAAGTCGCCGCGCTGGATGAACAGCGCGAGGGCGCGTTGCTGCAAGGTCTCGCTGTGCCGGTCGACCAGCTTGCGCGCCGCCAGCACCGCTTCGCGCAGGCTCGCCGGCGGCAGCAGGTAGCCGAGGCGCAGCTCGGGGAAGAGGGTCTTGGAAAAGGTCCCGAGGTAGGCCACCTGGCCGTTCCGGTCGAGGCTGCGCAGCGACTCCAGCGAACGCCCGTCGAAGCGGTACTCGCTGTCGTAGTCGTCCTCGATGATCAGCGCCCGGTGGCGCTGCGCCCAGTCCAGCAACTGCAGGCGCCGCTCCAGGCTCATCGGCATGCCCAGCGGGAACTGGTGCGACGGGGTGACGTAGACCAGCTTGGCGTTGTCCGGCAGCAGGTCGACGCGCAGCCCCTCGGCGTCCACCGGCACTCCGCGCACCTCGGCGCCGGTGGCCAGCAGGCTGGCGCGGGCCGGCGGATAACCGGGTTCCTCGACCACCGCCAGGTCGCCGGGGTCGAGCATCACCCGGGCCAGCAGGTCGAGTCCCTGCTGGGCGCCCTGGGTGACCATCAGGGCGTTCCAGTCGCACTGCACGGCGCGGTTGATCGCCAGGTAGCGGGAGATCGCCAGGCGCAGCTCGGGGTCGCCTTCGGTTTCCTTGTAGAACGCCGGCGAGCGCTGTTGCAGGCGTAGCGCCTGGAGCACGCAGGTACGCCAGGTATCGAAGGGAAAGCGGCGCTTGTCGGTCGTGCCGCCGGCGAAGCTGTAGCGGAGCGGTGCTCGCTGGTCCATCAGACCGGACTGCGGTTCGATGCGTGCCCAGCGCGCGGCCGGCCGCAACGGACCGTCGGCGCGCTGCGGCGGCGCTTCCCCGGCGGGCCCGCGGGCGACGAAGGTGCCGCTGCCGACCCGGCCTTCGAGGAAGCCCTCGCTGGCGAGGCGCTCGTAGGCTTCGCTGACGGTCTTGCGCGACACTTCCAGGCGTTCGGCGAGGTAGCGCGTGGCTGGCAGGCGATCGCCGGTGGCCAGGCGACCATGGAGGATCGCGTCGCGCAGCTGGCGATAGAGCTGGCCGACCAGGTCGTGGCGGCCGTCGAGGATCAGTTGCAGTTCCATGGCGAAATTGGCTACCTGGTATTTCTGGTAATTGGCTCTTCGTGGAAGCCAAAGGCAGGCTTAGTGTTACCCCATGCCGCGCCGCTTTCCACTCTCGCGGCTGCCAATCAGCCAAGGAGATTCGCCATGACCACCCGCCTCGAATGGGCCAAAGCCTCCCCCGACGCCTATGCCGCCATGCTCGGCCTGGAAAAGGCCCTGGCCAAGGCCGGCCTGGAGCGCCCGTTGATCGAACTGGTCTACCTGCGCACTTCGCAGATCAACGGTTGCGCCTACTGCGTGAACATGCATGCCAACGACGCGCGCAAGGCCGGCGAGACCGAGCAGCGTCTGCAAGCGCTCTGCGTCTGGCAGGAAACCCCCTACTTCACCCCGCGCGAGCGCGCCGCCCTGGCCTGGACCGAGCAACTCGCCCGCCTCAGTCAGGGTCCGTTGCCGCACGGCCTGCTCGACGAACTGCGCGAGCACTTCGACGACAAGGAGATCGCCGAACTGACCCTGGCGGTCTCGGCCATCAACGCCTGGAACCGCTTCGGCGTCGGCATGGGCATGCAACCGGAGTGAGGTGGGCGGCGATGAAGGCCAATCGATCGATCGCCTGCCTGCTGCTCGCCGCGCTGCCGACGCTGGCCAGCGCCCATGCTGCGGAGAAGGTGGAAACCCTGCGCGACCAGGCCCTGGCCGAGATTCCCGGCCATCGTGGGTTGATGCTGACGGTGTCGTTCAAGCCCGGCCAGGTCTCCGCGCCCCATGTGCATCCCGGCTCGGTGTTCGTCTACGTGCTCGAGGGCACCGTGCAGACGCAACTGGAAGGCGGCCCGGTGGAAACCTACACGGTGGGCCAGAGCTGGTACGAGCCGGCGAACGTGCCGCACCTGCTGGCACGCAATCCCGATCCGATGAAGCCGGCCAAGTTGCTGGTCTGGGAGTTGCTCAAGGAGGGCGACCCGATCCTCAAGCCACTGGAGCGCGGCGCCCACTGAGGCGTCGCTCGTTCGTCCGGAGGAGCGTCCGTCATGAGCGCCAGCCAGGTCATCCGTATTCGCGCGCGCAACGGTCAGTCGGAACGGCTTGGCCTGCGCCTGCAACAACTGGTCGAACCGGGGCTGGAGGCGCCGGGTTGCCTGGAGTACCAGGTGCGCAGGGACGCCCTCGAGCCGGATCTCTGGCTGGTGTGCAGCCAGTGGCGGGAAGCGCAGCAGATGTTCGACTACCTGGCCGGCGGCATCCAGCAGGTATTCGCCGAAGTGCTCTGGCGCTCCCTGGCGGCGAGCCTCGAAGTGCAGGATGACGCAGGCTAGAGCAAACCCAGCTCGGCGCAGACGATCAGCACCTGTTCGCGCAGCCAGAGGTTCGCCGGGTCCTGGTCGGCGGCGCGGCTCCATGACAGGTGCAGGGCGAACGGCGGCAGCCCTGACGGTGCGAGGCAGGCGCGATGGCGGCCATCGTCGAGCAGCGCGTGGATACGTCGCGGCAGCATCAGCACGAAGTCGCTGCCCGACAGCAGTTGCAGGGCGGCGACGTAGCTGTTGGCGCGCGCGGCGACTTCGCGGCTGCGGCCCTGGCGTCGCAGCCACGTGTCCACCAGGTTGGCGTTGCTGGCGTCGAGCGGGGTCGGGAAGACGAAGCGGCGCCGGCAGAACTCGTCCAGTTCCAGGCGCTCGTGGCGCGGCTGGGCACGATCCTGCACGCAGAGCAGTTCGTCGCTGAACAGGGCGAGCGCCTGTAGCTCCGGTGCCGGTCGGTGGTACTCGGGACCGAAGTCGAAGACCAGGTCGACCTGGCCGTCGAGCAATGCTTCGGTGGGCAGTTCGGGACCCAGGCGGCGGATGTCCAGGCCAATCCTCGGGCCGTTGGCGGCAAGCCGTCGCAGGAGTGCCGGAAGGATCAGCAGCTCGACGTATTCCGGCGCGCAGAGGGTAAAGGTACGCGGCTCGCCACGCGGGTCGAAGCTGCCCTGGGCGGCGTGACAGGCGTTGATGCGGGCGAGCATTTCCTCCACATGGGGCAGCATGGCGCGACTCTTGTGGGTCGGCTGCATGCCGCCGCGGGTGGCGATGAACAGCTCGTCGTCGAAGGCCTGGCGCAGCTTCTTCAGGCAGTAGCTGACCGTCGACGGGCTGAGGCTCAGGTGTTCGGCGACCTCGACGAGGTTCTGTCGTTGGTGGACCTGGAGGAAGACCAGCAGGTCCTGCATGTCGACCTTGCGCAGGCCGTTGGCGATCAGCATCGGGGCGTCCTGACGGCGTCGGGAGCGCCATCAGAACCCGTCCCCTTCCTCAGCGCAAGCTTTCGGCGCCGACGCCTCGCGCCTGCCGCTCGGCGAACAGTGCCGCATAGCGCCGTGGGTCGAAGCGCAGACCCAGTCCCAGCAGCAGCGCCGCCACCGCGGTCAGTCCGAGCCAGGCGCCGGTGAAGCTGCCGAGGCTGTCGCGCAGCAGCCCGGCGATCCACGGCGAGACCCCGGCGATCAGGTAGCCGGCGCCTTGTACCAGGGCAGCCAGTTGACCGGCGCGTTGCGGCGCGTCGAAGTGGTCGAGGCAGACGATCAAGCCCATGGGGAACAGCCCGCCGATGCCCAGTCCGAGGCACAGCGCCCAGAGCAGCGGCAGGCTGGCCGGCGTCCAGGCGAGGCCGAGGAAGCCGGCCAGCATCAGCGCCGTTAGCCCGACCAGCACCGGGCGGCGATCCCGCGAGCGGCTGGCCAGGGCCGGCGCGAGCAACCCGGAGAGTACCTCCATGGCCGTCAGGAAACCGAGCAGCAGCCCGGATTCCTGGGCGCTCCAGCCCTGTTCCAGGTAATAGGGCGCGAGCCAGACCAGCACGCAGGTGTAGCAGGCGGTGCCGAGGCCGAAGAACAGGACCAGCAGCCAGGTCCGCGGATAGCGCAGGAGGCTCCTGCCGGGCTGCGCGGCGGGCAGGCGCAGGCGGGTGCCGGGTTGCAGCCACCAGGCCAGCAGCGCGAGCGCGGCGAGCGCCGCCCAGGCACCGAGGCCGAGCCGCCAGCCGGCGTGCTCCGCCAGGGTCGGCGCGGCGCTGGCGGACAGCGCCGCGCCAGCCATGATGGCGGTGACGTAGAGCCCCATGCAGAGCGGCGTGCGCGCGCCGAAACGGGCCTTGATCAGGGCCGGCATCAGCGCCTGGATCAGGGCGATGCCGAGACCGGCGAGCATGGCGCTGCCGAGCAGGTCGGGCAGGCCTCGGCTGCCCAGGCGCAGGGCGCTGGCGGCGCCGATCAGCAGCAGGGCGAGGGCCACCGAACGCCACTCGCCGACGCGGCGGGCGATGCCCAGGCCGAAGAACATGCCGAGGCCGAGGGTCAGCACCGGCAGGGCGGTCAGCAGCGAGACGTCGCCGAAGCTGAGCGCGATCTCGCCGCGCATGGCGTTCAGCAGTGGGCCGACGGCGGCCATGGAGGGCCGCAGGTTGAGGCCGACCAGGACGATGGCGGCCATCAGCCAGAGGGTGCGGCCGGGTGGGGTGGCAGTGGGCATGGCGATCTCCTTTCGGGAGCACCATTGCGCCTGCGCCAGGGCGTGGCGGCAAATCAAAATCCGCAGGGCGGATTCGAAAAAATGCGCTGGCCAGGGAGTCGGGGCGGACGCTGGCGCAGCGTGGCGAGTGGCGAGTGGCGAGGTTATCCGCCCCGTGCGGCGCGTGGCCTCACTCCGCACTCAAGCGCATCAGGCTTTCGCTCAGGGCCCGCGCGTGGCGGTCGACGATGATCGGCGCCCAGGGCCTGCCGGAAGCGCTGACCAGCGCGCTGCTCTTGCTGTTCAGGTCGCGCAGGGCCTGGCTCAGGTACTCCCAGCGGTTTTCCAGTTTCTTCAGTCCAGCCGGGTTGGCGCTTTGCGCCACCAGCAGGGCGATGCGCCGGTCGATCAGCGGGACCAGCACGCTCTCGTCCTGGCCGAGATAGTCCCGGGGCTGTTCGCGGGCAATCTCCAGCCCGCCCAGGTAGGCGCGCGCCAGGTATTGCAGGGACAGGTACTCGACCCGCACCGGCAACTGCCAGAGCGGCAGGGGCTGGCCTGGCGGGGGCGGCGGCACCTGGCGTTCCACCAGGTTGAGGAAGTCACGCAGGGCGCGGCTCAGTTGCTGCGGGTAGCGCCAGGGCAGGTCCTCCTCGCGGGGGCCGTAGGCCGCGCCTTCACGGATGCGCGCCACCAGCGCCCTTTCGCCTTGCCGCAGGAGCACCCCCTCGGGGGCGGTGGCGAGCGCGCGGTCGAGGCTGGCGAGATCCTTCTCCAGTTGCGCCGCGTGCTGTTCCTGGAAGCCCTCGCCGCGCAGCAGCAACAGGCTGCCCACCGCGCGACAGGCCTGGACCTGCAGTTGTTGCAGGGCGCGTTGCTGGTCGTCGAGGGCGGCGCGCGCCGGCAGCGCCAGCAACAGGCAGCAAAGACAGAGGACAGCGGGAAGCGCGGGACGGAGCATGGGGAGATCCTGTTGTTGTCGTTATGGATATCCGCACCGAGGGCAGGTGCCCTGCACACGGTAGCCGGCCATGGCGCGCCTGCAAGCGTTCGAAAGTGTGATTCGCGCTCAGCCGTGGGTGGCCGCGCGCAGGCCGGCTAGGTCGAGGATCTCGATGCCGCCGTAGCTGAGCTGGAGGATGCCCTGGGCTTCGAGGTCCTTGAGGATCTGGTTGGTGGTCTGCCGCGACAGCGACAGCATCAATGCCAGCTGTTCCTGCGGCAGGTGCAGGACCTGCCGGCTGCGGCTGTTGTCGTAGCCCTCGGCGAGCATCAGCAGGCGCCGCGCCAGGCGTTGCGCGGCCGGCAGCAGGGCCATCTCTTCCAGGGCGATGAATGCCAGGCGCAGCTTGTGGCTCATCAGCAGGGCCATGTCGCGCCAGTAATGCGGCTCGCGGCGAAGCAGTTCGAGCAGCGCCGCCTGCGGTACCTGGAGTAGCTGGGTGTGGCCTTCGGCGTAGGCGTCGTGGGTGCGCGCCTGGCCGTCGAACAGGGCGATCTCGCCGAACCAGTGCGGCGCTTCCACCAGGATCAGCAGCGCCTCCTTGCCGTTCTCGCTGACCGCGCTGATACGGATCGCGCCCTCGACCACGCAGTACAGTCCGCAGGGCGCGTCGCCGCGGGCGAACAGGCGCTGGCCCGGCGGCAACTGGCGCGGTTGGGCGAGTGCCAGCAGGTGCGTCTGCAAGGCCTCCGGCAAACCCTGGAACCAGCGGCCGGCCTGGAGTTGCGAACGGTAGTCGGTACGCTCGTTCATGTTTGTCGTCTAGCTGACAGAGTGGAAAACCGGGGCGGCGCGATGATGCGAGAACCCTGGCGTGAGACCACAACAATGAAAACCCTAGTCGATCACCTTGCGCAATACGCCGCCTACCACCGCGACCGGCGCAACATCTTCAGCCATTTCATCGGCATTCCGATGATCGTCCTCTCCATCGCCGTGTTGCTGGCGCGGCCGGCGCTGGGGTTCGGCCTGTCTCCGGCGCTGCTGCTGGCGCTCGCCGCGGCGCTGTTCTACCTGCGCCTGGACCTGCGCTTCGGCGCGGCCATGACGGCGTTGCTGGCGCTGACGGTGTGGGGCGCTGCGCAATTGGCGGCGGGGACTACCGCGGCCTGGCTGGGCTGGGGCGTCGGCCTGTTCGTGGTCGGCTGGATCATCCAGTTCGTCGGTCATTACTACGAAGGGCGCAAGCCGGCCTTCGTCGACGATCTCAGCGGGTTGATCGTCGGTCCGCTCTTCGTGCTGGCGGAACTGGCCTTTCTGCTGGGGCTGCGCGGCGACGTGCAGCGCGAGGTCGAGGAGCGCGCCGGCCCGACCTGCATTCGCGAGCACAAGCGGGCGGCGTGAGAAGGTCTCCCGCGAGCGCGGGAGACCGGGGCGGGAGCGTTACTTGCGATCCGCAGCGATGCGCTGGCGGATGTGATCGGCGCGGGCCTGGGAGCCCGGGTGCGAATCGAACATGCTGCTGTCGCCGCCGCCCAGCTTGGCCAGCTTCTCGAAGGCGGTGACCAGGCCCTGGGTGTTCACTCCGCGCTTCTTCAGTAGCTCGTAGGAGAAATCGTCGGCGTCGGATTCCTGGGACTGGGAGAACTGCGCGTTGACCAGCGATTCGGTGAGTTCGCCCAGCTGGGAGCCGGACAGGGCGGCCAGCGCGCCGCTCTTCGAGGCGCCGGCGGCGCCGCGCACCGCGGCGGCCGCGTAGGCGGTCTGGGCGGCCTTGCGGGTGTGGCCGAGGGCGACGTGGCCCATCTCGTGGCCGAGTACGCCTTCGATCTCGTTGTCGCTCATCAGCTCCATCAGCCCGCTGTAGACGCGGATGCAGCCGTTGGCCATGGCCCAGGCGTTGACCTCCTCGGTGAGGTAGACCTTGTAGTTCACCGGCACGCCGTCGATCTGGTCGCCTAGGGCCTTGGCGATCTTGTCCAGGCGCTGGCCGTACTTGCTGTTGGCCGGGGCGATGCGGTTTTGCTGGTCGGACTCGGCGCAGGCCTGGTCGGCGACCTGGCGGACCTCGGCGTCGCTCAGGGTGGCGGCCTTCACCGCCATCATGCCGTGCTGCATGAGGTCCCCCTGGGGCAGGTTCTGGCAGCCGGCCAGGGTGGCGCAGGCGAGGGCCAGGGCGGAAAGGGAAAGACGGATCTTCATCGTGTGCTCCTTGCGATAGGTGGCGTTCCGTGCCGGACGGGCGTGTTCCGCCCGGTGCCGCGCGCCTGGTGGGGGTCGCGCGGCGGCGGATGATAGCGGCTTGTGCCGTTCGTCGGAAGTCCCGCGAAGGCCGCAGGCCCGCCCTGGCGGGTGCGCAATGCGTCCCTGGCGTCAGTGGAAACCGCGCCAGGCGAGGTCGGCGCCGAGCAGCAGGAGACCGACGAAGAAGCAGCGCCTGAACAGCGTCGCGCTGATCCGCTGGCGCAGCCACTGGCCGAGGAGCATCCCGCCCAGCGCCGGGACCAGGGTCAGCAGCGAGGCACCGAGCATCTGCGGTTCGAGCAGGTCGCCATGCACGCCGAGAGTGACCGCCAGGGCCAGGGTCGAGGCGCTGAACGACAGGCCGAGGGCCTGGACCAGTTCGTCGCGCTGCAATCCTAGGGCTCCCAGGTAGGGCACCGCGGGAATCACGAAAACCCCGGTGACCGCGGTCAGCGCGCCGGTCGCCAGCCCGACCAGCGGGCCGGCCCAGGGCTCGTGGCGTGCCGGCAGGTGCAGCGGGATCGCGGCCAGGCCGAGCAGCGCGTAGGCCACCAGGGCCAGGCCGAGCACGCCGGTGGCCTGCCTTGGCGCGTCGCCGCCGAGCCATGCGCCGACCAGCAGGGTGCCCACGACCACCCCGAGCAGCAGGCCGGCCAGGCGCTTCATCAAGCCGAGGAAGCGCGGGCCGCAGGCGAGCTGCCAGAGGTTGGTCACCATCGACGGTACGATCAGCAGCGCCGCCGCCTGCATCGGCGGCATGGCCAGGCCGAGCAGGCCCACCGAGACCGTCGGCAGGCCCAGGCCGACCACGCCCTTGACGAAGCCGGCGAGAAGGAAGGTGAGGGCGATCAGCGGGATCAGGGCGTGGAGGTCGACGGACATGCGGGTTCTTCCTTGTCTCGGGCTGGCGCGAACGGGCGATGGCGGCCAGTATCTCTCGTCGTCGACAGGCAATGTTTCATCCGGAGGTGAAGCATGCAATTCAATCCCGGCTTCAGTTCGCTGGCGGCGCTGCTCGCCGATCCCGGCCGCGCGCAGATGATCTGGGCACTGATGGATGGCAGCGCCCGCCCGGCCAGCGAGCTGGCGCTGCTGGCGGGCGTCTCGCCGTCCTCCGCCAGCGGCCACCTGGGACGGCTGGTCGAGGGCGGCGTGCTGAGCCTGGAGGCGCGCGGGCGCAATCGCTTCTATCGCCTGGCCGGGCCCGAAGTGGGACAGGCGGTGGAAGCGCTGGCCAGCGCCTCCCTGGCCCTGCAGCCGCAGCGGCGCAGCCTGCCGCCGAGCCACGGCACGCCGTCGGCGTTGCGCGAGGCGCGGACCTGCTACGACCACCTGGCCGGCGAACTCGCGGTCGGTGTGTTCGCACGGATGCTGGATGCCGGCTGGATCGAGCAGGAGGGCAGGACGCTGCGCCTGAGCGCGACCGGCGAGGCCGGGCTGGCCGGGTTGGGGATCGACCTGGCGGAGGTCCGCCGCCGCCGTCGGCAGTTCGCCTGCGCCTGCCCCGACTGGAGCGAACGCAAGCCGCACCTCGGCGGCGCGCTGGGGGCGGCGTTGCTGGAGGCCTGTCTGCGCCAGGGCTGGTTGCGGCCGCAGGACGGCTCGCGGGCGTTGCAGGTGTCGTCGAAGGGCCGCGCGGGACTGCGCGGCCTGGCGGAGCGCACGGCGGGCTGAACCCGCCGCGGGATCAGAGATTGGCCACCGGCTGGAAGGCCTTCGGCTTGAAGTAGAGGGTCTCGCCGCGGGCCAGGCCGGCCAAGCTGTCGTGGTCCTTCACCACTTCGGCTTCGATCAGTTCGTCCTGGCCATCGACCTTCAGCGTTACCCGGGTGATCGCCCCCAGCGGACGGATGTCGCGGACCTCGGCGGCGCGGTGCTCGGCCACCGCGGAACGCGACAGCGACACTTCGTGGGGGCGGAACAGCAGGTGCTGGTCGTTGCCCAGTTGCAGGCGGTTGGAGTCGCCGAGGAAGTGGTAGACGAAATCGCTGGCCGGGTTCTCGTAGACCTCGCCGGGCGAGCCGATCTGCTCGATCACGCCCTTGTTCATCACCACGATGCGGTCGGCCACTTCCATCGCCTCTTCCTGGTCGTGGGTGACGAACACCGAGGTCAGGTTGATCTCCTCGTGCAGGCGCGCCAGCCAGCGGCGCAGCTCCTTGCGCACCTTGGCGTCGAGGGCGCCGAAGGGTTCGTCGAGGAGCAGGATCTTCGGCTCCACCGCCAGCGCGCGGGCCAGGGCGATACGCTGCCGCTGGCCACCGGAGAGCTGCTCGGGATAGCGGTCGGCGAGCCAGTCGAGCTGCACCATGTTGAGCAGTTCGTGGACCTTGGCCTTGATCGCGGACTCGCCCGGCCGCTCGCCCTTGGGCTTCATGCGCAGGCCGAAGGCGACGTTGTCGAACACCGTCATGTGGCGGAACAGCGCGTAGTGCTGGAAGACGAAGCCGACGTTGCGGTCGCGCACGTCGTGCTGCGAGACGTCCTCGCCATGGAACACGATGTTGCCGGCGTCCGGGGTTTCCAGCCCGGCGATGATCCGCAGCAGGGTGGTCTTGCCGCACCCGGAGGGGCCGAGCAGGGCCACCAGCTCGCCGCTCTGGATGTCCAGGTTGATGTCGTCCAGGGCCTTGAAGGCGTTGAAGTTCTTGCTGACGTTACGGATTTCGATGCTCATGGTTCATTCCTCGTCAGCATTGCTTTTCAGTCGGGACATGCGGGATTCGCTCCACTGCTTGAGCAGAAGGATGACCAGCGCCATCAGCAGCAACAAGCTGGCGACGCTGAAGGCGGCGACGTGGTTGTATTCGTTGTAGAGGATCTCGACGTGCAACGGCAGGGTGTTGGTGACGCCGCGGATGTGTCCGGAAACCACCGACACCGCGCCGAACTCGCCCATCGCCCGGGCGGTGCAGAGCACCACGCCGTAGATCAGGCCCCACTTGATGTTCGGCAGGGTCACGTGCCAGAACATCTGCCAGCCGTTGGCGCCGAGCAGGCGGGCGGCCTCCTCTTCCTGGGTGCCCTGTTCCTGCATCAGCGGGATCAGTTCGCGGGCGACGAAGGGCACGGTGACGAAGAGGGTCGCCAGGACGATGCCGGGCACCG
Organism: Pseudomonas sp. HMSC063H08; assembly: GCF_001813645.1. NCBI lineage: Bacteria > Pseudomonadati > Pseudomonadota > Gammaproteobacteria > Pseudomonadales > Pseudomonadaceae > Pseudomonas > Pseudomonas sp. HMSC063H08. The sequence continues at coordinate 55,309 of NZ_KV813581.1, forward strand.
CGAAGACGATCTGGATGTCGTGGTCGCTCAGCCATTCGCCGAAGTAGCCCTGGGCGCCGAACAACAGCACGTAGATCAGGCCGGCGATCACCGGCGAGACCGAGAACGGCAGGTCGATCAGGGTCACCAGGATGCTCTTGCCGCGAAACTCGAACTTGCTCACGCACCAGGCGGCGGCGACACCGAACAGCAGGTTGAGCGGCACCGAGATGGCCACCGCGATCAGGGTCAGCTTCAGCGCGGCCAGCGCGTCGGGTTCGAGGATCGCCTCGAAGAAGGTGCCGAAACCCTGCTTCAGCGCCTCGCTCAGGACCACGTAGAGCGGCAGCAGGAGGAACAGGGCGAAGACCAGCCAGGCCAGGACGATCAGGGCCAGGCGGCCGCCGGCGTTGCCGCGGCGGGAGGCGCTGGCGGTGGCAGCGGAAATGCTTGCACTGGACATGGCGCCCTCCTTACGGGGTTTCGATGCGACGCTGCAGCAGGTTGATCAGCAGCAGCAGGATGAAGGACACCACCAGCATGAGCACGCCGATGGCGGTGGCGCCGGTGTAGTCGTACTGGTCCAGCTTGACCATGATCAGCAGCGGCAGGATCTCGGTCTTCATCGGCATGTTGCCGGCGATGAAGATCACCGAGCCGTATTCGCCGACGCCCCGGGCGAAGGCCAGGGCGAAACCGGTCAGCCAGGCCGGCAGCAGCGCCGGCACGAGGATATGGCGGAACACCTGTAGCGGCCTGGCGCCGAGGCAGGCGGCGGCTTCCTCGACTTCCTTGGGTATGTCGGCGAGCACCGGCTGCACCGTGCGGACCACGAACGGCAGGGTCACGAAGGTCAGCGCCAGGGTGATCCCCAGGGGGGTATAGGCGATCTTGAAGCCGAGGTCGCTGGCGAACTGGCCGACCAGGCCGGCCGGCGCATAGAGCGCGGTGAGGGCGATGCCGGCGACGGCGGTGGGCAGGGCGAAGGGCAGGTCGATCATGGCATCGATGATCTTCCGTCCGGGGAATTCGTAGCGCACCAGGACCCAGGCCAGCAGCGTACCGATCAAGCCATTGAGCACGGCGGCGGCGAGCGCGGTGCCAAAGCTCAGCTTGAGCGCGGCGAGCACCCGCGGCGCGCTGATGATGGCCCAGAATTGCTCCCAGCTGAGCTGGGTGGTCTTGAGGAACATGGCCCCCAGCGGGATCAGGACCAGCAGGCTGAGGTACACCAGGGTGTATCCCAGGGTCAGCCCGAAGCCGGGTATGACCGGGGAAATGCGTCGTGACATGTTCTGTCCTTACTCTGCGTTGGAACGCTTGGTGGCTCTCCCGGTGCCGGTTCCTTCCGGCAGTGGGCCCGGTACGGGACCGGGCCTGCTAGCCCCCTCGCCCGTCCGGGAGAGGGTCTGGGAGAGGGGCCGTGGTTCGGGCGACGGGTCTGCCGTCGCGATCATTGCGCCTGGTAGATCTGGTCGAAGATGCCCCCGTCGTTGAAGAACTTCGGCTGGGCCGTCTTCCAGCCGCCGAAATCGGAGTCGACGGTGACCAGGTTCAGTTTCGGGAACTGCGTGGCGAACTCGGCGGCGACCTTCTGGTTGCGCGGCCGGTAGAAGTTCTGCGCGGCGATGCGCTGGCCTTCCTCGCTGTACAGGTATTGCAGGTAGGCCTCGGCGACCTTGCGGGTGCCTTTCTTCTCGACCACCTTGTCGACCACCGCGACCGGCGGTTCGGCGAGGATGGAGATGGAGGGTACGACGATCTCGAAGTTTTCCCCGCCCTGTTCCTTCTTCGCCAGGAACGCCTCGTTCTCCCAGGCCAGCAGCACGTCGCCGATCTGGTTGTTGACGAAGGTGATGGTCGAGCCGCGGGCGCCGGTGTCGAGTACCGGTACGTGCTTGTACAGCGCCTGCACGTAGTCCTTGGCCTTCTCGTCGCTGCCGTACTGCTTCTTCGCCCAGGCCCAGGCGGCGAGGAAGTTCCAGCGCGCGCCGCCGGAGGTCTTCGGGTTCGGCGTGATGACTTCCACGCCTTCCTTGGTCAGGTCGCCCCAGTCCTTGATTCCCTTGGGGTTGCCCTTGCGCACCAGGAACACGATGGTCGAGGTGTAGGGGGTGCTGTTGTCCGGCAGGCGTGCCTGCCAGTCGGCCGGCAGCAGCTTGCCGAGCTTGTGCAGTTCGTCGATGTCGCCGGCCAGGGCCAGGGTCACCACGTCGGCCTTGAGCCCGTCGATCACCGCGCGGGCCTGCTTGCCGGAGCCGCCGTGGGACTGCTGGACGGTCAGGTCCTCGCCGCCCTGGGCCTTCCAGTGCTTGATGAAGGCCGCGTTGTAGGCCTGGTACAGCTCGCGGGTCGGGTCGTAGGAAACGTTCAGCAGTTGCGTGGCTGCGGCAACCGGGCCGGAGACCAGGGCGCTGGCGAGTGCGGCCAGGGCGAAACGACGAAGGGACATGTGCAGCTCCTAGGTGTGTGCTGTTTCGATTGTTCTAATGGGGTGTTGGCGGAACGACGGGAACACGGGGCGTCAGGCGCGCATTCGCGGCCGACAGCTGCAGTACCGGTGCGGATGGGGTATCGAACGGATGTTCATGGCGAGACGCCTCCGGTGGTCCAGTCGGGTCGTGTGCTTCAGGCCTGCTTGACGGCCGGTTGCTGCAGACGGAATTTTTCCTTGCGCTCGATCTGCACCACCTGGCCGTTGTGCACGGTGATCTCGACGGCGCCGAAGCGCAGGCCGCGCAGGGCACTCTGGATTTCACGCAGGATGGTGGCTTCGTCCTGGCCATCCAGGCTTCTGAGGGTTGCGCTCATGGGTCTCTGCTCCTGTGGCTCGAGGTGCCGCGTTGCTCGACGAAGTGGAGGCGGCGTGAGGCGCATAGTAAGCAGTGGGCAATATTCTTAAAAATATTGTTTAAGAATCTTTATAGGTAAAGTGGTTATAAGACGGCGAAGCGGCCCGGCTTCGCCGCCAGGCTCAGTCTTCCGGCAACGCCACGGGCGGCAGGTCGAAGCGCAGCGCTTCCGCCGGTTGCGGCCGTCCGTACCAGTAGCCTTGGCCGAAGTCGCAGCCATGTTCGCGCAGGAACAGCGCCTGGTCCTGGTGCTCGATACCCTCGGCAACCACCCGCAGGCCCATGCTTTGCGCCAGGGCAACGATCGCACGGGCGATCGCGGCGTCGTCCACCGCGCCGGGCAGGCCGGCGACGAAGCCCTGGTCGATCTTCAGCTTGTGTACCGGCAGCCGCTTGAGGCGCATCAGCGAGGAATAGCCGGTGCCGAAGTCGTCGATGGCCAGGTTCACGCCGAGGATGCGCAGGCGGCAGAGCAGGTTGAGGGACTGTTCGAAGTCCTCCATCACCGCGCTTTCGGTGACTTCCAGCTCCAGGTAGCGGGGCTCCAGCCCGGACTCTTCCAGGGCGTTGGCGATCCTTTCCTCCAGGCCGCCGCGGTTGAACAGCCGGCTGGAGACGTTGACCGCGACGAACTCCAGTTCGACGCCGCGCTGTTGCCATTCGCGCATCTGCCGGCAGGCACGCTTGAGCACCCAATTGTCCAGCGCGGCGATCAGCCCGCATTCCTCCGCCACCGGGACGAACTCGCCTGGCGGCACCAGGCCGCGCTCGGGATGCTGCCAGCGCACCAGCGACTCGACGCCGACGATCCGCCCGCTGGCCAGGTCGTGCACCGGCTGGTAGTGGACGCGCAGTTCGTCGTGATCCAGCGCATGGCGCAGGGCCGATTCCACCTGGACATGGGCGCGGGCCCGGGCGGTCAGCACGCGGGTGTAGAAGGCGTAGGCGTTACGCCCGCTGTCCTTGGCCTGGAACAGCGCGGCGTCGGCGTGTTGCATCAGGTGGTCGACGTCGCTGGCGTCTTCCGGGTAGAGGCTGACACCGAGGCTGGCGCTGATATAGATCGGCTGGCAGTGGATGTCGAACGGCGCGTTGAAACCGTCGAGGATGCGCTGTGAGAGTCGCGCGACGGCTTCCGGGTCGTCGTTCTCGACGAGGATGGCGAATTCGTCGCCGCCCAGTCGCGACAGCAGGCAGCGCTCGTCGAGCTGGTGTTGCAGGCGCTTGCTGACTTCCTTGAGGAGCATGTCGCCGGTGGTGTGGCCGAGGCTGTCGTTGATGTGCTTGAAGTGGTCGAGGTCGATCAGCAGCAGGGCCCCGGCCACCGTCCGGTCCTTGCCGTTCTCCAGCGCCTGCTCGATGCGCTCGCGCAGCAGCACGCGGTTGGGCAGGCCGGTCAGCGAGTCGTGGTGGGCGAGGAAGTCCAGCTCGTTCTCCGAGCGCTTGATGCTGCTCAGGTCGGAGAACACCCCGACGTAGTGGGTCAGTTGGCCCTGGTCGTTGCGCACCGCGCGGATGTGCAGCCACTGCGGGTAGATCTCGCCGCTCTTGCGCCGGTTCCAGATCTCTCCGCTCCAGACGTCCTGCTCGCGCAGGGCCAGCCACAGGCGCTGGTAGAACGCCTGGTCCTGGCGGCCGGAGCGGAGGATCGCCGGGGTCTTGCCGAGCACGTCCTCGGAACGGTAGCCGGTGATGCGCTCGAAGGAAGGGTTGACGTGCACGATCACCGCCTGGGCGTCGGTGACCAGAACGCCCTCGCGGGTGCTGTCGAATACCGCCGCGGCCTGGCGCAGGTGGTCTTCCTTGAGCCGCTGCAGGGTGATGTCGCGGGCCACGCCGGTGTAGTGCAGCGGCTTGCCCAGGGCGTCGCGGAGGACCCGGCCGCGCGAGTGGATCCAGCGGTAGTCGCCGTCCTTGTGACGCAGGCGGTAGATGTGGTCGAGATTGTCGGTCAGGCCCTGCAGGTGGTTGCGGTGGGCCTCCAGCACGGTGGCGTACTCTTCGGGGTGCAGGCGCTTCTTCCAGGTCTCGATGGGGTCGCCGAGTTCCTCCGGAGCGAGGCCGATCAGCGCGGCGTAGCCCGGCGAGACGAACATCCGGTCGGTCACCAGGTCCCAATCCCAGAGACCGTCGCGCACCGCTTCCAGGGCACGGTTCAGGCGCTGCTCGCTGCCGTGCAGTTCGTCGTAGGCCTGGGCCTTGCGGCGGAACTGGCGTACCAGGTAGAGGTACAGGAGCAGGCCGGTTGCGGCGAAGAAGAACAGCCGCTTGGCGGTCATCCAGAACACCAGCTGGTCGTGGTCCTGGACCTGGTTTTGTAACAAATGATCGCTCAGGAACGCCCAGGCGATGGCGATTGCGAGATAAGCCAGGCTCAGGCGAAGGGCACTCAGGCGGGGGCTCATGGGATTTTCAGTGGGCAATTATTGGCCGGGCAGTATAAATGATGGCCATCCGGCCCTGTTCATATCTAAAAGAACGGATGGTAATCCCCAGCCGCTTGGTGATAATGCCCCCAGGTTTTGTCAGACAAGGCCCTCATCACTCCCAAATCCCCCCGAGGTTCAGTACCGCCTATGTGGTTCAACGGTTTTCTCGACCTGTCGCCCTGGCAACTGGTGGCAGTTACCCTGGTGCTGACGCATATCACCATCGTCAGCGTGACCGTCTACCTGCATCGCTATTCCGCCCACCGTGCACTCGACCTGCACCCCGCGTTGCAGCACTTCTTCCGTTTCTGGTTGTGGTTGACCACAGGGATGAACACGCGCGAATGGACCGCGATCCACCGTAAGCACCATGCCAAGTGCGAGACCGTCGAGGATCCGCACAGCCCGGTGCACAAGGGCCTGTTCACCGTCCTGCGCGCAGGCGCGGAGCTGTACAAGGCCGAGGCGAAGAACCAGGACACCCTGCGCATCTACGGCAAGAACTGCCCGGACGACTGGATCGAGCGCAATCTCTACTCGCGCTTCCCGATCGGCGGCGTGGTGCTGATGGCGCTCATCGACCTGGCCCTGTTCGGCGCCCTTGGCCTGACCGTCTGGGCCGTGCAGATGGCATGGATTCCGTTCTGGGCCGCCGGCGTGGTCAACGGCCTCGGCCACGCGGTCGGCTATCGCAACTTCGAATGCCGCGACGCCGCCACCAACCTGGTGCCCTGGGGCATCCTCATCGGCGGCGAAGAGCTGCACAACAACCACCACACCTACCCGAACTCGGCCAAGCTGTCGGTGAAGAAGTGGGAATTCGACCTGGGCTGGGCCTGGATCAAGCTGTTCAGTTTCCTGCGCCTGGCCAGGGTCGCCCGGGTCGCGCCGATCGCCCATCGGGTCGAGGGCAAGCACAGCCTGGACATGGACACCGCCATGGCGATCCTCAACAACCGCTTCCAGATCATGGCGCAGTACCGCAAGCTGGTGATCGCGCCGCTGGTCAAGCAGGAAGTGGCCAAGGCCGACGAGTCGGTGCGCCACCTGTTCCGCCGCGCCAAGCGCCTGCTGTCGCGCGAGACCAGCCTGCTGCAGGACCGCCACCACGTGCGCATCGACTCGATGCTCGCCCACAGCCAGGCGCTGAAGGTGATCTACGAGAAGCGCCTGGCGTTGCAGCAGATCTGGGCCAAGACCAGCGCCAACGGCCACGACATGCTGGCGGCGATCAAGGACTGGGTGCATGAGGCGGAAGCCAGCGGGATCCAGTCGCTGAAGGAGTTCGCCGCGCAACTGAAGACCTACTCGCTGCGTCCCGCCTGACGCCTGGCGCGCCCTCGCGGGTGCGTCAGCCGCCTCTGCAACGCGCCGGCTCCTGCCGGCGCGTTGCGTTTCGGCGTCGCCAATGCGACGCCCCGCCGATACTTCTCTTCCTCCGCAAGTCGACTTGCCCGATCCGGGATTCAGCCCGGGCGGCGCCCGGCCTATCTTCGGCGTGCCCAGGCGCCACGCCGGGCGTCACGCAGAACAACAAGAAAAGGAGCGCGGGCGATGTTGCTGGATTACCTGATCATGCTGGTCTACGCCCTGGCCATGCTGGGCCTGGGCTGGTACGGAATGCGCAAGGCGAAGAGCCAGAGCGATTTCCTCGTCGCCGGACGCCGCCTCGGCCCCGGCCTCTACCTGGGAACCATGGCCGCGGTGGTGCTCGGCGGCGCGTCGACCATCGGTACGGTCAAGCTCGGCTACCAGTTCGGCCTGTCCGGCTTGTGGCTGGTGTTCATGCTCGGCCTGGGGATCATCGTCCTCAGTCTGGTGTTCTCGCGGCAGATCGCGCGCCTGCGGGTGTTCACCGTGACCCAGGTGCTGGAGCAGCGCTACCAGGCCTCCTCGCGCCTGATCGGCGGGGTGGTCATGGTCGCCTACGACCTGATGGTGGCGGTCACCGCGACCATCGCCATCGGCTCGGTCACCGAGGTGGTATTCGGCATTCCGCGGATCCCGGCGATCCTCTGCGGTGGCGGGATCGTCATCGTCTATTCGGTGATTGGCGGCATGTGGTCGCTTACGCTGACCGACATCATCCAGTTCGTGATCAAGACCGTCGGTATCTTCCTGGTCCTGCTGCCGTTGTCGATCGACGGCGCCGGTGGCCTGGCGCGCATGCAGGAGGTGCTGCCGGCGGGCTTCTTCGACCTCGGCCACATCGGCCTGGATACCATCCTCACCTACTTCCTCCTGTACTTCTTCGGTGCGCTGATCGGCCAGGACATCTGGCAGCGGGTGTTCACCGCGCGCAGCGAGACGGTGGTGCGCTACGCCGGGCTTGGTGCCGGCGTCTACTGCATGCTCTACGGCGCCGCCTGCGCGCTGATCGGCGCGGCGGCGCGGGTCCTCCTGCCGGACCTGGCGGTGCCGGAGAACGCCTACGCCGAGATCACCCGCGAGGTACTGGCGCCGGGCCTACGCGGCCTGGTGGTGGCGGCCGCGCTGTCGGCGATCATGTCCACCGCCAGTGGGTGCCTGCTGGCGGCGGCCACCGTGCTGCAGGAAGACATCTACGCGCGCTTCCTGCGCCCCGGTACCACCAGCGACATCCGCCTGAGCCGTTGCATCACCCTGCTGATGGGCGTGGCGATGCTGGTCCTGGCGTGCCTGGTCAACGATGTCATCGCGGCCCTGAGCATCGCCTACAACCTGCTGGTCGGCGGCCTGCTGGTGCCGATCGTCGGCGCGCTGCTGTGGCGTCGGGCCAGTCCGCAGGGAGCGATCGCCAGCATCGTCGCCGGTTGCCTGGCGGTGATCGCCTGCATGGCCCGCGACGGCCTGCTCGCCAACTCGCCGATCGTCTACGGCCTGCTGGCCAGCCTGGCGACCTTCGTCGCGGTCAGCCTGGCTACCCGTCCTGCCGCCAGCCTGCGAGCCCAGCCGGAATGAACTCACCGCGCCGGGCGGCGCCCGGCGCTTTCTTCCCGCCACACGGAGACGCCCCATGTCGAACGACCATCCGCAGCCCCTCGACGCCGCCGAGATTCCACGCTTCGCCGGTATCCCGACCTTCATGCGCCTGCCGGCGTTCACCGACCCGGCGGCGCTGCAGGTCGGCCTGATCGGCGTGCCCTGGGATGGCGGCACCACCAACCGCGCCGGTGCCCGCCATGGCCCGCGCGAGGTGCGCAACCTGTCCAGCCTGATGCGCAAGGTGCATCACGTCAGCCGCATCGCGCCCTACGACCTGGTGCGGGTCGGCGACCTCGGTGATGCGCCGGTGAATCCCATCGACCTGCTCGATTCGCTGCGCCGCATCGAAGGCTTCTATCGCCAGGTCCATGCCGCCGGTACCCTGCCGCTGTCGGTCGGTGGCGACCACCTGGTGACCCTGCCGATCTTTCGCGCCCTGGGTCGCGAGCGGCCGCTGGGCATGGTGCATTTCGATGCGCATTCCGATACCAACGACCGCTACTTCGGCGACAACCCCTACACCCACGGCACGCCATTCCGCCGGGCCATCGAGGAAGGTCTGCTCGACCCGCTGCGCACGGTGCAGATCGGCATTCGTGGCTCGGTGTATTCGCCGGACGACGACGCTTTCGCCCGCGAGTGCGGCATCCGCGTGATCCACATGGAAGAGTTCGTCGAACTGGGCGTCGAGGCGACCCTGGCCGAAGCCCGGCGGGTGGTGGGCGACGGGCCGACCTATGTGAGTTTCGACGTCGACGTGCTCGACCCGGCCTTCGCGCCTGGCACCGGCACCCCGGAGATCGGCGGCATGACCAGCCTCCAGGCCCAGCAACTGGTCCGTGGCCTGCGCGGGCTGGACCTGGTCGGCGCCGACGTGGTGGAAGTCTCGCCGCCGTTCGATGTCGGCGGCGCCACGGCGCTGGTGGGGGCGACCATGATGTTCGAACTGCTCTGCCTGCTTGCCGAGTCGGCCGCGCGAAGCGCCTGACGGCGTTCCGCCGGCCTGGCTTTGGCGCTATAACGAAGGCGGACCGAACGCCATGGGGGCGGGAATGCTGGGCAACCTCAACGACATCGACCTGCGCATGCTGCGCACCTTCTGCGCCATCGTCGAGGCCGGCGGCTTCACTGCCGCCCAGGCGCGCCTGAACACCAGCCTGTCGCGCCTGAGCGTGCTGGTGCGCGACTTGGAGGTGCGCCTGGGCTATTCCCTGTGCCGGCGCGGCAACGGCGGTTTCCAGTTGACCGAGGAGGGACAGGAACTCTACGACGCCGCGCTCGGCCTGTTCAGCGACATCGCCCGTTTCCGCGAGCAGGTCCGTGGCCTCGGCGGGCGCGATCGCGAGGCGTTGCACCTGGGCTGCGTCGATGGCGTCATCGGCCAGCATTGCCTACCGTTGCCGCTGGCCATCCGGCTGTTTCGCCAGCGCGCCCCGGAGGTGCTGCTCAAGCTGCACACGCGGCGTCCCGACGAACTCGAGCACGCGGTGCTGGAAGAGCGCCTGCAACTGGCGGTGGGGGCCTTCCACCACCGGTTGTCCGGGCTCTACTACCAACCCCTGTTCCGCGAGGAGCAGAACCTCTATTGCGGCAGCGCGCACCCCTTCTTCGCCCGGGCGGACGACGAACCGGCGCTGGACGAGATCTGCGCCGCCGACTATGTCGGCCGCGGCTACATGGCGGAAAACCACCGCCCGCACGACCTGCGCTTCAACCAGGGAACCGATGCCTACACCATGGAGGCCATCGCTACCCTGGTCTTCAGCGGCACCTACATCGGCTACCTGCCGACGCACTATGCCGCCACCTGGGTCGCCGAAGGACGCATGCGGGCGATCCGGCCGCGGCAACTGGCCTACGACTCGGAATTCCATTGCATTACCCGTCAGGGACACGAAGAACGACCGACCCTGACCCTGTTCCTGCGCTCGCTGTTCGAGGCGCAGAAACAACTGGGCGTGCAGGCTCCGGCGAATACGAACGGCATCGCTCGGCAATTGTGACCGAGCGCACTGGCTGGAGCCTTTCCCTGCCGTTCGGCGGGCATTTCTGTATCGCCGCGACCCCTGCGCTAAGTTGGCGGTCGAACCCGTTCCGCGAGCAGAGCGACGATCCATGGACGACCTACCCGGCATTCCCGAAGACCCGCAGGAGGCCGCGCTGGCCTTGCTGCACAGCCGTGCCGAAGTGGCCCGGCTGAAGGAACGCGAGCAACTCTTCAGCGCCTTGCTGGCCAGCGTCAACTCGGTGCTCTGGGCCTACGACTGGCAGAACCGGCGGATGGTCTACGTCAGCCCCGCCTACGAGAAAATCTTCGGCCGTTCCGCGGCGCTGCTGCTGGCGGACTACGAGGAGTGGCGCAACAGCATCTACCCGGACGACCTCGACTACGCCGACAGCAGCCTGCTGCAGGTGCTCGAACGTGGCGCCGTGGAACAACGCGAATACCGCATCGTGCGCGGCGACGGCGAGGTCCGCTGGCTCAACGACAAGTGCTTCGTCAGTCGCCAGGGCGAGGCGGGACTGCCGCTGATGGTGGTGGGCATCGCCGAGGACATCACCGACAAGAAGCACATGGAGAGCGAGCTGCAACGGTTGGCCACCACCGACGTGCTGACCCAGAGCAGCAACCGTCGCTATTTCTTCGACAGTGCCGAGGCGGCCTTCAAGGAGTGTCGCCGCGAGGGGATACCGTTGGCGTTCCTGCTGCTGGACGTCGATGACTTCAAGAAGATCAACGACCGCTTCGGCCACCAGGTCGGCGACCAGGTCCTCCAGCGTATCGCCCAGAGCGGCAGTGCCGCGTTGCGCCGTGGCGACCTGTTCGGGCGGATCGGCGGCGAGGAGTTCGCCGTGCTGCTGCCCGGCTGCGACGAGCAGACCGCGCGACAGATCGGCGAACGCCTGCAGCGCGAGGTGCAACGCCTGCGCTTCCAGGAGGGCGAACAAAGCTTCGGGATCACCGTCAGCCAGGGCCTGACGGTCCTCCAGGCTGATGACGAGGGGCTCGGTGCCCTCTACAGCCGGGCCGACGCCGCGATGTACTCGGCCAAGCGCCAGGGCAAGGACTGCATCGTCGTGGGCTGACCGCTGGGCAAACGTTTCCGTTTTGTCGACGGCGCCACGGAATACCTCTTTGGGGAGGCGACCGGCAGGCTGCGGCTGCGGTACAATATTCCTTAAAGCTATTAAATACGAATAATTAATTCTTTTTAGGTTTATTGCGGATATTTTACTGTTTATTACCCACGCGCTATAAAGCGCAGGAAATAACGATTTTCTGAAACGTGGCGGTAACTCGCCAGAAAGGAAGCTGTAATAGGCGGTTTTCTGCCGATACCCTCCGGCCCCGTCAGCCGGGAGAAGGGCAGGAAGCCCGAGAGGACGCGAAGGCGGAGCCCGATGGAAAGATTGGCTTACAAATTGCCTTCACTGGCGGTGGGTCGAGACACCCGCCGCACAATAACAAGACACGAGTACACCCATGCACACGCTTCCGTTCGCTGCCTCCCTGCCTGCTTGCCTGCCCCGTCGTTCCATCGTCGCGGGTTGCGCCGTTTCCTGATCCATCGAATGCCGAGTTTCGCGCGCGCCATCTTCCGGGATGGTACGGCGCTCAGTGTTTCAACGACCGGTCGGGCCCACGCGTTCCACTTCCCCCGACCGGAAGACAATTAGCAATACCAATGGGGAAAAGACCAATGAAGAGTCGCAAGATCAACAAGTCACGACTGGCCCTGGCCATCACTGCCGGTACCCTCGGTGCCCTGGCGCAACAGGCGGTCGCCGCCGGTTTCATCGAGGACAGCAAGGCATCGCTGACCCTGCGCAACTTCTACATCAATACCGACAACCGCAATGGCACCGCCTCGCCGAGCAAGCAGGAAGAGTGGGGCCAGGGCTTCATCCTCAATTACCAGTCGGGCTTCACCCAGGGCACCGTCGGCTTCGGCGTCGACGCGCTGGGCCTGCTCGGCGTGCGCCTGGACGGCGGCGGCCGTGCCGGCAAGAGCGGCCTGGACCGCCAGCCGGGCACCGTGTTCCCGCTGGAAAGCAACGGTGAGCCGGTGCACGACTTCGCCAGCCTGGGCCTGACCGCCAAGGCCAAGGTGTCCAACACCGAGTTCCGCTACGGCACCCTGCAGCCGAAGCTGCCGGTGGTCACCTACAACGACGGCCGCCTGCTGCCGGTCACCTTCGAGGGCGGCCAGGTCACCTCGACCGATCTCAAGGACTTCACCCTGGTTGCCGGCCAACTGGAGCACTCCAAGGGCCGTAACTCCACCGACAACCGCAGCCTGAGCATCGCCGGCGCCAACGGCAGCAGCGCCAGCTCGCGCGACAGCAACAAGTTCTACTACGCGGGTGGCGACTACAAGGTCAACAAGGACCTGACCCTGCAGTACTACTACGGCAACCTGGACGACTTCTACAAGCAGCACTTCCTCGGCCTGATCCACAACTGGCAGATCGGCCCGGGCGTCCTGAAGACCGACCTGCGCGCCTTCGACAGCAGCTCCGACGGCAAGAACGGCAGCCGTTCCGGCCGTGCCGACGGCTACGTCAGCAGCGGCGTGACCAAGGGCGAAGTCGACAACCGCGCCTTCAGCGGTCTCTTCACCTATACCGTCAGCGGCCACAGCATCGGCGCCGGCTACCAGATCCTCAACGGCGACAGCGACTTCCCGTTCCTGAACCGTGGCGATGGCGAAGGTTCCACCGCGTACCTGATCACCGACGTGCAGATCGGCAAGTTCCAGCGTGCCGGCGAGCGCACCTGGCAGGTCCGCTACGGCTACGACTTCGCCACCGTCGGCGTGCCGGGCCTGACCTTCAACACCATTTACCTGAGCGGCGACAAGATCAAGACCGCCCGCGGCGACCAGAGCGAGTGGGAACGCGATATCTCCCTGGCCTACGTGATCCCGGACGGCACCTTCAAGGGCCTGGGCTTCACCTGGAAGAACGCCTCCTTCCGCAGCGGCCTGCCGGCCGCCGGTTCGAGCAACAACCAGCGCGACCAGGACGAAAACCGCCTGATCGTCAGCTACACCCTGCCGCTGCTGTAAGCTCCGGCCGGACAGGAAAAAGCCCGCGTCCTCCTGGAGGACGCGGGCTTTTTTCATTCAGGGCGCCACTCGGCGTGCCGGGCCGGCCAGCGCGAACAGCGCCGCGGCTGGCCATCCGCCCTGGGGATGCCCGTCAGGCCTTGCGCGGCGCCGGTTGCTGCTGGGTGATGCAATGGATGTTGCCGCCGCCGAGGAGGATCTCGCGCCCCGGGACCATCACCACCTCGTGCTCGGGGAATACCCGCTGGAGGATCGCCCTGGCCTCGGCGTCCTTGGGATCGTCGAAGCTCGGCGCGATGATGCCGCCGTTGACGATCAGGAAGTTCACGTAGGAACCGGCCAGGCGAATGGAGGGATCGCGCGGCTGGCTGCCCTCGACGATATCCACGCCGTCGCACTCTTCCTGGGTCGCGTACAGCGGGCCGGGGATCGGCATCTTGTGCACCACCAGCTTGCGTCCCTTGGCGTCGCGGCTTTCTTCCAGCACGCGGAGGGCGGCCTGGCAGCGCAGGTAGTTCGGGTCATCCTGGTCGTCGGTCCAGGCCAGCAGCACCTCGCCGGGACGCACGTAGCAGCAGAAGTTGTCGACGTGGCCGTCGGTCTCGTCGTTGTAGAGGCCGTTCGGCAGCCAGATGATGCTGTCCACCGCAAGGTAGTCGCGCAGGGTCCGCTCGATCTCCGCCTGGCTCAGGTGCGGGTTGCGGTTGTGGTTGAGCAGGCATTCCTCGGTGGTGATCAGCGTGCCTTCGCCGTCGACGTGGATCGAGCCGCCCTCGAGGACGAAGTCGTCGGTGCGGTAGCGGGCGCGCCGTTCGATCTCGAGGATCTTGCGTGCCACCTGGTCGTCGCGCTGCCAGGGGAAGTACAGGCCGCCTTCGAAGCCACCCCAGGCGTTGAAGCCCCAGTCGACGCCGCGTACATCGCCCTTGTCGTCGATGACGAAGGTCGGGCCGGTGTCGCGGACCCAGGCATCGTCGCTGCTGATTTCCACGACGCGGATGTTGCCGTCGTCGAGGCGCGCGCGCGCGTTCTCGTACTGCCCGGCGCTGGCGCAGACGGTGACCGGCTCGAAGCGCGCGATGGCCTTGGCCACCGCGGCGAAGGCCGCCTGGGCCGGCTTGCCGCCGTTGCGCCAGTTGTCCGGGCGTTCCGGCCAGACCATCCAGGTCTGCTCGTGGGGTTCCCATTCGGCGGGCATGCGGAAGCCGTCGGCGCGTGGGGTGCTGGTCGGATTGCTCATCGCTGCTCCTGAAATCGTTGCTATGCGCGGCGGACGCCGGCGCGGAATGCGCGGGGCGTCCCCGCGCGGATCGTTTCCCGAGGCCTCAGGACTCCAGCGAGCCGTCGAGGGTCTTCAGCGGACCGTAGAGGTTCGGCCGGCGGTCGCGGAACACGCCCCAGGCGCTGCGGGTACGCTCCAGCGCATCGAGGTCGAAGGTGTGGACAAGGATACCTTCCTCGGTGCGATTCAGCTCCTCGACTTTCTCGCCGAACGGGTCGGCGATGAACGAAGAACCATAGAAGGTGATGTCGTAGCCGTCCTGCTCCTCGCGGCCGATGCGGTTGGAAGCCACCAGTGGCATCAGGTTGGCCCCGGCATGGCCTTGCTGCACGCGCTGCCAGTGATCGCGCGAGCTGATGCTGGCGTCGTGCGGTTCGCTACCGATGGCGGTCGGGTAGAACAGGAGTTCCGCGCCGAGCAACGCCATGCTGCGCGCCGATTCGGGGAACCACTGGTCCCAGCAGATACCGACGCCGATCCGTGCGTAGCGGGTCTGCCAGACCTTGAAGCCGGTGTCGCCCGGATTGAAGTAGTACTTCTCGTGGTAGCCCGGGCCGTCCGGGATGTGGCTCTTGCGGTAGACCCCGAGGTTGCCGCCATCGGCGTCGATGACCGCGATGCTGTTGAAGCGGGCGCGCCCGGCGCGTTCGAAGAAGCTGATCGGCAATACCACCTGCAACTCCCGGGCGAGGGCCTGGAAGTGGGCGATGGCGGCGTTCTCCTCGACCGTGGTGGCCAGCTGCAGGTAGTCCGGGTTCGGCTTCTGGCAGAAGTAGGGGGTCTCGAACAGTTCCTGGATCAGGATGATCTGCGCACCCCTGGCGGCGGCCTGGCGCACCAGTTTCTCGGCGCGGGCGATGTTCGCCGGACGATCCCAGGAGCAGGCCATCTGGGTGGCGGCGACGGTGACGTTGCGGGTCATGGAACACCTCGTGTGCTGGCTCGGATGGCTGCCGGGCTTGGCGGCGGCCGGTTGTGGGTCGGGCGGGCGGGAACGGGGTGTCGCGCCCGATCGAGTGATGGGCGGATTTATATCCGATAAAAATCGGACTGTTAAGCGGTTTAAGGGAGTGTTATGGATTTTCTATCGATTTAAATCGGATATAAATCCGGTTAATGGTTCGCTACGCTTTTCCAGGATCGGCGGCAGGTAGAGCCCCAGGTAGGCGTCGAACACCCGCATGCCTTCTTCCGCCAGGCGTGCGTCGATGATCCCGTGACGCTGTACCGACAATGCGTAGACGCGATCGCCTAGCTCCATGGCCAGGCTGAAGATCTCGATATCGGTCGGCAGCGGAGGCAGCAGGAAATGCCGCTCGAACAGGGCGCGCATGGCCTGGCCGAGTTGCACGTCATGTTGGCGATCGGCCTGGGTGACTTCGGCCAGGCCGTGGCTGGCGAGAATCAGTTGGCGGGCCGCCGCGTCGCGGGCGTAGACCGCCAGCATGCGCTCCTCGACGATCCGCGACAGGTCGCGCCAGCAGCGCAGGCCTGCATGGTCCACCGGCTGTTCGAGGCACGCGCGGAAGGCGGCGTGGACCTCGCCGGTCAGCCCCTGGAGCAGGGCCGGCACGCTGGGGAAGAAGTGGTAGACCGACGATGGCGGCATTTCCGCGCGTTCGGCCACGCTATAGATGGTCAGACCGCCGATGCCTTCGTTGGCGAGCAGGCCGCGGGCGGCGTCGAGGATCGCGGCGATCCGGGCCTGGCTGCTGGCGCGGGGCTTGCGGGTGGACGAGGTGGGCTGCATGGCGGGTCTCCGGGCGTGAGCGGCTATTGGACGCCAGCTCACGCGACCGGGGCAAGCCGCTCAGTGGCTGGCGCCGCGGAAGGCCTTCCAGATCTCGTCGACCACCGGCCGGAGTTTTTCCGGCGGCGTTTCCAGGGCGAACAGGCGGCGGCTGGTGTCGCGGTCCGGATACAGGCCGGGTTGCTGGCGCAGGGCGGGATCGAGGAAGCCGGCGGCGTCGGCGTTGCCGCTGGGGTAGAGGGTGGCGGCGGTGATCTGTGCGGCGATCTTCGGTTGCATCAGGTAGTCGATGAAGCGGTGCGCCTGTCGTGGATGCTGGGCGCTGGCCGGAATCACCAGGTTGTCGATGAACAGCACCGAGCCTTCCTGCGGTACCTCGAAACTTACCGGCTGGCCCGCCTTGGCCGCGCGCAGGGCGTCGCCGACCCAGGCCATGGCCAGGCAGAGGCGACCGCCTTCGAGGTCGGCGATGTAGCGCTCGCTGTCGACGTAGCGCAGGTTCGGTCGCAGTCCGTGCAGCGCCTCGGCGGCGCGGCGTACCTGGCTCGGAGCGGTACGACCGAGGTTGCGGCCCTGGTAGTTGAGGAGGATCGCCAGGGTTTCGTCCGGCGCGTCCAGCAGGCTGATGCCGCAGCTTTTCAGGCGCTGGCTCTGGCTGGCGTCGAACAGCAGGCTCCAGCTGTTGGGCAGCGGCCCGCCATAGGCGGCTTCGGCCTGCGGGGTATTGATGGCCAGGCCTACGGCACCCCATAGATAGGGGACGGCGTGGCGGTTGTCAGGGTCGACCGCGGCCAGTTTGCTCAGCAATTGACGGTCGAGATGGCTGCGGTTGGGCAACTGGGTGAAGTCCAGCGGCCGCAGCAGGTTGTCCTTCAGCAGGGCCGGCAGGGTGTCGTGGGAGGGGACGGCGACGTCGATCGCCTCGCCACTGCGCAGCGCCTTGTCCAGTTCCTCGGCGGTGGCGAAGGTGTGGTACTCGACGCGGATGCCGGTGTCCTTCTGGAAGGACTCGAGCACCTGCGGGTCGATGTAGTCGTTCCAGTTGTAGACGCGCAGGGTCTCCTTGGCTTGGGCCAGCCAGGGTGCGAGGGCGAGGAACAGCAGGACGGAAAGGCGGGGCATGGAATCTTCTCGCTGGACGGAACGGAGCGGACGATGGTGCCGGAGCCACGCGGCAGCGGCATTGATGCAGGCCAGCATCGAGTCTGGCGGGAGGCGTGGCGGCAGGCTGTGCCGTGGCGCACATTTCCCGGTTCCGAGAAAAGGACCGGGGCGGTTTCCCAGACACAGACGCCCCCGCGTTGAGTGTCTGCGAAACCGCCCCGGATTTCGCTGCGTACGGCGCCGGCCCAGGACCGGCGCGCCGATACCGCTACCTCAGACGGTATGCAGGTACCAGTTGTACTCGAGGTCGGAGAT
>NZ_KV813581.1:73152-73448 GCF_001813645.1 Pseudomonas sp. HMSC063H08
TTGCAGG
Source organism: Pseudomonas sp. HMSC063H08 (assembly GCF_001813645.1). Taxonomy (NCBI): domain Bacteria; kingdom Pseudomonadati; phylum Pseudomonadota; class Gammaproteobacteria; order Pseudomonadales; family Pseudomonadaceae; genus Pseudomonas; species Pseudomonas sp. HMSC063H08. The sequence continues at coordinate 73,160 of NZ_KV813581.1, forward strand.
CGACGAAGATGTCGATGTACTTCGGGTCGATGTACTTCGCCATGATCTCGCTTTCGTCCAGCTCGCGCAGGGCGTCGCGCAGGTTGTTCGGCAGGCTCGGCTCCATCTGCTCGTAGGAGTTGCCTTCGATCGGCGCGCCCGGCTCGACCTTGTTGGTCAGCCCGTGATGAACGCCTGCCAGCACCGCTGCCAGTAGCAGGTAGGGGTTGGCGTCGGCGCCGGCCACGCGGTGTTCCAGGCGTACCGCGTCCGGGCTGCCGGTGGGCACGCGCAGGGCCACGGTGCGGTT
>NZ_KV813582.1:0-319 GCF_001813645.1 Pseudomonas sp. HMSC063H08
CCGGTGGGCACGCGCAGGGCCACGGTGCGGTTGTCCAGGCCCCAGCTCGGCGCGTTCGGCACGTAGAACTGCGAACCGAAGCGGCGGTAGGAGTTGACGTTCGGGCAGAGGAAGGCCATGGAGGCCGGCAGGGTCTCGAGCACACCGCCGATCGCATGGCGCAATGCGGCGTTCTGCTCGGGATCCTCGCTGGTGAAGATGTTGTTGCCATGCTTGTCGAGCAGCGAGATATGCACGTGCAGTCCGTTCCCGGCCTGGCCCGGATAGGGCTTGGCCATGAAGGTGGTGTCCATCTCGTGGTCGTAGGCGATGTTCTTGA
>NZ_KV813583.1:0-9700 GCF_001813645.1 Pseudomonas sp. HMSC063H08
CCGTGAAACCCGGCGTAACGGCGGATAGCGCCCGCGGCGCTATTCGCCCTACCCGGCAAGCCGTTCCGTCCGGCGGCGCTGCCCAACCCTCGACATGTCCCTGAACGGCCGCACCGTCGGGCCGCGGGTTCAGGTGCTCTCCCGCGCCATCAGCTCGAACCCCATGTCCAGCGCGCTATCGCGCACCTCCTTGCCGGCGATCAGCGCCAGCAACTGCTCCGCCGCGCGCCGGCCGATGGCTTCGCGCGGGGTGCGGATGCTGCTCAGGCGCGGGACCGTGCAGTCCGAACCCGGCAGGTCGTTGAAACCGAGCACGGCGATCTGTTCCGGCACCTTGACCCCACGGCGCAGGGCCTCCAACAGCGCGCCCTGGGCCAGGTCGTCGTTGCAGAAGAACACCCCGTCGACCTGCGGCTGGCTGGCCAGCAACTGCACGAAGAGTTCGCCGCCGAGGGCCACCGAGGACGGCCGCGGCGTAAGGATTTCCAGCCCCGGGTCGTAGCAGCCGGCTTTTTGCAAGGCGCGGCGGAACCCCTCGCCGCGCAGCAGGGTGCGCTGGTCGAGCTGGGCGCCGATGTAGGCCAGGCGCCTGCGGCCGCGTGCCAGCAGGTGCTCGGCAGCGGCCTCGCCGGCGCGCGACTGGGAGAAGCCGACGCAATTGAGCCCGGCGCCGGAGTCCAGGTCCATCATGTACACGCAGGGAATGCCACTGGCCTCGATCATCCGCCGGGCGCTCTCGGTGCGCTCGAAGCCGGTCAGCAGCAGGCCGCGCGGCTGGTAGGCCAGGTAGTTGCGGATCAGGTCCTCTTCCTCGTTGCGCGAGTAGTGGAAGTTGCCGATCAGCACCTCCAGGCCCTGCGGCCGCAGTACCGCGTGGATCGCCTCGAGGGTCTCGATGAACAGCAGGTTGGCCAGCGACGGCACCAGCACCGCCACGCTGTGGCTTTGCGCCGAGGCCAGCGCGCGCGCCGCGGGGTTGGCCACGTAGCCGAGTTCGCGGGCGGCGTCGCGGACCTTCTGCGCCAGTTCTTCGGCGACGCTGGCGACGCCGCGCAGCGCGCGCGACGCGGTGATCGGGCTGACCCCGGCGCGGCGCGCGACTTCGTTGAGGGTGGGACGTCCGGTGGTTCGCGTGTTCTTGTCGTTCTTGGTGATGCTCATCGTGGCCTGCTTGCCAAACAAAATTCCAGGCACTAAGGTAGCGCTGTCTCGCGACCTGGGCAATCGCCTGAGGCGGCCTGTCCGCCACTGCCCGCGCGGGATTCGACAGACCACAACGACAAGAAGGCGGAGCCAGGCTCGCGCGATTTTTTCCAGGTCGCAAAGACAGCGCTGTCTCACGCTTGAGGTGTTCCATGCATCCACCCCTCCAAGCCCTGGTCATCATGGGTGTCGCCGGTTGCGGCAAGTCCAGCGTCAGCCAGGCCCTCTGCCAGCGCAGCGGCGCCCACGGCATCGAAGGCGACAGCTTCCATCCCGCCGCCAACATCCGCAAGATGAGCGCCGGCATCCCCCTCACCGACGACGACCGCGCCGGCTGGCTGGACACCCTCGCCGAGCAGCTGCGCCAGGCGGTGGCCGCCGGCAAGCTGCCGGTACTGACCTGTTCCGCCCTCAAGCGCGCCTACCGCGACCGGTTGCGCCGCGCGGTGCCCGGCCTCGGCATCGTCTACCTGGAACTGACCCCGGCGGTCGCCGCCGAGCGCGTCGCCCAGCGCCCCGGCCACTTCATGCCGGCGACCCTGATCGACAGCCAGTTCGCCGCCCTCGAGCCGCCGCTCGACGAACCCCTGACCCTGCGCCTGGACGCCACCCTGCCGGTGGAATGCCTGGCGCAGGCCGCCCACGCCTGGTGGCTGGAGCACGCCGCCGCCTGAAGTCTTTCGCTTGTCCGACAAAGATAGCGCTACCCCGAAAAGGCGCTTCAATGAAACAGCAACTCCGGTAGAACAACGACAAAAGGAGAGCCCTCCATGTTCGGCATGTCACACGATGCCTACCTGCTCCTCGACGCCCTGGTGACCATCATCGGCCTGATCGTGCTGATCACCCGCTTCAAGGTGCATCCCTTCATCGCCCTGATCATCGCCGCCGGCTTCCTCGGCCTGACCTCGGGGATGCCGGTGGAGAAGATCGTCAAATCCTTCCAGGACGGCTTCGGCGGCGTGCTCGGCTTCGTCGGCGTGATCCTCGCCCTGGGCACCATGCTCGGCAAGCTGATGGCCGATTCCGGCGGCGCCGACCAGATCGCCCGCACCCTGATCCGCGCCTTCGGCAAGGAGCGGGTGCACTGGTCGATGATGCTCGCCGCGTTCCTGGTGGGCATCCCGCTGTTCTTCGAGATCGGCTTCATCCTGCTGATCCCGCTGGTATTCATCGTCGCCCGGCGCAGCGGCGTGTCCCTGATCAAGATCGGCATCCCGTTGCTCGCCGGCCTTTCCGCGGTGCACGGTCTGGTGCCGCCGCATCCCGGCCCGCTGCTGGCGATCGGCGTGTTCGGCGCCGACATCGGCAAGACCATCCTCTACGGCCTGATCGTCGCCCTGCCCACCGCCGCCATGGCCGGCCCGCTGTTCGGCGCGCTGGTCTCGCGCTACATACCCGGCACGCCATCGGCGGAACTGGTCGAGCAGATCGCCCACGAGCCCGAGACCCAGGACCTGCCCAGCTTCGGCGTGACCCTGGCGACCGTGCTGCTGCCGGTGTTCCTGATGCTGCTGAAGACCTTCGCCGACGTCGCCTTCCCCGATGGCCACGCGTTCCGCGCCTGGATGGACATGATCGGCCATCCGATCAGCGCCCTGCTCCTGGCCCTGCTGGTGGCGCTCTATACCTTCGGCTACGCCCGCGGCTTCGACTCGAAGAAGATCCTCAGGCTGCTCGACCAGAGCCTGGCACCGACCGCCGCCATCGTGATGATCATCGGCGCCGGCGGCGGCTTCAAGCAGATGCTGGTGGCCAGCGGGGTCGGCGACGTCATCGGCCATCTCGCGGTGAACGCGCAGATCTCGCCGATCCTGCTGGCCTGGCTGGTGGCCGCGGTGATCCGCATCGCCACCGGCTCGGCCACCGTCGCCACCATCACCGGGGCCGGCATCGTGGTGCCGGTGATCGACCTGATTCCCGGCGTCAACCGCGAGTTGCTGGTGCTCGCCACCGGTGCCGGTTCGCTGATCCTCTCCCATGTCAACGACGCCGGGTTCTGGCTGGTCAAGCAGTACTTCAACATGAGCGTCAGCGAGACCTTCAAGACCTGGACCGCGATGGAGACCATCCTCTCCGTGGTCGGCCTGGTCTTCATCCTGTTGCTGTCGCTGGTGCTCTGAGCACCAGCCCGACCGGAGTCCAGCCATGACCGAACCGATGCAACGCCCCGACCACGAAGCCTCGCGCTGGCCGCGCGACTTCGATATCCGCCAGCGCTATGCCGAGCAGCAGGAATTGCTTGAGCCGCCGCCGGCGCAGCCCCGCGAAGAGCCTACCGCCGACGCCTGAAGCCAGCCGGCGCCATGCCTTTGCTCCCGCCCCCCACGAAGCGGGAGCAAAGGCTGATTTCCGGCAAGGGCGCGACGGTTTTCCTGCTGAAACGATTTACCTTCGATCCGGACCGCGCTACAACAGTCCCACGCCTTTCATCCACGTCATTCGAGGACCCGCCATGACCGCCCCGCTCCACCTCGATTCGCTGTTTCCCAGCCTCGACGCCATTCCCGAGCAGTACCGCCCCGACGCCCCCATCGAGCAGCGCGACTACCTGGTCGACGGCCAACTGCGACATTGGGACGGCCCGCTGGCGCCGGTACGCAGCCCGGTATTCCTCGCCGAGGCCGACGGCGAGCGCCAGGTGATCCTCGGCAGCACCCCGCTGCTCGACGCCGACGCCGCGCTCGCCGCGCTCGACGCCGCGGTGCGGGCCTACGACCACGGCCAGGGCCTGTGGCCGAACCTGCGGGTGGCCGAGCGCATCCAGCACGTCGAACGCTTCCTGGCGCGGATGCGCGAGCAACGCGAGGCGGTGGTCAAGCTGCTGATGTGGGAAATCGGCAAGAACCTCAAGGACTCCGAGAAAGAGTTCGACCGCACCTGCGACTACATCGTCGATACCATCGAAGCGCTGAAGGAACTCGACCGCCGCTCCAGCCGTTTCGAGCTGGAACAGGGCACCCTCGGCCAGATCCGCCGGGTGCCGCTGGGCGTGGCGCTGTGCATGGGGCCGTACAACTACCCGCTGAACGAAACCTTCACCACCCTGATCCCGGCGCTGATCATGGGCAATACGGTGGTGTTCAAGCCGGCCAAGTTCGGCGTGCTGCTGATCCGCCCGTTGCTGGAAGCCTTCCGCGACAGCTTCCCGCCAGGAGTGATCAACGTCATCTACGGGCGCGGCCGGGAAACCGTGTCGGCGCTGATGGCCAGCGGCAAGGTCGACGTGTTCGCCTTCATCGGCACCCATTCCGGCGCCAGCGACCTGAAGAAGCTGCACCCCCGCCCGCACCGCCTGCGCGCCGCCCTCGGCCTGGACGCGAAGAACCCGGGTATCGTCCTGCCGCAGGTCGACCTGGACAACGCGGTGAACGAGGCGGTCACCGGCGCGCTGTCCTTCAACGGCCAGCGCTGCACCGCGCTGAAGATCCTGTTCGTCCACGAAAGCGTGCTGCGACCGTTCCTCGACAAGTTCAGCGCGCGCCTGGCCAGCCTCAAGCCGGGCATGCCGTGGGAACCGGGAGTGGCGCTGACGCCGCTGCCGGAGCCGGGCAAGGTCGACTATCTCGAAGGCCTGCTGAACGACGCCCTGGCCAAGGGCGCACGAGTGGTCAATGCGGGCGGCGGCGAGCATCGGCAAAGTTTCTTCTACCCCGCCCTGCTGAGTCCGGTGAGCCCGGACATGCGCCTCTACCACGAGGAGCAGTTCGGTCCGCTGGTGCCGGTGGTGCCCTATCGCGAGCTGGACGAGGTGATCGACTACGTCCTGCGCTCCGACTACGGCCAGCAGTTGAGCCTGTTCGGCAACGACCCGGCGCAGATCGGCCGGCTGGTCGACGCCTTCGCCAACCAGGTCGGCAGGATCAACGTCAACGCCCAGTGCCAGCGCGGCCCGGACAGCTACCCGTTCAACGGCCGGAAGAATTCGGCGGAAGGCACCCTGTCGGTCCATGACGCGCTGCGGGTGTTCTCCATCCGCACCCTGGTGGCGACCCGCGACACCGAGGCGAACAAGACCCTGGTCAGCGAGATCATCCGCAACCGCGCGTCGAACTTCCTCACCACCGACTACATCTTCTGAAGCGCCTGTCCCTCTCCCGCCGGGAGAGGGACCTGCCGCCACCTCACCCACTGTCCGCCAGGCAGCAGCCGCGCAACAGGCTGCCGCCCCGGCAACACCTCCTGCTCGCGCGAACCCGCGCAACCAGTGGCCTGCGCGGGTCGGCACAGGCTGTGCAACGGCCCGGACTCCAGGGTAGCCGTCGACCGGACGGCCCCGCTGCCTACCAGGAGCCCGCATGAACGCCCGCGTCCATCCCGAAGCCACCGCCGCCAGTCTCTCCGAAGGCGCCGACTACGAACTGCTCGCCCAGCGTTTCCGACCGATCTTCGCGCGCATCGCCGAAGGCGCCGTCGAGCGCGAACGGCAACGCGAACTGCCCCACGAGGCGATCGCCTGGCTCAAGCAGGCCGGCTTCGGCGCCGTGCGCGTGCCGCGCGAGCACGGCGGCGCCGGCGCCTCGCTGCCGCAGTTGGTTCAGTTGCTGATCGAACTGGCCGAGGCCGACTCCAACATCACCCAGGCCCTGCGCGGCCACTTCGCCTTCGTCGAGGACCGTCTCAATGCCGAGCCCGGCCCTGGCCGCGACCGTTGGCTGCGGCGCTTCGTCGAGGGCGACCTGGTCGGCTGCGCCTGGACCGAGGTCGGTTCGGTACGGCTGGGCGAAGTGCTCACCCGCGTCTCGCGCAAGGACGACGGTCGCTGGGTGGTGAACGGCAGCAAGTACTACAGCACCGGCAGCCTCTTCTCCGACTGGATCGATCTGTATGCCCAGCGCGACGACACCGGCGCCGACGTGATCGCGGCGATCCGCACCGACCAGCCCGGCGTGCGCCAGAGCGACGACTGGGACGGCTTCGGCCAGCGCACCACCGGCAGCGGCACGTCGCTGTTCGAGGACGCCGAGGTGGAGGAAGAGAACCTCATCGACTTCGCCAGCCGCTTCAAGTACCAGACCGCGTTCTACCAGTTGGTCCTGCTCGCGGTGCTGGCCGGCACCGGCCGCGCCGCCTTGCGCGACGTCGCCGCCGAGGTGCGCGGGCGGACCCGTATCTACAGCCACGGCAATGCCCCGCGAGTCAGCCAGGATCCCCAGGTGCAGCAGGTGGTCGGGCGCATCGCCGCGCGCGTCTACGCCGCCGAGGCGGCCACCCTGCGCGCCGCCGAAGCGGCCCAGCGCGCCTACCTGGCGCGCTTCGTAGGCGACCCGCAGGCGGAGAAGGAGGCCAATATCGCCGCCGAGATCGAATCGGCCAAGGCCCAGGCGATCGTCGCCGAACTGGTGTTGCAGGCCACCAGCGAGCTGTTCGACGCCAGCGGCGCTTCCGCCGTCGGCCGCGGCAAGCAGCTCGACCGCCACTGGCGCAATGCGCGCACCGCCGCCTCGCACAATCCCCTGATCTACAAGCAACGGATCGTCGGCGACTGGGAGATCAACGGCAGCGAGCCGCCCTACGTCTGGCAGATCGGCAGCGGTCCGGCCACGGCGTCCCGCTGAACCTCGCCCATCCCATCGCAAGGAGTTGCCATGAGCGCACTGGAAAAGAACGCCGCCGATCCCTATCGGCAACCGCTGCCACGGACCCCGGCCCGGCGCATCGCCGACGACGCCGAGGCGATCCGCGTCGCCCGCGAACTGGCCGGGCTGTTCGCCGAGGAAGCCTCGCTGCGCGACCGCCAGCGCCGGCTGCCGGTGGCCGAACTGGAAGCCTTCTCGCAGAGCGGCCTATGGGGCATCAGCGTACCGCGCGCCTACGGCGGCGCCGAGGTCGGCTACCGGACCCTGGCCGAAGTACTGAAGACCATCGCCGCGGTAGACCCGTCCCTGGCGCAGTTGCCGCAGAACCACCTGGCGGTGCTCGACCATTTGCGCCTGGACGGCAGCGAGGAGCAGAAACGCTTCTTCTACGGCCTGGTGCTAGACGGCGTGCGCTTCGGCAACGCCTTCTCCGAACGCCACAGCCGTACCGTCGCCGAATTCCAGACACGAGTGCTGGCGGATGGCGACGGGTTCCGCATCGACGGCCGCAAGTTCTATTCGAGCGGCGCCCTGCTCGCCCACTGGGTACCGGCCGTCGGCCTCGACGCCGAGCAGCGCGCGCACCTGGCGTTCATCCCGCGCGACGCGCCGGGGCTGACGGTGATCGACGACTGGTCCGGCTTCGGCCAGCGCACCACCGCCAGCGGCACCGTCATCCTGGACAACGTGCGGGTGCCGGCCGAGCACGTCATCCCGGTGCACCGCGCCTTCGACCGCCCCACCGCCGCCGGCGCCGTATCGCAGTTCATCCAGGCCGCCATCGACGCCGGCATCGCCCGTGGCATCCTCGCCGAGACCGTGCAGCAGGTGCGCCGCCACGCGCGGCCATGGATAGACGCCAACCAGCAGCATGCCTGGGAAGACCCCTACACCATCCAGCAGGTCGGCGACCTGCGCATCCGCGTGCGCGCCGCGGAAGCCGTGCTCGACCTGGCGGCCGACGCCATCGAAGCGGCGCTCGCCGCCCCCGACGAGGAGAGCGTGGCCGCCGCCTCGATCGCCGTGGCCGAGGCCAAGGTGCTCACCACCGAAGCCGCCCTGCTCGCCGCCAACCGGCTGTTCGAACTGGTCGGCACGCGCTCGACCCTGGAGGAACTCAATCTCGACCGTCACTGGCGCAACGCCCGCACCCACACCCTGCATGACCCGGTGCGCTGGAAATACCACGCCATCGGCAACTACCAGTTGAATGGGGTGAAGCCACCGCGGCACGCCTGGCTCTAGGAGCCGTCCCGGGCCTTGGGGGCGGATAGCGCCACCGGCGTCATCCGCCGTCCGCCCAGGTCAGGCCGGCAGCGCGTTGCGCCCGGCCTCCTTCTCCCAGAGCGCCCGCAGGTCGCGATAGCCGGCCGCCGGATGGGAATCCGGCAGCCGCGGGCCGTCGCCGAACAACTTCTCGCGCAGAGTCCCCGGCGCATATTCGGTCTTGTACACCCCGCGCTTCTGCAACTCCGGCACCAGCAATTCGACCACGTCGCTGAAGGTTTCGTGGGCCAGCGCATAGGCCAGGTTGAAGCCATCCACGTCGGTGTCCTCCACCCACTCCTGCAACAGGTCGGCGACGGTCGCCGGGCTGCCGACGAACAGCGGGCCGAAGCCGCCGATACCGACCCAGTCGGCCAGCTCGCGGACCGTCCAGGTGCGCGTCGGATCGGCGCTGGAAAACGCTTCCACCGCCGATTGGATCGCATTGGTGTGGATGTGCCGCAGCACCTGGTCCGGCCGATACTGGCCGAAGTCGATCCCGGTCCAGCCGGAGATCAGCGCCAGGGCGCCTTCGTAGCTGACGAAGGCGCGGTATTCGTCGAACTTGGCCCTGGCCTTGGCGTCGGTTTCGCCCAGCACCACCGTCTGCAGGTTGAACACCAGTACCTTGCGCGGATCGCGGCCGGCCTCGGCGACGCGCTGGCGGATGTCGGCGACCGCCTGCTTGAGCACGGTCTTCGATGGCGCGGCGACGAACACGCACTCGGCGTGCTCGGCGGCGAAGCGCTTGCCACGACTCGACGCGCCGGCCTGGTAGAGCACCGGCGTGCGCTGCGGCGACGGTTCGCAGAGATGGATGCCGGGTACCTGGAAGTGCTCGCCGACATGGCGGATCTCGTGAATCTTGCCCGGGTCGCTGAAGATCCTTCGGCGACGGTCGCGGAGCACCGCGCCGTCCTCCCAACTGCCTTCGAAGAGCTTGTAGAGCACCTGTAGGTATTCGTCGGCATAGTCGTAGCGGCGGTCGTGGTCGAGCTGGGCCTGCTGGCCGAGGTTGCGCGCGCCGCTTTCCAGGTAGGAGGTCACTACGTTCCAGCCGATCCGGCCCTTGGTCAGGTGGTCCAGGGTCGAGAGTCGGCGGGCGAAGGGATAGGGATGCTCGAAGGACAGCGAGGCGGTCAGGCCGAAGCCCAGGTGGCGAGTCACCGCGGCCATCGGCGTGATCAGCGCCAGCGGGTCGTTCACCGGTACCTGGGCGGCCTGGCGGATCGCCGCGTCGCCATTGCCGTCGAGCACATCGTAGATGCCCAGCACGTCGGCGATGAACAGTCCGTCGAAACGGCCGCGTTCGAGCAACCGCGCCAGGTCGGTCCAGTACTCCAGGTCCTTGTACTGCGAGGAGCGGTCGCGCGGATGCGCCCAGAGGCCGGGCGACTGGTGGCCGACACAGTTCATTTCGAAGGCGTTGAGACGGATTTCGCGCGGCATGGGGACTCCTTGGTTTGCCTGTGCATCCGGCACCCCGTGCACAGCCCGTGCCGGGCCGCGGGGCCGCGCCGGACAAGGCCTGGGTGACAAGCCCCTGTCACTGTGCGGGCGCAACTGCTGGGCAAGTGTTGGTGGATCAACACATTCGCCCGCCCCACCCGAGCCCCGAACCCCGTAGGGCGAATAGCGCCCCAGCGCTATCC
>NZ_KV813584.1:0-278 GCF_001813645.1 Pseudomonas sp. HMSC063H08
CACGGAGTCCCCATGAGTTTCAGAAAACACACTGCACAACAGCAGGCACACATCAACACCTTCCGGTTCATCACCGGCTTCCTGTGCATGGTCATCGTTGTGCTGGCCTACTGCGTCTGGGAAGCCCGCAAGGACCTCTGGATCCACATTCCGCCCGACTTGCGCTCAGGAAGCACCCGGTTGTGGTGGGACATTCCGCCAGAGAGTGTCTATGCATTCGGTCTCTACATCTTCCAGCAGGTGCAACGTTGGCCCAAGGACGGCGAGGTGGACTACAA
>NZ_KV813585.1:0-593 GCF_001813645.1 Pseudomonas sp. HMSC063H08
GCAACGAGGACTTCCGCTCAGGCCAGCAGGCGCTGTCCAACCGCATTGACGCCGCGCAGGCCTTCGCCAAGCAGGCCTCCGACGCCGTCGAGAACCTGGCTCAAACCACCGCCTCGGCCGGCGATCTCCTGGTGCTCAAGGCAACAGTGGAGACGCTGGACGGTTCTGTCCGCACGCTGCAAGAGAAGCAAGCCAAGGCTCCGCCGCTGATCGTGCCTCCACCGAAGCGCGGTGCCTTCCCTGTCAAGCCCAAGCCGAAACCCAAGCCGATCGAGCCTCCGCCCTTCTCAATCCTCGGCGTGGAGTATCGCGGGGGCGAACGGTTTCTGTCGGTTGCACCTCCGGGATCCACCCAGCTCAGCCAGATCTACCTCATTCGCCAGGGCGATGCCGTCGCCGGCACGACCTGGCGCCTGACCGACCTTGACGATCGTACCGCGCACTTCGACGTCGCCGGCGCCTCGCGCAGCGTCCGCATCCAACCATAGGACCCCGCACATGAACAGAACCGTATCGCTCCTGTCCGGCCTGGTGCTGCTGAGTTATCCCGCAGTCGGTCAGGAGGCTGCGGCAAGCCGAGAGACCAGCAGCCA
>NZ_KV813586.1:0-403 GCF_001813645.1 Pseudomonas sp. HMSC063H08
CCTGCCATTTCCCGGTCGAGGCATCGCCCTCTCTCAGCTCGCCCGCCGGCCAGTAACCGTCCTTTGGAGCTGCGCGCATGGGGAGGTAGACGTGGAGCTGGCCGATTCGTGTGGTGATGTCGCCGGCGCGCTGGGCGATGACGGCCGCCGTCTTGTAGTCGTCGGTCTGGTGCAGGAATCCGCTGCGCGGATAGAGGTTCCCCCACATGTCTCCGGAGAAGATTCCACCCACCTCGCGCAGCCCTGGAACCAACGCTTCGGGGTACACCTGCTCGGGAATTCCATGCCGCCAGCCAATGGCGTCCAGTGTGCTGAGGAAATAGGGCACCAGCGGGAAGGTGGCGCCAGGGCAAACGTACCCAGAGGCGCTAGCGAACCGGCTGAACGTGGCCCCGCCAGGATG
>NZ_KV813587.1:0-318 GCF_001813645.1 Pseudomonas sp. HMSC063H08
GTGTGAAGCGTCAGGGCGACATCGCTGCGGAGAGAGCCGATCTGAAGCCGATGGGTTTCAGCCATGGTGCAGTGTTCCTATATAGGGAAGGGGTTCGGCCACATCGTGCTGATCGGGGTAGGAGCGCGCAGTAGGAAATACATGGTTCGCCGCTGGGGTATTTCCGCTGGCAGTGCGGGTTCATCATCATCCCGCCTGCGGCTCATGGAGGTTGGCCTCCTTCAGCTCTTGGCCGCCTCAGGGGCGTTGTCTATCGCTACGTCGACGCAACTTTTGAGTTTGCCGAGCAGCTCGCTCAGTTCCTGCAGCTCCGTAAAG
>NZ_KV813588.1:0-201 GCF_001813645.1 Pseudomonas sp. HMSC063H08
TTCACCAGGAACTGACTTCGGCGCCGGTGGCGGCTATCAACTTCTCCCACCCAATAGGAACCGAAAAGATGTGCGACTCAATCGTGTATGCCCCTATGGACGAACTCGAATTCGAGCGGCTGCTAGGGCTGGCAACCCTATTCAACGACAACGATGAATGGCCTATCGACTTTACGGAGCTGCAGGAACTGAGCGAGCTGC
>NZ_KV813589.1:0-239 GCF_001813645.1 Pseudomonas sp. HMSC063H08
GCACCAGGACCTGGCGACCTGGGCGTCCGTGGCTCAGGTGCGTTTCCAGTTCGCTCCGCCCGTCTTTCGCCAGGACAGGTCCAGGGGCGCGCCATCAACGCTCCAGGCCTGCAACCGCTGTTCCTGGTCGGCGACGACACGCTGTCTCAAACCTGGCTGAAAGAGCGAGGCGACGAGCTCCGAGACCTCCAAGCCGTGGGCCTGGCAGTGAACGTGGCCAGCGAAGCGCGCCTGACGGA
>NZ_KV813590.1:0-278 GCF_001813645.1 Pseudomonas sp. HMSC063H08
TCGGCGACGATGGCGTCGGCCGGGATGCCCTGGGCGCGGGCGCCGTCGATGATGTCCTGGAGGCACTCGACGTATTCGTCGAGGTCGTCGATGGAGTACACCTGCACCGACTGCGGACGCTTGCCGGAGATCGGCGAGCGCGGCGGCTGCGGCCGGCCGTTCACGTTCTCCTGGTCGATCAGGTAGAACTCCAGCTCGAAGGCGGCGACGATGGTCAGTTCCATCTCGGTGAACCTGGCCACCACCTGGCGCAGGACTTCGCGGGGGTCGGCGAAGAA
>NZ_KV813591.1:0-1067 GCF_001813645.1 Pseudomonas sp. HMSC063H08
CTCCGCAGCGATGTCGCCCTGACGCTTCACACTTATCACGCCGCACGCATCTGGACCGGCCGGCAGAAGTCGGAAGCCAAGCACAGCATCCTCGGCCTCTCCGGCTTCTGCGCCTACGTGAATCGCATGCACCGCGGGGCAGCACAGGACGATCCGTACTCCGACTGGTGGCTGGTTCAGATCGAAGAGAAAGTCGAGAGCTGCCAAGCCGCGCTCAAGGCCATCGACCAGCGGCTGGATGACGTCATGGCCAAGCTGCCAGCGACCCTCGATATCTCCGAGAACCTGTCCGTCACACCGGTCAAGGTCCCGTTGTTCATCTCCAACCCTCTCGGCTTCAAGGCAGTCTATCTCCTGACCAACTACGACGAACTCGCCCGTCGAATCCTGCTGGCCCAGCACGTCGGGCTGGTCGGTCGCCGCGACATGGAGGTCTGGCTCGACGAAGGTGCATCGGTGCTGCGCAGTCTTTTTGGTCTGGCCCAGAGCTACCAGTTCACGGGCGCCACTCGCGACGACTTCGCCGCAAACAATGCTCGCGCCGAAGCCGCGCGGAAGATGTACGAGAAGTTCGGCGAGATCCCGCAGGACATCCTGGAGGGCACCCGACGCTCGAACTTCGCTCCGCCGATCACCCGGGGCCGCTCTGACAGTGATGCCGATGATGACGCTGACCGTGTCGAGCTTGAGGACTGATCGGAATGCGGCAGCCCGATAAGGACCAGCAAGGCGCTCTGCAACAAAGTGCCTTCCGCCCACTGCAACAAACTGCCTTCCAGGCGCTGCAACACAGTGCCTCACTAAAAGGCCTTTTAAAGCCTTTTAAAGGTAAGGGGGAGCTGGCCCAGTTGGCGGAACAGTGCGAAGCCCTGGAGCAGGGATTACTGGAACTTGCCCAGGGACTGCTGGCCCAGGTTCGTCGCCCGCCCTTCACTCTTCTGCCCACCCGACTCATCGAGCAGCGCACATCCGCCCGCACAACCTTTCTTCGCTGGCAGCACATTGCATCCCGGCGGATGGGCGTCGGGGTGTGGACGGAAATGCTGCGCCAGGACAAGACCCCGGAA
>NZ_KV813592.1:0-923 GCF_001813645.1 Pseudomonas sp. HMSC063H08
GAGATCCACCCGCGCCGCGGTCGCTGGCGGCAACTTGACGAACAGACCGAACGCCAGATTTGGTTCCGCTGGGAGCACCTGATGCAGGAAAACCAGGTCCGCCTCGAGGACAGCATGGAGTTGCTGGACATCGCGATGATCCTCACCGAGGAAGTCAACGCCGGAGTCGAACAAGACAGTCCAGAGTTCATCAGCCTCGCCATCGTTTGGTCTCTCATCCAGAGCTGGTTGAAAGACAGCCTCTACCAACCAAACAGGAAAGAGCAGGCCAAGCCCGCCACCCTTTACCTGGCCAACGTCAGCGCTCACCTCCCCTCGCCTACGGCTCACCCGCCACAGAGCCCCCGCTTGGAGATTGAGTCTGCGCAGCAGCAACTCCTCAACCTGGTTCAGTCCGAAGGCGATACGACACCATGACAATGAGGCTGTCGCGCTTTCCCATTTCGACTCTGCTGGACTCGGCCTCGGGACATCTCGAGGCCCACTTGTTTAAGAAGCGGCTTGATGCCGAGAGCGGCGAACCGCTGGCTCAACAATATTCCGGCATCATTTTCAGCGGTAACCCGCATGAAACCGTTCCTCGGCGCCTGCTGCTGGATAAACGCCTCACCCCGCTGGAGCGGAACTGCTGGCAAGTGTTCCGCTTGCTCATCAACGACGACGGACTGACCGCGTTCCCTACATACGAGCAACTACGCCCTTATCTCGGCATGCAGCCGGGTAAGATCGCCTCGCGCGAAACCATCGCCAAGGCACTCAAGGTCCTTCGGTTGACACGCTGGCTCAGTCTCGGCCGTCGCCTGCGCAACGACCTCAACGGGCAAGTACAGGGCAACGTCTACATCCTCCACGACGAACCGGTATCCCCGGCAGAAGCCCTGGAGCTGGACCCCGACTACATGCAGTTGCTGAGCCAGTCCACC
>NZ_KV813592.1:1023-2214 GCF_001813645.1 Pseudomonas sp. HMSC063H08
ACTACATGCAGTTGCTGAGCCAGTCCACCGGCGACAGCAACCGAGCCATACGCGAAATCGGCCAGGTCACATGGCGGGAGTTCAGGGATGACCCGGACGTGGGTCGCCGCCTCCCAACCCATCTGGAGAAGCTCGAGGGACGCTTGAACCACCAGCAATGGGCTATTGATAGTCAGCTCGAAGCGGATCCAGCGGCAGAGTTCGGCATCCGAACTCTGCCCGATCTACCTCATTCAACCCTGAGTTCGGATGCCGAACTCAGTGAAATCAGCGGCAAGCAATGCGCTTTACCGCTGAGTTCGGATGCCGAACCCAGACAGAATCCGCCGAGTACGCCCTTGGTTCGGATGCCGAACTCATATAGTACGTATACATACAAACAAGGTTCTGTATGTAAAAAGCCAGTACAACCGCGAACACGCGAGGAAGCACATCCGAACTGGCAGGGCCTCTTGCACACACTGGAGGCCGAGCAACGGATCCAAGCCGTAAGCGCGCTCCGACGGGTGTCCGAGGATCTTCGGCTACCCATCATCGAGCAGTGGCAGCACCGATGTGCCGGCGGAACCGTCGGTAATCCGTTCGGCTACCTCATGACGCTCATCCAGCGTGCAGTCCAGGGCAAGTTCAACGCCTCTTGGGCTCCAGAGGAACCGGCTGAACGAACCATCCCAGCAGCGGAACGCCCCAGTCGTGCTCTGGCACCACCAAGCCCCACAACGCCTACACAGCCTCAGCTTCAGCCGAAGGGGGATACCCGGACAGGGAACGAGGTCCTCAGCCGGCTCAAGGACCTCATTCGGCCCAGACACGGATCGAGCGTGCCATCCGAGCGGGGTGATAAGCCATGAGAAAGTCTCGGTCGGGCGTCGTGTTTTTTGGTGATGCGGCCCGCATCACTCTGCCAGGTCCTGACCTCGGCACCGGTGGCGAACTGGGTGTTGCCACTGGCAACACTCTGCCAAGGATCGACCTCGGCGCCGTCGACGAGTTGGGTGATTCCACTGGAATCACCCCACCAGGGACCGACCCCAGCGCCGGCGGCGAGCTGGGTGTTGCCACTGGCAACACTCTGCCAAGGATCGACCTCGGCGCCGTCGACGAGTTGGGTGGTGCCACTGGCACCACTTCACCAGGATCCAGCCTCGGCGCCGTCGAGGAGTTGGGTGATTCCACTGGAATCACCCCACC
>NZ_KV813593.1:0-7225 GCF_001813645.1 Pseudomonas sp. HMSC063H08
TGCGCCTGCTGCTGCAACAGGAAGCCCAGAATGGCGCCAAGCTCGAAGCCCTCCGCAACGCAACATCCAGTGGGCTGATGCAACTGGAGCGCGGCGAGTACGACGAGATCACCAGCGACGACCTGGCCCAATACCTCGACGAGCTCGGTAACCAGGCGAGCCACTGAAGCATGGCCAAGTACCGCATCTCCCATGATGTCCAAGCGGACATCATCGATATCCTGCGCTTCACCCACAACCGCTTCGGCGATGCCGCGCGCCGACGTTACCAGGCACTCATTGGCGCAGCGCTGGAAGCAGTTGCGACAGACCCACTGCGGCTCGGCAGCCTCAGCCGCGAAGAAGAGGGGCCAGGCCTGCGCAGCATCCATCTCGTCTATTGCTGCTCGATGCCCAAGGTCGGCAAGGTCATCCGCCCCAGGCACTTCGTCTTCTACCGGGTTGCGGCAGACCAGGTGCTCGAGGTGGTTCGCGTGCTTCACGACTCCATGGATCTGGATCAACACCTGCCCCAACGATGAGCGACTGCAGCTGGAGCAAATGGCCCAAAGGTGAAGGGAATGGTTCACAAGGGTAAAAGCCCTACCCGAAAGGGCCTGCCGGAAGGCAGAAAGGGCTGCGTTCGCGCCGGCGAACACGAAAAGGCTACGGGTGAACATCCACCAGCAGGTGCCCCATGGTTGATGCGCAATTGCACTGGCTGACCACTCGATTGCATTCCCCCTGACCAAGCATTTGCATTCGTGCTGACCACCGCTTGCATGCGGTTTTACCAGTCACACCGTAGTCACGACCGGCTGCAATCGACCCAAAGCTGACCTTTGTGACAGACCGAAATCGGCCAAAAGCAGCCGATGGTTTCTGGCTGTGCGATTCATTCTCTGTGTAAGCCTAGTCACAAGGCCTATTCAGATACCGGTGACGAAACATGGTTTGAGGCGGCCTCTGAGACCGCCTTGTCATTTCTGGCTCAAGGATTCTTCTTCAGTACCCACTGGCAGGCGTCAGCTCAACGCTGCAGAGGGGCGATGACGGTTTCCCATAGCATCTCAGCGGCGCCTTCCTGGGACAGCTTCTGGTCCTGCCCCGTACGGAAGGTCATCCCCAAGCTGGTGAGATAGAGAGACTGGTCATCCGCTTGCACCGTAAGCATTTCGTTGTACGAGTTGCCACTGAACGAAGCGCCCTGGCTGTAGTAGATCCCCGCCCCCATCTGCCCTCCAACGAAGACTGTTGCTCTCGCAACGTCTTGGCCATCTTTGTAGATGGTCGCGGAGAACCTATTGGCGTCGACACGACGAAACACGCCCTCGAAGCCAGGGTTTCGCGCCTGGAGCTCTTGCAGAGAGTTTTCGAAATAGCGGGCGATGTATTCGAAGGTATCAATCTGGAATCGGTCTTTTTCCAGCTGAGTGAACGTCTTGGCAAGGCGAAGATTGCTTGATCGCGGCCCGCTAGGCACTGCCTGTTGAGGGGTAATTAGTTCGACTCGAGCAGCTTGCGGGCTAGCTTTCGCATGAGTGCTGCGCAACTTTTCAGCCGCTTTACGTACCTCTTTCGCCACCTGCAAGAACGCCTCATCCCTGTCAGGCCACTGCGTTACCGGCTTTCCATCCTGAGGAGTGCCAAGCAGTTTGCCGAATGGCGCGTAGTGCCAATCACATGCGCGCAGGATCACCGGGATGACGATCGCCTGCCCCGCATGATGGCGCTCCATGGCCCGATTCATCTCGATGTTGTAGCAATAGTCCGAAGCGATGAAGTCCGGGCTGACCAACAACAAGATGATCTCATCGCTGTTGATATGGTCATCAATGGCAGTATCGATCTCCTGGCCAGCATGGATCCTTCGATCATGCCAAGTCTCGATGACTCCTTGCCGCTTTAACATGGCGAGCTGCTTCTCAAGCTGATCTCGCAGCGCTTCGTCAGCGTGACAGTATGAGAAAAACACATTCGGCAAGATGGCTACTCCAGATGATCGAGGATGGCCCGATCTTACGGCCTGTTTTACGCCTAATACAAAGCCTCCTGAATTGTGATTTCCTGGTAACTACAATCCCAAGTCAGCGTAACCGCACCTCGCCTGCCACAGACAAACAAAACGGAGCACGGTATGGAGATCGTCACCCTTGTCCAAATCAGCTTGAACCGCATAGGAACAGCCAGCGGCGTCGGGGGCGGCTTCAGGCCTACCCTGTCGCGCGTGGTGTTTGCAGAAGCTAAAGATGCGGAAATTCAGACTTTGCGCGACGTGGTTATCAAGGCAGCCGGGGAGAACGGAGAGGCGGGAGCGCTCGATGATCTCAAGCACCGGCCATCCTATGGACCAGGGGGTATAGTCTTCGACATTCAGGGAGGCAACGTCTCATACAGCCAGGCTTATGCAAACTGCGAGGCGTTCCCAGCACTCAAGTCTGGAGACCGCTACTTCCGCCTTGAGGAAGTCAAAATAACGCCCCCCATTTGTGACACCTGCATGCCGATTCCTGGTGAGTGCAGTGCGATGAGCCAGTCTGCACAGCCACTACCCCCTGGATCTCCGTTCAGCCGTTAAGCGTTGACATCATCGTCATTTCTGACGATGCTGGGCTCATGAAATACCCAGGCGGAAAAGGCAAGTGCTACCAGCGCTTGATCAACCTGATGCCACCGCATCAGACATACATTGAGTCCCACCTTGGTGGTGGCGCCGTCATGCGCAACAAGAAAGCTGCGCAGCGGAACATCGGCTTGGACCTTGATTCCAAGGTCATCGAGCTTTGGCAGTCGAAGCTCCCCGGGATCTGCGAGCTCCACCAGGTCGATGCCGTGTCCTTCCTCGAAAGCTATGCGTTCGAAGGCGAGGAGCTGGTGTATGTGGATCCGCCCTACGTTCCCGATACGCGCCGGCGCGAGAAGGTCTACCGCTGCGACTACACCGAAGCTGACCACATCCGTCTACTGCGTTGCGTGGTCGCACTACCTTGCAATGTGATGCTGTCGGGCTATGACTGTGATCTCTACAACCGAGAGTTGGTCGGGTGGCGGAAAGTCAGTTTTCCAGCAAAAACCCACGTAGAGATGCGCGAGGAAGTGGTGTGGATGAACTTCGCCCACCCTAGTCGACTGCACGACACCCGCTACCTCGGCGAGACCTTCAGGGACCGCCAGACCATTCAGCGCCGCCAAACCAGGCTCCGCACTCGCATCGAGAGCCTGGCCCCCATCGAGCGGCACGAACTACTGCAGTGGATGCAAGAGCTCTACGGCAACGACGAGGAGGCCGCCTAATGCAACTTGGCGCTATTTTCATGGACCAAGTGGTCTTCAATGTCGAGCTACCCCAAGCAGAGGCAGAGGTCCTTCCAGGCGTCCCATGGGGTGCCATGGAAGCATTCCCGACGCCGGCATATTGGGCATACCAGGTCTATGCCCGCCGGCTCACCGGCAACCGAATCAACTACAAGCTCGGTGCCACGCTGAAAGAAGAAGTCGGCGCCTGCCTGTTGGGTGGCCATGGCATTCCTGCCAACGTCGGCATCGCTGCTTTCCATCACGTAAGAGAGCGTGGTGCTTTCGGCGAGAAGCCCCCAGCAGAGGAAGTCCTGCTTGAGTGGCTACAGGAGCCCCTCGCGATCGACGGACGCCAGGTCCGGTACCGATTTGCCAAGCAGAAGGCGCGTTATCTCAGCGCCGCGCTTCAGAAGCTTTCTGCTGAACGACCGCCTCTTTCCTCAGGAAAGGAACTTCGTGACTGGCTGCTGGATATCCCCGGCATCGGTTACAAGACCGCGTCGTGGGTTGCCCGTAACTGGCTGGACGCCGACGACGTGGCCATCCTGGATATCCACATCCTGCGAGCTGGCCTGCTGGGCAAGTTCTTCGAGGATAACCTGACGGTCGAGCGCAATTACCTGGAGCTCGAGGAACAGTTCATCCGTTTCAGCAAAGGGCTCGGCGTCAGAGCTTCCGAGCTAGATGCGCTGATGTGGCTAGAGATGATGTCGTCTCCCTCCACGGTGCACAGCATCATGGGGATGGGCCACCATAATCCCGACTCAGCTGTTCGTGACCGAACCAAGAAGCGCAAGACCAACCCCGAACAGCTTGCTCTGATCGGCTAAACCACTGGCCCAAGGCTCACCCGTGATGCCGAGCGGGCAGAAGTTGAGTCCCTGGGCTGTAGCTGTCAAAGCCATCACTCCAAGCAATGCACCCGCATCACGCCAGATGAGGCTGCACCCATCCTGGTACTTACCCAGGGTCTTCCCTGGCTCGGCCAGGAATAGGAAACGGGTTGCCTGATCACCAGCCAGAACCTGCAGGCTTAGATCGAGCAAGCCTGCGAGCTTGGCAGGCGCATGCTTGATCTCAGCGAGCTGATGACTCCTGGGCACGTACAACCACCACCGGTCATCCTCAGGTCGTTTAACGACAACATGGATTGGGTGAATCGCGCCTGCGGACGGCGCCGCTCGATGCTCTAGGTCGAAACCAAGTTCCGAAGCACCCACTCCATGCGTTCTGCAGGCCAACCAGAGGAATGCACCGAGCTGCTGGCCATCAACAGAGCCGAACTCACGATGCGACGCGCGGGCGTCTATGACCTCGCTGAACGGCCGATCAGGCACACCCGAGGTGGATGGGAGCGAGCAAGTCTCACCCAGCTCCCACACGATCGGGGTGTAAGGCTCAGGAGCACTCCTGGGCAGGGGATCAGCCAGGTCGATCCAGGTCATAGCCGACCTCGAGGAAGACCTCCATGTACTTGTTGCAGCCGCGGCAGTTTCCACATGCCACGTGAGATTTGTGGCAACTGTGGGCCCAGGCCAGAAGCCCAGCTGGAATGCCCGACTGACGCACAAGCTCAGCAGTAGAAAGCTCGATCGCGGGGGCCTCAACCACCATGCCACCCTCCTGCAGGGAGAGCAGATGGCTGATCGCAGCCATGAACTCAGGCGAACCATCTTTGTGGAAGCCATCCGACTTCACCGTGCCGAGCCATAGGTGCGTCACGCCAAACGAAATCGCCTTCATCGCCGCCAGCGTGACCAGCATCTGGTTCCGGTATGGCCACCAGTCGGAGGCCGGTGCCAAGCCGTCAGCTTGGGTGCCCGCCATGTCTCCAGAGCCAAGCTGACGACAGTCGATCTCAATCACGTGATGTGGAATATCCAGCTGCTGGCAGATCGTGCGTGAAGCTTCGATCTCAGCCTGTGCCGCCAGCTGACCGTAGTTGAGGGTGAATGCGATGTCTGGCCGCTTCCACCAAGCAAGCGTCAAGGAGTCCATGCCTCCGGACAACAGCAAACCTGTTTTCATAGCTCCACCGCTTCCCAGACCATCTGATAGACCGCACTGACGTAGTCATCAGACATGGTGCAATCGGAGCCCTCCATCATCTTCTGATCTTGCTCGGACTCATTCTCCGCATAGAAAACGACGGGCTTGTTCAAGGCTCGGGCGTAACCAATCTCGAAAATCGTGCCCGAGTCAAGGCCATCGCCGATCGCGAACAGCACATCACAGTTGCGGACACCTTCGAGGTCTTTTTCCACAACGTCTTCCGCGGTGCCCAGGCCGACATCGTGGTAGGGAGAAAAGACGTCGAGGCCCATGGCTCTCAGGTCCCGGCGAGCCTGCCCGACCATCCAGAGCTCAGCGAGCGTAAAGAACGGGCCAGCGAGGTAGACCTTGGGTATGTAGCCATCGCGGTACCGCTGAGAGGGCTGCAAGGCCTTCGGCTTGAATGCTGTCAACAAGGCTTGGTCGGGGAATCCCTGGCTCTCGCAATAGAAGGCTGTCGCGATGGACGCAATCGAAGCGGCATCGTGAGCAGAAAGGCCGTTGTCCAGCCACCCCAGCGCAAAGTGGGCAGCGAAGGTGTCACCGGAACCGATCTTCCATACGCGCTCCGTGCGATAGGCCGGTACCGTGGAGATCTTGCCGTTGTCGTACACAAAGGCACCCAAGGGCCCCATTTTGATGACAACAACTTCCGCGTTTTCCTGTTTAGCCAAAGCAGCCGCGATGTCCTGAGGGGACAATCCGCGGGAGCCGGGCAACAGCAAGTTGGCTTCGTGGCGATTCAGGACCAAGGCCAGATGCTTGGCGGTGGAGCCATTGGCGCTGAAGGATTCAGGCTCATCAGCGTTCTGGGGATCAAACACCGCGAAGTCTGCATTCACCACTGCGGTTCCATCGATCATGCCGAAGCGGAGGACCTTCTCCCCGCTCACCGCCAAAGTCGACCTGGCATGAGTACCACGTCGAATGTCGGGATTGGCCAGACCATGGATGTACTCAAAGGTCACCCCTGCTTCAGCAGGTGCGCCATTGAACTTGAAGCCCTCAGCGGCTGCGCGTGCCTCTACAACTTCTTGGGTTCCACTATCTACGCAGGCGTGCAGTTCAGCTATACCGCCGAAACGGGCAATCGCCGTTGCCGCGCGTCCTGCCGATCCATAGATATCGTCCCAACCCGGGCGCATACACCGCTCCCGGTAAACGCCTCCTACGATGGTGATCATAGAGCTCTCCTTGCCCACTGTTAGACGTGATACACCCGAACTCGCACTTGCCCGCCGCTGATGTTCAGTACACGAGCCTGGAACTGTTCGTTCTGGTTCATGCAGTTCCGCAGTTGGTTCAGGTGTGGATCGACAATCCCACCCGCCTCAACGCCATTCCACAGCGCAACAACAACCTGGCTACCACCTTGCCCAAAGGCAATGTCGAGCACATCGCCGACCTGCAGCCCTGCAATCACCTGAGCTTTCGGCGATGCAAGCTGAGTGTCGAACCGAAGAGTTGCACAAGAATCACTGGGGGTATCTGGACCTAGATAGCTACCGCCTGAACCGGACATATTGCATTTCCTTCTGCTAGTCGACTGTGGAGTTTTAGGGATATCACAGTGTGCAGGCAAAATGCCATTGACCGCCGTCAATGATGAGTGGACTGCCCGCGTAGGTGACGTGAACGTCGTCTTTGGCTACCACATCTAGCCGGCCAGCACCTCACTCGTGAACGTCCGCTTGTGGCCGTTCTCTGCCGGTCGCCTCTTTGGCATGACTGGCCAAGTCGGATGCAAACGGTGGTCAGCACCAATGCAATTGGGTGGTCATGTGCGATGCAATTACGCAGTTGAGCCTGGCCCAGTTCCTCCCAGGCAAAGCATAAGACCAAGATGGCACATTGCCAACAAAATACCCTTCCCCGCTACCGTTGTTTTATCGTTGTT
>NZ_KV813593.1:7325-7913 GCF_001813645.1 Pseudomonas sp. HMSC063H08
GGAAAAGCCCGCTCCATGAATCGTCATGGAGCGTCCCATGTTTCAACTCCTTTCCTGGATATCCAGGAAGCCGTCCCCCACCCCACCAACCAAAGCTGCCCTAGGGGGATTCATCCCTCCTCTGAGCAGCATGGAACTGCTCGGCACGCCTCGGCGCCGGCAGCTACTGGAGAACATCTGGCAACGTGCCTCGCTATCCAAGCAGCAATTCGAGGAGATCTACCGGCGGCCACTGGCCAACTATGCAGAGCTGGTCCAGCAGCTCCCTGCTTCGGAAAACCATCACCATGCCCATCCAGGCGGGATGATCGATCACGGCCTGGAGATCGTGGCCTACGCACTCAAGGTACGGCAGACCTACCTGCTCCCGATCGGCGCAGCGCCGGAGTCACAGTCAGCCCAGGCTGAAGCCTGGTCAGCCGCCGCGGCTTATGGTGCCCTGGCTCACGACCTAGGCAAGATCGTCGTAGACCTGCAGGTGGAGCTGCAGGACGGCAGCACCTGGCACCCTTGGAACGGACCGATCAACCAGCCATACCGCTTCAAGTACGTGAAGTCCCGCGAATACCAGCTCCACGGCGCTGCCTC
>NZ_KV813593.1:8013-9133 GCF_001813645.1 Pseudomonas sp. HMSC063H08
GGCGAGATCATCGTGAAGGCAGACCAGGCCTCAGTTGCACAGGAGCTGGGAGGCAATCCGGATCGAGCGCTGGCTGCACCGAAGCAGTCGCTGCAGCGGCAGTTGGCAGACGGCCTTCGCTTCCTGGTGAAGGACAAGTTCAAGCTGAATCAACCTGGCGGTCCGTCCGATGGATGGCTGACCCAGGACGCACTCTGGCTGGTGAGCAAGCCTGCAGCCGATCAACTGAGAGCCTACTTGCTGGCCCAGGGTATCGAAGGGGTGCCCTCCTCCAACTCGCCGTTCTTCAACATGCTCCAGGATCAGGCCGTCATCCAGACCAACGCCGAGGACAAAGCCATCTGGACGGCCACGGTAGACAACGGTGCTGGATGGAGAAACAAGTTCACGCTGCTCAAGATTGCTCCAGCCTTGATCTGGACAGACCTTGCCGAGCGTCCCTCCCCCTACAACGGATCACTCGTCGTTGAGGATGGAACCGCCTCAACGGAAAAGTCAGAAACGACCTGTGAAATTCCCAACGAACCGGCTGAGCAGCAGCAAGCACCAGAAGCCAAGATGACGCTCCGCCAACCTGCGCCGAGCGTTGCGAAACCGTCAAACGAGATGCGGGCGATTGCGGAGCCCTCAACTGATGACCAGGAAGAAACAGACGATTTGTACGCGCTTCTTGGTAATATCACTTCGCCACCAGAAGAGCTAGACACTAGCCGCGACTCATCGGCTGTTTCTCCTACGAATACTCGCGGGGAGGAGAACCTACAGCAGCCACTAGGGATCAAGGAGCCAACAGATTGCGCTCCTGAAGCAGTTGAAGACGTATTTATGCCTAGCAGAAGCACTGATCTGGGACAGGGATTCGTTGGCTGGATGAAATCTGGAATCGCGGCCCGTCGCCTGTTCATCAACGACACCAAAGCCTTGGTGCATACCGTCGACGGGACCGCCATGCTGGTCACGCCAGGAATCTTCAAGCGTTATGTCCAGGAGCATCCAGAGCTCGAAAAGCTGGCCCAGGCCAAGGAGACGACCGGCTGGAAGCTGGTGCAGCGCGCGTTCGAGAAACAGGGTCTACACCGGAAGACCAGTAAGAACCTGAACATCTGGACCATCAAGGTTT
>NZ_KV813593.1:9233-102342 GCF_001813645.1 Pseudomonas sp. HMSC063H08
CCAAGCCTCACGGTCATCACCGATGCCGAAGGAGGTGTGGAATGACGCCGCAGCAGCTCACCGAGGAGTACATCTTCGCGCACGATCTCCGGGAAGCCAGCGCGAAGATCTACCGCGCCGCGACCAAGGCGCTGCTCAAGCACTTTGGTCCTACGGCAACCGTACAGGACGTGGACCACCGGGCAGTCCTGGGATGGCGGCGCAAGGTACTGGAACAAGGCCTGTCGAAGCGGAGCTGGAACACGTACTCGAATCATCTGCGGACGATCTGGGGCTATGCCATCGAGCACGAGTTGGTGACGCACTCCCAAGTCAACCCGTTCAGAAAGACCACCGTCATCCCCCCCAGGCGAGCAAGCAAAACCGTCGCCGCCGAAGCCATCCTGCGCGCCCGCCATTGGCTCAACATGCAGGTCGGCGCCGAGCGCGGCACCGGCGAACGCGCACGGATCACGCCCGCCTGGTTCTGGCTTTGCACGTTTGAGGTCTTCTACTTCACCGGCATCCGGTTGAATGCGCTGTTGTGCATACGCAAGCGCGACATCGACTGGGAAAATCAACTGATCCTCATCCGCGGCGAGACAGAGAAGACTCACAAAGAGTTCGTAGTGCCAATAACGGAGGGGCTTGTGCCTCACCTATCGAGGCTCCTGCAAGAGGCCGATAGAGCCGGATTCGTCGATGACGACCAGTTGTTCAACGTCAACCGGTTCTCACCGCACTACAAGAGCAAGGTGATGAACTCCGACCAGGTCGAAGCCATGTACCGGAAGTTGACCGAGAAGGTTGGGGTGCGGATGACCCCGCACCGTTTCCGGCACACCCTGGCCACCGACTTGATGAAGGCACCCGAGCGGAACATCCACCTCACGAAGTGCCTGCTCAACCACTCGAATATCCAGACCACGATGAGCTACATCGAGGCCGACTACGATCACATGCGTGCCGTGCTGCATGCTAGAAGCCTGGCCCAAGGCGCGCTGGAGAATGTCAGGAAGGTGGATTACAGCGGCTCCCCGCAAGCCTC
Source organism: Pseudomonas sp. HMSC063H08 (assembly GCF_001813645.1). NCBI lineage: Bacteria > Pseudomonadati > Pseudomonadota > Gammaproteobacteria > Pseudomonadales > Pseudomonadaceae > Pseudomonas > Pseudomonas sp. HMSC063H08. Next base: position 10,261 of record NZ_KV813593.1, read on the forward strand.
TGCCAAACCAAAGCCATGCGGGCAACCTCTCGCTCGAGTGAGTGAAGCGCCGCCACCGGAGGTCAGGACAGAGCCTGCAGAACCAAGGGAGCACACGCCAGGGACAGGCATTCAGGGAGGTCCAACCGCGTGGGAAGCAGAAGCGCTACCACAGCCACCTGACACCTTCGAGCAAAGCGTGCTGTTCACTCTGATGGCTCAACACTTATCGAACCGTGCCGCCTCGGCATCCGCGGCTCCCGCTGCAACAAGCGGATCTGGTGGATGGGGATCTGCCGCCCGAAGCAGTCTCGCCTAGCGATACCGGTACTGAGGGGCCGGCTACCGGACGAAAGGTAGCCGCGCCTCCCAGCAGATCGCTAGGCCTGTAGGAATAATCTGGAATTACCGAGAGCGCCTGGATACCAGCGCCGGCATGCTGGCAGAGCCTCGCATTTTCAAGGCCAACACCGCAGTACCCTCTGTAATCGCTGATTATGTCGGGGGGCACATTGCTACGCCTGCAGAATGGTTTCAGGGCCTTAGAAACAGAAAAGCCCACCTAAATAGGCGGGCTATTCCATATTGACATCACGTCAATGCGGGCCTAATGTTCGGCCCAGACGGCTGCAAGGCTAGAACGGTGCAACACCCCCTTCCTAGACCTACGCAACTCGCCCCTCGAAAATGGTGGGTCGTGTAGGATTCGAACCTACGACCAATTGGTTAAAAGCCAACTGCTCTACCGACTGAGCTAACGACCCAACGCGAGGCGTATAATACTGATTTCTAACGTAAAAACAACACCTCTCGCGAATTTTTTTCAGAAATATGGCGTCGGGTCGGAAATACCAGCCGCCGCGAAGCCATCCGCACGCAGCCGGCAGCTATCGCATTTGCCGCACGCACGCCCCTGCTCATCGGCTTGATAACAGGACACCGTCAGGCCGTAATCCACCCCACGCGCCACGCCCGCCTGGATGATCTGCGCCTTGGACAGATACTGCAGCGGCGCCTGGATGCGGAAGCCATTGCCTTCCACGCCCGCCTTGGTTGCCAGGTTCGCCATGCGCTCGAAAGCCTCGACGAACTCAGGGCGACAATCCGGATAACCAGAGTAATCCACCGCATTCACACCGATGAAGATGTCACGGGCATCCAGGACCTCGGCCCAGCCCAGGGCGAGCGAGAGAAACACCGTATTGCGCGCGGGCACGTAAGTCACCGGTATACCTTCGCTAGGCGACTCGGGCACCGCGATGCTCTCGTCGGTCAATGCCGAGCCGCCCATGCCATTGAGGTCGAGCCCTATCACCTTGTGCTCGATCACGCCCAACTGCCGGGCCACGCGCTCGGCGGCCTGCAGCTCGGCGCGATGGCGCTGGCCGTAGTCGAAACTCATGGTGTAGCAGGCGTAGCCGTCGGCCTTGGCCATGGCGACAACGGTGGCGGAGTCGAGGCCGCCGGAGAGCAGGATGACCGCTTTCTTCTGGTTCATGATGGATTCCTCGTCTCAATGGCCCGGTTCGTCGTTCCAGAGAATCTTGTGCAGTTGCAATTGCAGGCGGACCGGCAGGTTGTCGGCCACGATCCAATCGGCCAGTTCTCGCGCGCTGACCTGATGGTGGCTCGGCGAGAACAGGACTTCACCGGCACGCTGGTCGAGGCGGTACTCGATCAGCTTGGATACCGCCCAGTCGTAGTCCTCTCGCGAACAGACGACAAACTTCACCTGATCGTTGTCGGTCAGCAACGGGATATTTTCGTATCGGTTGCGTCCGACCTCGCCAGATCCCGGCGTCTTGAGGTCGAGAACCTTGCTTACGCGCGGGTCGACCCGTGACACATCGAGGGCCCCGCTGGTTTCCAGGGAAACCTCGTAGCCGGCGTCGCAAAGCCGCTCCAGCAGAGAAATGCAATTCGGCTGGGCCAGCGGCTCCCCGCCGGTCACGCAGATGTAGCGAGGCTTGTAGGTGGCAACCCGCTCGAGAATAGCGTCCAGGCTAACGACGTCGCCGCCGCTGAAGGCATAGGCGGTATCGCAATAGTGACAGCGCAGGGGGCAGCCGGTCAGGCGCACGAAGACCGTCGGCAAGCCGGCGGTACGTGTTTCCCCCTGCAACGAGTAGAAAATCTCGGTGATGCGCAGGGTCTGTTGCATATTCAGCCACGGGCGTGACGACTGAACAGGTCGTCCGCCTCCGTTGCGGTAAATGAAGGGGCGCCACGGAACGTATCCTGTCGTGGCACTCGAAATCCCGGAAGGTCTCGCGAGGAGAGGCACGAAGATCAGCCGAGCTGAAACCATGCAGCTTCACGGGGGCGCCGATTCTAACGAAAAAACCCGCGACAGGCGCGGGTTTGTTCATCGGGAACGGGGTCAGCGAAGGTTCTTCAGGTCGCGCTGCGCCAGTTGGGCGGCCGAAGTGCCCGGGTACTGGGAAATGACCTGCTGGAGGATGCCCTTGGCCTTGTCGTTGTTACCCAGGCGACGCTCGACGTCCGCCAGCTTGTACAGCGAGTCGGGCACCTTCTGGCTGCTGGGGTAGCTCTGGCTGACCCGCGCGAAAGCCTGGCCGGCACCTTGCAGGTCGCCCTTGGCCAGGTTCACCTCGCCGAGCCAGTACTGGGCGTTGCCGGAGTACTGGCTGTTCGGGTACTTGCGCAAGAAGGCATTGAACGCCTGGCTCGCCTTGTCGAAATCCTTGCTCTTTATCAGGTCGAAGGCCGCGTCGTAGTAGAGCTTCTCCTTCGCCGGGTCGCCCGGCTCGCTACTCGGCGCCGGTGCGTTGTTGCCTGCGGGAGCCGCAGGCGCCCCATTGGCATTGATGGCGCCAGCAGGTGCGGAATTCTGTGCAGCGGGAGCGCCACCACCGGAAATCCGACGGTCGAGGTCCTGGTAGCGTTCCAGGCTTTCCTGCTTGAGCTGCTGGATCTGGTTCTGCTGTTCCTCGAGCGTGCCACGCAGGCGAGCCAACTCGTCCTGCATCTGCTGGAGCTGCATGAACAGTTCGCCCTGCACGGAGGTGGGGGTTGTCACCCCACCTCCGGCAAAGGCGCCGCCGGCACCTGCCGTGCCATACCCGGAAGGAGGAACGTTGCCGCCATTGTTGGCGGCAACGCCGTCATACACAGGAACTTCCGCCCAGGCCGCTAATGGCAGGCTGAGCGCGAGGAACGTCAGGACACGCAGGTGCTTGGGCATAACGACTTCTTACTTCTTCAGCTCGACGCGACGGTTCTGAGCCCAGGACTGCTCGTCGTGGCCGGTAGCGACCGGACGCTCTTTACCATAGGAAACCAGTTCCAGCTGGGCCGGCGAAACGCCCTGCAGCACCAGGTAGCGCTGAACGGCCTTGGCACGACGCTCGCCCAGAGCCATGTTGTACTCGCGGGTGCCACGTTCGTCGGTGTGGCCTTCCAGCACTACGCGCTGACCGCTGCCTTTCAGGTCTTTCGCGTGTACGTCCAGAGCGCGCATGGCTTCCGGCTTCAGGTCGGAGCTGTCGTACTCGAAGTAGAAGGTGGTGATCGCACGCAGAGCGGCTTCGTCGCTCAGGCTGCCGTCAACGGCACCGCTGTTGGCGCCATAGCCTGCGTTCGGGTCGACGCCGCCATTGGCACCTTCACCGGAAGCATCGCCGCCCTTGGAGGAGCAACCCACAGCCACAGCCATGGCCAGAGCCAGCGCAGCAAATTTGCCGAATTTCAGCATTTCCATCATGTAACTCCTAATGAACCCCAGTGTATAAGTTTGTAACCGTTGGCGACCGTCAGTTCAGGTAAGGGGACCAGGAAGGCTCGCGCACATCGCCCTGAGCGGTAGGGAGAGGTATCCGTACGCGTCCGTTGATGGATACGAGCATCAGCACGCCCCGGTCCTGCTGGCGGGTGGCGTAGATTAGCATGGTGCCATTGGGCGCAACAGTGGGCGAATCGTCCAGAGTGGTGTTCGACAGCACCCGCAGATTGCCGCGCTGGAGGTCCTGGGCGGCGATCTGGAAGTTGGTGTAGCCCTGCTGGCGGTGGACCATTACCAGGGTCTTCTCGTCGGCCGAGAGTTTCGGGTTGGCGTTGTAGTTGCCGATGAAGGTTACCCGGTCCACGGCACCGCTGTTCACGTTCATCTTGTAGATCTGCGGCTTGCCGCCACGGTCCGAGGTGAAGTACAGGGTAGAGCCGTCCTTGCCCCAGAAGGGTTCGGTATCGATCGCCAGGTTGTTGGTCAGGCGGCGCAGGGCGCGGCTGCCAAGGTCCATGACGTAGATTTCCGGGTTGCCGTCGCGCGACAGGACGAAGGCCAGGCGGTTGCCGTCAGGGGAGAATGCCGGAGCGCCATTCAGGCCCTCGAAATTGGTGATCTGCTCACGACGGCCAGTATCGACGTACTGGATGAAGATACGCGGGCGCTTCTGTTCGAAGGAGACATAGGCGATACGGCGGCCATCGGGCGAGAAGCGCGGCGACACGATGGGCTCGCGCGACTGCAGCAGGGTCACCGGGCGGGCGCCGTCGTAGTCGGAGCGCTGCAAGGTGTAGCGGGTGTTGTCGACCGAGAAACGCTCGGCGGTGACATAGAGCATCTTGGTGGAGAACGCGCCCTTGATACCGGTGAGCTTCTCGAACGACTGGTCGGCGATGTAGTGCGACATGTCGCGGAGCTGATCGGTGCTGCCGGTCACGCTGCCGGTCAGGACCTGCTGCTCGGTGCCGACATCGAACAATGCGTACTGCACCTGCAGGCGTCCGCCGGCAGGCACGATGTTGCCGACCATCACGTAGTTGACGCCAACTGCCTTCCAGTCACGGAAGATCACTTCGCTGGCCTGCGCCGGCTGGCTGATCATGTTCTGCCGAGGCAGCGGCTCGAAGTAGCCGGAGTTGCGCAGGTCGTTGCCGATGATATTGGACATGTCTTCCGGCAACACGTTGCCCCCCTGGAAGCCGAACGGCACCACGGCGATGGGAATGGCACGGTCGTTACCGCTGGAGATCACCAGCGGGTCGGCAGCCTGCGCAGCACCTGCCACCAGGGCCAGGGCGAACAGCGCAATGCGAATCAGGGTACTCACAGACTCAAATCCTCCGGTTTAAAGATGATGCGGCGCTGACGATACAGGCTGTCGAAGGTAGCCCGCGGCAATTGCTGCATCTCGGGAATACGGCCGACGTTGCGCACCGCCGCCACCGCCGAACTGTCGAAAGGCTTGTCGCCACTCGAACGGCTGACGCTGGCATTGGTGATGGTACCGTCCGGCAGCATTTCGATCAGTACTTCTACGCTCATTCCATTACGCGCCGATGGAGGACGCCGCCACTGCTGGCTCACCAGGTTGACGATCAGGTCGTCGAGACTGCCGGTGACCTCGCTGCCCACCTCGTCGGCCAAGGCCTGCTGGCGCTCGGTCGTATCCGAAAGCAACTCGGCCAACGCCTGCGCCTTCTTGTCCTCGGCAGCCTTGCGGGCTGCCGCGGCAGCGGCGGCGGCCTTTTTCTTGGCGGCCTCGACGGCGGCTTTCTTCTTCGCCGCTTCCGCAGCAGCCTTCTTCTTGGCCTCCTCGGCCGCTTTCTTCTTCGCGTCCTCGGCTGCCTTTTTCTTGGCGTCGTCAGCGGCCTTTTTCTTGGCCTCGTCCTCGGCGCGCTTCTTGGCTATGTCAGCCTGCCTCTTCTGTTCGGCGGCCTTGGCCTCGGCAGCTTTCTTGGCTTCATCGGCCTTCTTCGCCTCGGCGGCTTTCTGGGCCTCGGCCTTTCGAGCCTCGTCAGCCTTCTTTTGTTCCGCCGCTTTCGCAGCAGCGACCTGCTGCTGTTCCAGCTTTTGTTGCTCGAGTTTCTGCTGCTCGAGCTTCTTCTGTTCGAGTTGCTCGACTTCGTATTGCTTGGAGGCGGTCTTCTTCGCCTCGCCAGCGATCTTTTGGTTGGTCTGGGTCGTCGCCTGGCTCTTCGACTTGAGCTGGTAGAGCGTGGCCTGCACGATCGGCTTGGAGGGAGGAAGCTCCGGAGCAAACGCCCAGCTGACGAACAGCATGGCGAAGATCAGAACGTGCAGGACCACCGCCAGGACGACGGGCCAGAAATAACTCTCGGAAGGCGAGCGCTCGAACTGTTGCTTCAAGATCAGGGGGCCTCGGTAATCAACCCGACGTTGGGCACACCGGCCTGCTGCAAGGCACCCATGGCGCCAACCACCGCACCATAGTTCACCGCCTTGTCGCCGCGGATGAATACCTGGGTGTCCGGACGGGCACTCATGATCTTGGTGACTGCATCGGTCATCTGTTCCAACGACACGGCACTATCGGTCTGTTTTTCAGTATCCACTTCGCTGCCGACGTTCCAGTAATAGGAACCGTCAGCCTTCACCGAAAGGGTCAGGACCTGCTTGTTGTTGTCCTGAGGCAACGCCTCGCTGGACACCTTCGGCAGGTCGACCTTGACCCCCTGGTTGAGCATCGGTGCGGTCACCATGAAAATCACCAGCAGTACCAGCATCACGTCGATGTAAGGCACCACGTTCATTTCCGCGACCGGCTTGCGCTTGTGACGAACCCTTGCCATATCGGCTTACCTCTCAGTCGTCTTAGTCGTCGCTGGTGTGCACCTTGCGGTGCAGGATGGCCTGGAACTCGTCGGCGAAGGTGTAGTAACGACCGATCAGCATCTCAGAACGTGCGGAGAAGCGGTTGTAGGCGATGACCGCGGGGATCGCGGCGAACAGGCCGATGGCGGTGGCGATCAGCGCTTCGGCGATACCCGGGGCGACGGTGGCCAGGGTAGCCTGCTGCACGGTGGCCAGGCCACGGAAGGAATTCATGATACCCCAGACGGTACCGAACAGGCCGACGTACGGGCTGGTGGAGCCGACGGTTGCCAGGAACGGCAGGCTGGCCTCGAGTTTCTCCTCCTCACGGGAGATGGCCACACGCATGGCGCGCGCCACGCCCTCCATCACCGCATCGGGATCGACGCCGGGCTGCTGGCGCAGACGGGAAAACTCCTTGAAGCCGGCACGGAAGATCTGCTCGACGCCGGAGTCCGGGTCCGGATTGCTACCGGCCTGGCGGTACAGCTTGGACAGGTCGATGCCCGACCAGAAGCGTTCTTCGAAGGCATCCAGTGCCTTCTTGGCGGCGCGCATGGCGTTACCGCGCTGGAAAATCATGATCCAGGATGTGACCGAGGCGGCCACGAGGGTCAGCATGACCAGCTGCACCACGATACTGGCGTTGCTGATCAGGCTCCACATGGAGGTATGGTCGACGACGTTCGGTTCCACTTTAATCTCCTGCTGAAAAAGAATCCGGGCTTCCGGCAAAAGCCGCACGCAACGTTTCGGGGATAGCACGTGGCTTCAGGGTGTCCGCTCGCACGCACGCCACCAGGAACCGCCCCTCGCAGAGCAGGACGGAGTCCGACGCTCGACGAACCTGTTGACGAAACTTCAGGCTCGCCCGGTTCAACTCCTCGACCTCGGCGCTGACAAGCAGTTCATCGTCGAGCTTGGCCGGGGCGTGGTAACGCGCCTCGGCGGAGTGCACGACGAACAGCAGATTGTCGCCGACCAGTTGCGATTGGGCGAACCCCAAAGCTCGCAGCCGCTCGGTCCGAGCCCGTTCCATGAACTTGAGATAGTTGACGTAATAGACGATGCCGCCGGCATCCGTGTCCTCGTAATAGACCCGGAAACGCTGCTGGAACGGCTTTCCCCCGTGTTGCGCGCGCATACTCTAGAACCAAGTCCCGGCTTTGCCAATCGGCAATCGCCCACAAATGCAATTAATTACCATCTTCAGACGTGAACAGATCCGTCGTCACCCCCGGCCCCAACCTTTTCGGAATATTCAGGCCAAAGTGCAGGTACGCATGGCGTGTTACCACGCGTCCCCGCGGTGTCCGCATGATGTAGCCCTGCTGGATCAGATAAGGCTCCAGTACATCTTCGATCGTGTGCCGCTCCTCGCTCAACGCCGCAGCCAAGTTGTCGATTCCTACAGGCCCGCCATCGAACTTGTCGATCATGGTCAGCAACAGACGACGGTCGAGGTGGTCGAAGCCACGCTCGTCGACATCGAGCAGGTTCAATGCCTTGTCGGCGATCACCCGGGTAATGTCGCCCTGCCCCCGGACCTCGGCGAAGTCGCGTACCCGGCGCAGCAGGCGATTGGCGATTCGCGGCGTACCGCGGGCGCGCTTGGCGATTTCCGCCGCGCCCTGCGGCTCGATCTCCAGGCCGAGAATGCCGGCCGACCGACTGACGATGGTCGCCAGGTCCTCGACGTTGTAGAACTCCAGACGCTGGACGATACCGAAGCGATCGCGCAGTGGATTAGTCAGCATGCCGGCACGAGTGGTCGCGCCGACCAGGGTGAACGGCGGCAGGTCCAGCTTGATGGAGCGGGCCGCGGGCCCTTCGCCGATCATGATGTCCAACTGGAAATCTTCCATGGCCGGATACAGCACTTCTTCGACGATGGGCGAAAGACGGTGGATCTCGTCGACGAACAGGACGTCGCCGGCTTCCAGGTTGGTCAGCAACGCGGCGAGATCGCCGGGACGCTCGAGCACCGGCCCGGAAGTACTCTTGATGGAAACGCCCATTTCCTGGGCGATGATATTCGCCAGGGTCGTCTTGCCCAGCCCCGGCGGACCGAAGATCAGCGTATGGTCGAGCGCCTCCTGGCGGCCGCGCGCGGCATGGATGAACAGCTCCATCTGCTCGCGCACGCTGGGCTGGCCGATGTAGTCGGCCAGCTTCAGCGGGCGAATGGCGCGGTCCAGCTGCTCATCGCGTTCGCGACCGGAAACGGCGGATATGAGGCGATCAGGCTCGATCATCGGGCGCCACCTAGACCATGCCCTTCAGGGCCTGGCGGATCATTTCTTCGCTGGACAAATCCTCTCCCGGTACGGCTGCGACGGCACGACTGGCTTCCTGTGGCTTGAAGCCGAGGGCGATCAGCGCGCTGACTGCATCGGCCTCGGCGCTTGAGACTGTAGCGCTGGCACGGGGTTCCATCACCAACGGTGCAATCGTGGGCATGTTTTCCCAAGCCTTGAAGCGGTCCTTCAACTCCACCAGCAGGCGCTCGGCGGTCTTCTTGCCAACACCGGGGATCTTCACCAGGATGGAGGTGTCCTGTGCCTGGACGCAACGCACCAGTTCGTCCACTTCCAGGCCCGACATCAGCGCCAGGGCCAGTTTCGGACCCACGCCGTTGAGTCGGATCAGCTCACGGAACAGCTCTCGCTCGCGCTTTTCGGCGAAGCCATAGAGCAAGTGCGCATCCTCACGCACAACCAGATGGGTATGCAAGGTCACCGGCTCGCCTACCGAAGGCAACCGATAGAGGGTCGTCATCGGCACTTCCACTTCATAGCCGACGCCATTCACATCGAGGATCAGGTGCGGCGGCTGTTTCTCCGCCAGGGTGCCACGCAAGCGTCCGATCACGAAGAGCTTTCCTTATTCAAAGACGCAGGCGCCCGCCACGTCGGCGTGCGCCCACCAGGCCATGGGGGACCAGACTCTGTTGGGTATGGGCATGACACAGGGCGATGGCCAGGGCGTCGGAGGCATCGATCTGCGGTTTCTGGGTCAGCTTCAACAGATGCATGACCATCATCTGCACCTGCTGCTTGTCTGCACCGCCGGTCCCCACGACTGCCTGCTTGACCTGCGAGGCGGTGTACTCCGCCACGCTCAACCCCTCCTCCATCGCCGCGACGATGGCCGCCCCCCGCGCCTGCCCCAGCTTCAGGGCCGAATCGGCGTTGCGCGCCATGAACACCTGCTCGATGCTCAGGGCCGTCGGGCCATGGGTGCGGATCACCTCGCGGACGCTGCGAAACACCACGTGCAGACGCTCGTGCAAGGGGCCATTACCGGTCCGTATACATCCGGACGCCACGTATTCGCAACCGCGCGCCGTTTCCCGCACCACGCCGAAGCCGGTGATGCGCGAGCCCGGGTCAATCCCTAGAATCAAAGTCATAAGCTGGATACTAAAAGCCGGAAGCGGGGTTCGAACGCATCAAGCGTACCCCACTTCCGGCTTCGCGTTATCGCTCCGATCGGCTCAGCCGAGCTGCGCCATCACGTCGTCCGGGATATCGGCATTGGAATAGACGTTCTGCACGTCGTCCAGGTCCTCGAGCATGTCGATCAGCTTGAGCACCTTCTGCGCGGTTTCCAGGTCCAGGGTCGCGGTGGTCGAAGGGATCATGGTGACTTCGGCTTCGTCGCCCTTGAATCCGGCGGCGGCCAGCGCCTCGTTCACCGAAATGAAGTCGGCGAAGGTGGTGAACACGTCGATGGAGCCATCGTCGTTGACTACCACGTCATCGGCGCCAGCCTCCAGGGCCGCGTCCATCAGCGCTTCCTCGTCCACGCCGGGAGCGAAGCTGATCTGTCCCTTGCGCTCGAACATGTAGGCGACCGAACCATCGGTACCCAGGTTGCCGCCACACTTGCTGAAGGCATGACGCACTTCCGCAGCGGTACGGTTGCGGTTGTCGGTCATCGCCTCGACGATGATCGCTACGCCGCTCGGCGCATAGCCTTCATAGGAAAGCTCGACCATGTTGTCGGCATCGTTGGAGCCGACGCCGCGCGCAATGGCACGATCGATGGTATCGCGGGTCATGTTGGCGGTCAGCGCCTTGTCCACGGCCAGGCGCAGACGCGGGTTGTCCGCCGGTACGCCGCCGCCCTGCCTTGCAGCGACGGTCAGCTCACGGATCAGCTTGGTGAATATCTTGCCTTTCTTGGCATCTTGCCGCTCTTTGCGGTGCTTGATGTTGGCCCATTTAGAATGACCAGCCATAACTCACTCCGTATTGCTCTCTCGGCAGGAGGCGCCGCAAGCGGCGCCACCGCGGGTTGATTCGAATCACTCGGCCTTCGGCTGCTCGCGCAGGCGAATGTGCAGCTCGCGCAGGGCCTTGCCGTCCACGGAACCCGGTGCCTGGGTCATGACGTCGCCAGCGCTCTGGGTCTTCGGGAAGGCGATCACTTCGCGGATCGACGATGCACCGGTCATCAGCATGACCAGGCGATCCAGGCCGAAGGCCAGGCCGCCATGCGGCGGCGCACCGTACTTGAGCGCGTCGAGCAGGAAGCCGAACTTCTCTTCCTGCTCCGCCTCGTCGATGCCCAGCACGCGGAACACCGCCTGCTGCATGGACTTGTCGTGGATGCGGATGGAACCGCCACCCAGCTCGGTGCCGTTGAGCACCATGTCGTAGGCGCGGGAAAGCGCCGCGCCCGGATTGGCCTCAAGCTCGGCCGGGGTGCACTTGGGCGAGGTGAACGGGTGGTGCAGCGCGGACAGCGAGCCGTCGTCGTTCTCCTCGAACATCGGGAAGTCCACGACCCACATGGGCGCCCATTCCCGGGTGAGCAGCTTGAGGTCATGGCCGACCTTGATACGCAGCGCGCCCAGGGCATCGCAAACGATCTTGGCCTTGTCGGCGCCGAAGAACACGATGTCCCCGTCGACCGCGCCAACGCGATCGAGGATCACGTTCAGGTTGGCCTCGGGGATGAACTTCACGATCGGCGACTGCAGGCCTTCCACGCCCTTGGCGCGCTCGTTGACCTTGATGTAGGCCAGGCCCTTGGCACCATAGATGCCGACGAACTTGGTGTAGTCGTCGATCTGGCTGCGCGGCATGGAGGCGGCGCCCGGTACACGCAGGGCGGCGACACGCCCCTTCGGATCGTTGGCCGGACCGGAGAAGACCTTGAACTCCACTTCCTTCAACTGGTCGGCGACGTCCACCAACTCCAGCGGGATGCGCAGGTCGGGCTTGTCCGAACCGTAGCGGCGCATGGCCTCTTCGAACGGCATGTGCGGGAACTCGTCGAACTCGACGTCCAGCACTTCCTTGAACAGCTGGCGCACCATCTTCTCGGTGATGCCGATGATGTCGCTCTCGTCGAGGAAGCTGGTCTCGATGTCGATCTGGGTGAATTCCGGCTGGCGGTCGGCACGCAGGTCCTCGTCACGGAAGCACTTGGCGATCTGGTAGTAGCGATCGAAGCCGGCGACCATCAGCAGTTGCTTGAACAGCTGCGGCGACTGCGGCAGGGCGAAGAAGTGGCCCGGGTAGGTACGGCTCGGCACCAGGTAGTCGCGCGCGCCTTCCGGCGTCGGCCGGCCGAGGATCGGGGTCTCGACGTCGAGGAAGCCGTTGTCGTCCAGGTAGCGGCGAATGCTGCTGGTGATGCGCGCGCGCAGCTTCAGCTTGGCAGCCATCTCCGGACGACGCAGGTCGATGAAGCGGTAGCGCAGGCGGGTTTCCTCGCCCACATCGGAATATTCATCCAACGGGAACGGCGGAGTCTCGGCCTGGTTCAGCACTTCCAGTTCGTAGCCCAGTACCTCGATGGAGCCAGACGCCATGTTCGGGTTGCGCGCACCTTCAGGGCGCAGGCGCACCTTGCCGGTGATCTTCACCACGAACTCGCTGCGCACCCGGTCGGCCTTGGCGAAGGTTTCCGCACGGTCCGGATCGAACACCACCTGGGCCAGCCCCTCGCGATCGCGCACATCGAGGAAGATCACTCCACCATGGTCGCGGCGGCGGTGAACCCAACCGCAAAGGGTGACTTCCTGGCCGTCCAGGCTCTCGTTCAGTTGGCCGCAATAGTGGCTGCGCATCATGGTGTGGTTCGCTTCTCGTAAGTCTTGGATTCTGTGGAGCCGCCGGCTGCCTGGCGACCATTGCCGGGCTCTCGCCGGCCCTGACCGAGCACCGGAACCATCGGTACGCCCCCGGAAGGACATCTCCCGCGCTGCCCGGTGAACGGCAACGGCGAAGCACCCGCATCCGGGCCCACTTCGCATTGAAGGCGGGGATTATAGCCTGAAAAATCCATGGCTTGCAGCCAGCCCCGCCGGCCTGTCACGCGGGAAGCCAGGCCGTTGAACGGAAGCATTTCGCCGCACCCTGCGAACCATTCGCTTGACCGGGCAGTCGGAATAGATTCTCCCTATCGCCGCCTTTGACATAGACCAAGAGCGCTGGGAAAAACCCTGTGTTAGCCTCACTCCAACTGTTTCGGAGTGCCCCATTCACAAGGCCGACTGAAAGGAGAACGCCATGGAAATCAATATCGGAATCGGCGAACAGGATCGCGCAGCCATTGCCGAGGGCCTGTCGCGGCTACTGGCCGACACCTACACCCTCTACCTGAAAACCCACAACTTCCACTGGAACGTCACCGGCCCGATGTTCAATACGCTGCACCTGATGTTCGAAGGTCAGTACACCGAACTGGCCGTTGCCGTGGACGACATCGCCGAGCGCATCCGGGCCCTGGGCTTCCCGGCGCCCGGCACCTACGCCGCCTACGCCCGCCTGTCGTCCATCAAGGAAGAGGAAGGCGTGCCGGAAGCCGAGGAGATGATCCGGCAACTGGTCCAGGGCCAGGAAGCCGTGGTGCGCACCGCCCGCAGCATCTTCCCGCTGCTGGACAAGGTCAGCGACGAACCCACCGCCGACCTGCTCACCCAACGCATGCAGGTACATGAAAAGACCGCCTGGATGTTGCGCAGCCTTCTCGCCAGCTGATCGTCGATCGCTCGATAGAAAGCGGGGCCCGCCTCAGGGCCCCGCCCTCCCCTCCGGCGCCAACCGCTTGATTTGAGTAGCCTCCTGCTTTCCTGTTAAATAGCCGCCGTGCGTCACACGCATAGGCCGGCCGTCCTTCCGCACCTTTCGTTTCATGCACCGAAGCGCTGTCCGGCTACTTGATCGTTACCCCATCAAGGTGAACTCATTGACATGTTGAAAATCGTCCTTCTGGTCACGGGCGTCGCCGCCCTATTGCTGTCCTTCATTCCCAGCCTAAGAACCGAAGCCACACCCTTCCTGCAACATCCCGATGCCATCTACCTGGCCATTCTGGGCCTGATCAACCTGCTCTTCGCTCCCGTACTGCAATCGTCACATCCAACCCGCCCGCTGCAGGCCGGCGCAGCCGCCCTGCTGGTCCTGGGCGTCGTCCTGCAGGCACTGATCCTGCTGGCGCCGCTGCCGACCATCGCCGACCAGCCGGCGATCGTCCTGCCCCTGCTAAGCCTGGTGCTGGCCACGGCCCTGCAACTGGCGGGCAGCCTGAAGCCCGGCAAACCGGTCTCGCGCAGCGCCAGCGCCCCGACGGCCCTCGGCGGCAGCCAGGACAGCGGCAACCGGGAGACCGGTACCGTGAAGTGGTTCAACACCTCAAAAGGTTTCGGCTTCATTTCCCGCGATTCGGGCGAGGACATCTTCGTCCACTTCCGAGCGATTCGCGGCGAAGGCCACCGCATCCTCATCGAAGGCCAGCGCGTGGAGTTCTCGGTGGTACAACGGGACAAGGGCCTGCAGGCGGAAGACGTAATCGCCTCCCGCCGCTGACCGCCGCGAAAAACAGAAAACCCGCCGAACGGCGGGTTTTTTGTGCATTCAATAATGGGGAGGAGGCGCTTCGTCTTCCCCCGCCTCGCCCACCAGCCCCTGGACGTCTTCCAGACGCTTGATCAATGCCGCGACCTGAAGCTGCAGTCGCTCAATGCTGCGCTGCTGCTCGACCACCACATCGTTGAGAGCCTGCAAAGTGTCATCCTGGAAAGCCTGGCGGCATTCCAGGTCATCCATGCGCGCGTCCAGCTCCATCTAGGCCTCCCCGGCAAAACGGAAGCCGTCGGTCAGCACCATCCGCAACTTGCCGCGGATCGCCTCGACCTGCTCGGAAGAATAAGGCTGAGCCGGATGGCGCCCCCAGACAGGGCCGGGCCAGGCGTCGTCGCCACGTCGCCGGACGATCACGTGCATGTGGAGCTGGCTGACCACATTGCCCAGGTTAGCGACATTCATCTTGTCCGCACGGAAGGTGTCCTTGAGCACCTCTGCCAGCAGCGTGGCCTCGCGCCACAGCGCCTGCTGGTCATCGACATCGAGCTGGAACAGCTCGGTGACATCCTCCCGCCTCGGCACCAGGATGAACCACGGATAGCGGGCATCGTTCATCAGCAGCAGGCGGCTGAGGGGAAAGTCGCCGAGCAACAGGGTGTCCTGCTCCAGCCGGGGATCCAAAGCGAACATACTGACCTCTCCTGTTCGACCGTCATTCATGGACAGCTTAGCCCCTCCTTCCGAGAAGGGACCCGCCGTAACTGCCGCGCAGGATACTTCGCCGCCCGGCCAAAGCAAGCCCGCACATCCGCCCGCCCCAGCTTGGCGCGCCACTCCAGCCGAACGCCCCATAAGATGCCGGTCGAATGAATACAGCGCGACGTCGAACAGGAGACATGCCGTGGATACAAACGCATTCGCCACAGACAACTCGATGGCAACCAACCCTTGAAGCAGACGGATTACAAACAGGTTTCAAGGCATGATTCGTTTGCTTTCAAACAGAATAGCTTCGCTCTCGAAGAGACCAACTGGAATACATAGGCGAAGCCGTTTTCCAATTTGTGCACGGAGTTTGCTTATACCTCTTTCATCACAGTAAGAGGGGCCGCACGGAACATGACATTTTTATTACAAGACCCCGCCAATCGGGAAAAGCGACTTGAGAAGCGACCTCAACAAGAGTGACCAAGCCCGCGACATACGTCATTTTTTCAACTGCTCACCTACGCAGATGCGACATACGTCATGCAATTTTGCGACAACGCCGTAAAGAATCCGTCGCTTCGGAACCTCAACTATCGCCAAGAAACACTGCGTGCTATAAGTTAGCGCCGACAAGAAGAACTAGCCGTCACTGCGGCACTGTGATGGCAGAAATAATTTCAAAACCAAAGGAGCAATCACAATGAAAGTGATGAAGTGGAGCGCCATTGCACTGGCGGTTTCCGCAGGTAGCACTCAGTTCGCCGTGGCCGACGCATTCGTCAGCGATCAAGCCGAAGCGAAGGGGTTCATCGAAGACAGCAGCCTCGACCTGCTGCTCCGCAACTACTATTTCAACCGTGACGGCAAGAGCGGCAGCGGGGACCGCGTCGACTGGACCCAAGGCTTCCTCACCACCTATGAATCCGGCTTCACCCAAGGCACCGTCGGCTTCGGCGTCGATGCCTTCGGCTACCTCGGTCTGAAGCTCGACGGCACCTCCGACAAGAGTGGTACCGGCAACCTGCCAGTGATGAACGACGGCACGCCCCGTGACGACTACAGCCGCGCCGGTGGCGCCGTGAAGGTACGCATCTCCAAGACCATGTTGAAGTGGGGCGAGATGCAGCCGACCGCTCCGGTCTTCGCCGCCGGCGGCAGCCGCCTGTTCCCGCAGACCGCGACCGGCTTCCAACTGCAGAGCAGCGAACTCGAAGGGCTCGATCTCGAAGCGGGCCACTTCACCGAAGGCAAGCAGGGCACCACCACCAAGTCGCGCGGCGAACTCTACGCAACCTATGCAGGCGAGACCGCCAAGAGCGCCGATTTCATTGGGGGCCGCTACGCAATCACCGATAACCTCAGCGCCTCCCTGTACGGTGCTGAACTCGAAGACATCTATCGTCAGTATTACCTGAACAGCAACTACACCATCCCACTGGCATCCGACCAATCGCTGGGCTTCGATTTCAACATCTACCGCACAAACGATGAAGGCAAGGCCAAGGCCGGCGACATCAGCAACACCACTTGGTCCCTGGCGGCAGCCTACACTCTGGATGCGCACACTTTCACCTTGGCCTACCAGAAGGTCCATGGCGATCAGCCGTTTGATTATATCGGCTTCGGCGAGAACGGTTCCGGCGGCGGCGGTGACTCGATTTTCCTCGCCAACTCCGTGCAGTACTCCGACTTCAACGGCCCCGGCGAGAAATCCTGGCAGGCCCGCTACGACCTGAACCTCGCCTCCTATGGCGTTCCCGGCCTGACTTTCATGGTCCGCTATATCAATGGCAAGGACATCGATGGCACCAAGATGTCTGACAACAACGTCGGCTATAAGAACTACGGCTACGGCGAGGACGGCAAGCACCACGAGACCAACCTCGAAGCCAAGTACGTGGTCCACGTCCGGTCCGGCCAAGGACCTGTCGTTCCGCATCCGCCAGGCCTGGCACCGCGCCAACGCCGACCAGGCCGAAGGCGACCAGAACGAGTTCCGCCTGATCGTCGACTATCCGCTGTCGATCCTGTAATCGACCGACAGGCAACGAAAAAACCCGGCATCGCCGGGTTTTTTCTTCTCGGCGGCAACGCGCCTATAAAGGAAGGGCGTAGGTACCGGTCACATGGGCCACTAGGTCTTCCTCATTACTCTGCGAAAACACCCCGACCTCGCAGACGACCTGGCGCCGCCCCAGCTTGAGGATGCTCGCCTCGGCCAACAGGTCCTCGGGCCTGGGCTTGCTGAGGAAGTTGATGTTCAGGTTCGAGGTCACGGCCATCTCGACCGCCCCGAGACGCCCGAGAATGACCGCGTACATCGCCGCGTCGGCCAGCGCCATGATGGTCGGGCCGGACAACGTTCCACCGGGACGCACCAGCTTGCCGTGAAAAGGTATGCGCGCCAGCGCATGTCGTTCGTCGAGACGCTCGACACGAAAATCGATGTCCTCGGCCATGGGCAGCCCCATGCGGATCAACGCCTGTACCTGCGCCGCGTTCATTGCCTGCTGACTCCTCATCATCGATGGCCGGCGCCCTGTACGCAGCCAGACCGGCACCGTACAATGCCCAGCCATTCCTCCCGATACAACCGACATAACGGCCAAAGATGCGTACCAGTCAGTATCTGCTTTCCACGCTCAAAGAAACCCCCGCCGACGCGGTGGTAATCAGCCATCAACTGCTGCTTCGCGCCGGCATGATCCGTCGCCTGGCCTCGGGTCTCTACACCTGGCTGCCAATGGGCCTGCGGGTACTGCGCAAGGTCGAGACCATCGTCCGCGAGGAAATGAACGCTGCCGGCGCCCTGGAAGTGCTGATGCCGGCGGTGCAGCCGGCCGAGCTGTGGCAGGAGTCGGGGCGCTGGGAGCAATACGGCCCTGAGCTGCTGCGCCTGAAGGACCGCCACGAGCGCGAATTCTGCGTAGGCCCGACCCACGAAGAAGTGATCACCGACCTCGCGCGCAACGAGCTGAACAGCTACAAGCAACTGCCGATCAACTTCTATCAGATCCAGACCAAGTTCCGCGATGAGATCCGCCCGCGCTTCGGCCTGATGCGCGGACGCGAATTCATCATGAAGGACGCCTATTCCTTCCACCTGAGCCAGGACTCGCTGCAGCAGACCTACGACGGGATGTACCAGGCGTACAGCAAGATCTTCTCCCGCCTCGGCCTGGATTTCCGTCCCGTGCAAGCCGACAACGGCTCCATCGGCGGCAGCGACTCCCATGAGTTCCACGTGCTGGCCAACTCCGGCGAGGACGATATCGTCTTCAGCGACAGCTCCGACTACGCCGCGAACATCGAGAAGGCCGAAGCCGTGCCGCGCGAGAGCGCCCGCGGCAGCGCCACCGAGGACATGCGCCTGGTCGACACGCCCAACATCAAGACCATCGCGGCCCTGGTGGACGGCTTCCAGCTACCGATCGAGAAAACCATCAAGACCCTGGTGGTGCATGGCGCCGAAGAAGGCACGCTGGTCGCCCTGATCGTCCGCGGCGATCACGAACTCAACGAAATCAAGGCCGCCAACCAGCCGCTGGTCGCCAGCCCGCTGGTATTCGCGTCGGAGGCCGAGATCCGTGCCGCCATCGGCGCCGGCCCCGGCTCGCTGGGCCCGGTCAACCTGCCGATCGCCTGCATCGTCGACCGCTCCGTCGCCCTGATGAGCGATTTCGCCGCTGGCGCCAACATCGAGGACAAGCACTACTTCGGCGTGAACTGGGAGCGCGACCTGCCGCTGCCCGAGGTCGCCGACCTGCGCAATGTCGTCGAAGGCGACCCCAGCCCGGACGGCAAGGGCACCCTGGTGATCAAGCGCGGCATCGAGGTCGGTCATATCTTCCAGCTTGGTACCAAGTACAGCGAAGCGATGAAGCTGAACGTCCTGAGCGAACAGGGCAAGCCGGTCAACCTGATCATGGGCTGCTACGGCATCGGCGTATCCCGCGTGGTCGCCGCCGCCATCGAACAGAACCATGACGAGCGTGGCATTCTCTGGCCAAGCGCACTGGCGCCGTTCCAGATCGCCCTGGTACCGCTGAAGTACGAAACCGAGAGCGTCAAGCAGGCGACCGACAAGCTCTATGCCGAGCTGACCGCAGCCGGTTTCGAAGTGCTGCTGGACGATCGCGACAAGAAGACCAGCCCCGGGGTGAAATTCGCCGACATGGAGCTGATCGGCATTCCCCACCGCATCGTGATCAGCGACCGCGGCCTCAACGAAGGCGTCCTGGAATACAAGGGCCGCCGTGACAGCGAGTCGCAGAACCTGCCGATCGGCGAACTGATGTCGTTCATCACCGAAAAACTCAGCCGCTGAGCGTAACGATGCCCACCGGAAGACCCCTGCGCCTATTCGCCGCCGCCCTGTGCGGCGGCCTTCTGCTGAGCGGCTGCGCCAACCAGTTGCCGCAGCGTAGCGAGCATGAGGAGCGCGTCGAGCGGAAGCTGCTCGAACATACCCTGCAAGTCGATGTCGGCCAGCCCGATGTGCTCGAACTACCGCAGCGCCGGGTCCGGATCAACGACCAGAAGTCCTTCGAGGTCACCGAGTTCGAGGTGACGCGCCGTTACGACCGCTATACGCCGTACCAGGCCTGGCGGGAGATCTACGAGATCCCGTTGGGCGCGGTGGCGCTGGTGGCCGGCGTCGGAGCGAACATCGTCAACGTGGTGACCTTCGGCAGCGTACCGGACAACATCACCCATGGCTGGATCAACTATGGGCTGGCCGGGGTGAATCCGTTCATGAACGTGGAATCCAACGGTCGCGCCGAACAGAATCTCGCGAGCATCGACGAGAAACAGCGCGACAAGCGCCTGGAATACTCCAGCCTGCCCTGGGCGGAGCGTCCGGTCATGGTCAGTTCCGGCAAGGAACTCAACGAACTGCTTACCGACCGTCATGGCGTGCTGCGCCTCAACCTGCTTGACAGCCCCTTCGCCGAACAGGACATCAGCCGCATCTCGCAGATACATCTTTCGGTGAGCGACCCACAGGATGGTACCCGCGCCGATGCCAGCCTCCGCGTCAGCCGCAGCCTGCGCGGCAAGCTCCTGGAAGCTCACGCCCTGATCTATGACGACCTGGAAGGCGATGACGTCCACCACTGGGTCCATCGGGTGAAACGCCTCGCGGAGCTGGGCCTGGAAGAAGAAGCCAGCGAACTGGAACAGAGCCTGATCGAGCTCACGCGCAACGACCCCGAACTGCAGCAGCAGTTCATGCATGCCCTGCTCCGGGATGCCGGACGCCTGGCCGCGGACCCTGGCGAGACGCCCTGACGGCGAACTCGCCTCGTCAGCGACGGACGACGAAGCCAGCGATCCCCTGCAGCGGCATTTGCTCGACCTCGACCGCAGAGACCTCCGCGTGCCGCGGGCCCCGCCCCAGCCATCGCTCCAGGGCTTTCGCCCGGTCCTCCTCGCCCTCCCAGACGACCTCGACACGCCCGTCATCCAGGTTTCGCACCCAACCGTCGAGTTCGAGGCGATCAGCCTCTTCCCGGGTCGCCTGACGGAAACCGACGCCCTGTACCCGGCCGCCGACATAGGCATGCAAGCAGATCCTCGCCATCAGCCTCCCTCCCGCAAAGCCTCGAGCTGTTTCAATATGCCATCGGCCGTCTGCTCGCCCAGCAGACGCTGACGCATTTCCCCCCGAGCATCGACGATATAGGTGACAGGCAACGCTTCGCTGCGAGGGAGCTTGAAGCGATGCGCCGGATCATCGGCCAGCACGGTGAAGCGAATCCCCATGCCATCGGCCGACTTCTTCAACTCGGCATCGCGCAAGCCATCGAAATTCACGCCAATGACGCGCCCGCCCTGCCCTTCCAGCACCTGCGCAAGGCGATTCATCTCCGGAATCTCGGTCCGGCAGGGCGCGCACCAGTCAGCCCAGTAATTGACCACCAGCCAATGCCCGTCCAACTGCTCCGCAGCGACAGGACGCCCGTCCTGGTCGACTCCGTAATCCGCCGAACAGCCCGCGAGAAACAACACCGCAGCAGCGCCCAGCGGGCGTAGCCAACTCCCCATGTCAGGAACCTCTCGAGTCAGGAAAACATCGGCCGGACCAGGGCAACCCGGCGCGGCACTATGGCGAGACCTTACTGGAAGCCATCCACCTCTGCAAAACCGAGTGGAGACGAATATGGGAAGAAGAAGCCCCGATACTTCCTACAAGGCACAAAGTGCGAGAAGAGTCACGACGATCGCCGTCGAACCGCACAGTTTGACGCAAAGGACCACCCCTATAATCCGCGTGCCACACACGACGCGACGACTCAACCGGCCGTATGCCCAGGCATCGGCAGGATCGACTTGGGGAGAAGTCGAGAGCGACGAGTCCGAAGCCCTTTTAAACGGACACACTGCTGCTTATGAAAGACCATCTGATCGGAAGCGTCCCCGCACACCTGGTGGATGCCGCACGCCCGACCCTGACAGCCCACGAGGGCCTGGTCGCGGACTACAACATTGCCGCCTGGCTACATCTTCCGGATGCCTGCGACCTGCTGGTGTCACTGGTGGTCAGCTATCTGGATGGCGGGCGCCAGCGCGAAGTGGCGGTGGATCACGGACGAATCGACCGCCAGCAACGCATCCTGCTTTCCGGCATTGCCCGCCTACCCGTACGGCAGAAAGTGGAGAACATGCAGGTACGCCTGAAGTCGGCGACGGCCTTTTCCCGACTGGTCGTGGAGGAGTTCTTCGTACAAGCGGTGGAGCAGGAAAACAGGACCCAGCAGCTGTCCGAAGCTTGAGCCGGATCGCTCAGCCCTGGCGCACCTGATCGAGCAGGGGTTCGTCCCGCGCTTTCTCAGGCGACGGTTCGCTGACGCTACGCGCCGGCACCAGCGACTCCGGCCAACTGCTGAACTGCAGCCCGGTAATCCGGTTCAAACGCTCAAGCGCTGCCTGCTCATCCTTGTGATGCAAATGGACGACCTTGTTCGACATTGGGAGCATGAACGGGAACCTCGGCGGAACTACGGAGTGAAACGACTGTCACACGAGGGTTTGCCAGAAGCGTGCCAACAGCGCTTTCCCTGCGCTTGCTGGGATTCCTCCGGCAGAATGCAGCGCCTCATGCACATCGTTCGCCGCAAACTGACACTTTACGTCACCTTCGCTCCCGAGGTTCCGTCCGCCAGCCAGTGGGCCAGGCTTTCTCCGAACAGCGCCTCCTGCTCCACCTGCAAGCGTTCCATCGCCTGCTGGAACGGCGGATACCACGCCTCGTCCAGATTCGCAGGCATGCGCTCTCGGCTAGGCATGGGCCAGGGGCAGCGATTCAGCAAGCGATGCAGACTGTAGGCGCCAAGATCCCGGCACAGCACCCACTCACCTCCGCCGGCGCGGCAGACGAACTGCTCCTTCTCGAGAAAGTCCAGCAGTTCCTCCCACTCATCCTCGGGCAACAGCCAACCCGCACGATGCAAGTGGGTCAGGCGCAGCGATTGTCCAAGCTGCTGGCGTTGGTGGAACACCCTCAGCACGCCGAGCAGGACGATCAGCTTGGGCAGCGAGCGCCGCCGCCAGAGACGGGAAGAAGAGAGATTGCAGACCAGCACCGCGCCGAACAGAACGATCATCCAGGAAAGATAGATCCACAACAGGAAGATAGGCACGGTGGCGAAGGCACCGTAGATCAGTTGGTAGCCGGGAAACAGGCTTACGTACAGCCCGAACAGGGTTTTCGCGGCTTCGAACAGTACCGCGGTGAACACGCCGCCCATCAGGGCATGGCGCACCGGGACCCGGGCGTTCGGGACCGCCGAATAGAGCAGGGTGAAGGCCGCCACGCTGAACGCCAGCGGCATCAGCCCTAGCAGCGTCTCCGCGCCCGGCAACGCGTCCGGGCCATGGAGCAGCGACAGCGAAGTGATGTAGGTGGTCACGGCGAAGCCGGCCCCCAGCAACAATGGGCCCAGGCTGAGGATCGCCCAGTAGAGGAGGAACCGCCCGACACCCCGGCGTGGCTGGCGAACCCGCCAGATCTCGTTGAAGGCTTTCTCGATGGTCACCAGCATGGTGAAGGCGGTGACTGCCAGAAAGACCACCCCGACCCAGGTCAGGTGCCGGGCCTGGGTGGTGAAACTCTTCAGGTAGGTTTCCACCGCTTCTCCAGCGGAAGGCACGAAATTGCGAAAGATGAAAGTCTGGATCGACTCGCCCATGCCATGGAATGCCGGAATCAGCGAAAGCATGGAAAACATCACCGTCATCATCGGCACTACCGCGAACAACGTGGTGTAGGTCAGCGCCGCCGCGCTGTTGGGAGCCTTGTCGGTGACGAAGCGATGAGCGAGGAAGCGAGCGAACTCGACCCCATCGTTGAAATGTTCGCGCATGCCCTCTCCTTGAAGTCGCGCCGGTTCTTCGCCTCTCGGGGCGGTACTTCGCGCCGACGGGTTCAGTCCTGGTCGACGAGGCGGTTAGAATAGCCGTCACTTCACCGGCCATGCGACCCCTGACATGAGCGAACTGATCCTGTTGCACAATCCGCGCTGCTCGAAATCCCGCGCAGCGCTCGAACTGCTCGAAGCCCGCGGCCTGCAACCGCAAGTGGTGCGCTATCTGGAAACCCCGCCGAGCGCCGCCGAGCTGAAAGCGATCCTGGCCAAGCTCGGCATTCCCGCCCGCCAGTTGCTGCGGACCGGGGAGGACGAATACAAGGCCCTCGGCCTGGATGAGCCCAGTCTTGGCGAAGAGGCCATCATCGAGGCAATGGCCAAGCATCCGAAGCTGATCGAGCGCCCGGTGCTGGTCGCGGGTGACAAGGCGGTGGTTGGCCGGCCTCCGGAAAGAGTCCTGGAGATCCTCGTTTGAGCAGTCCCTACATCCTGGTGCTGTACTACAGTCGCCATGGCGCTACCGCTGAAATGGCCCGGCAGATCGCCCGTGGCGTCGAACAAGGCGGCTTCGAAGCGCGCGTACGCACGGTTCCCGCGGTATCCACCGAATGCGAAGCGGTCGCCCCGGACATCCCCGCGGAGGGGGCGCTGTACGCAACCCTGGAGGACCTGAAGAACTGCGCAGGCCTGGCCCTCGGCAGCCCGACCCGCTTCGGCAACATGGCTTCCCCGCTGAAATACTTCCTCGACGGTACCAGTAGCCTGTGGCTGACCGGCGGCCTGGTCGGCAAGCCGGCAGCGGTCTTCACCTCCACCGCCAGCCTGCACGGCGGCCAGGAGACCACTCAGTTATCGATGCTGTTGCCGTTGCTGCACCACGGCATGCTGGTCCTGGGCATTCCCTACAGCGAACCCGCCCTGCTGGAAACCCGCGGCGGCGGCACGCCTTACGGCGCCAGCCACTTCGCCGGCGCCGATGGCAAGCGCAGCCTCGATGAGCACGAACTGACCCTGTGTCGCGCGCTGGGCAAACGCCTGGCGGAAACCGCCGGCAAGCTGGGGAGTTGAAATGGCCCGCAAGAACAAACCGCTGCCCGAAGTAGCGTGGCTGCAGCCGCGCCTGGCGCTCAGCCGCGCCATCAGCCTGGGAAGCTTCGTCGGCCTGGTCCTGCTCATCCTCATTCGCGACCTGATCTACGCGGACGCCCATGGTGCGGCGAGCTGGGTGCCCTGGCTGGTCCTCGCCTTCAAGCTGCTGCCGCTGCTGGTGGTGGCCCCCGGACTGCTCATGGGCAGCGCGCGCGGGCATGCCTGGGCCTGCTACGTGGTCAACCTGTATTTCATCCTCGGCGTACTCGCCGCCTTCGATCCCACGCAGCGCCTGTTCGGCTGGGCCGAAGTGCTACTCAGCGTGACCTTGTTCTGCGCCGCGCTGCTCTATACGCGCTGGCGATTCCAGTACGACCGAAGGGTCGCCGGGGAACGCTGATGGTAAGGCAGGAGCCCCTCCTGCCCTGCCTGCGCCGCTTTCCAGTGCCGACCGCCGGTAAGCCTGCAGACAGCCAGCGCTCCGGTATTGCCGGCGCATGGATGGAGAGACGGATAGAAGGCGGTCACTTCCTGCTGCAAGCGAAACCCAAGGACTGCGGCACGGCCATGCGGGAGTTCGCCGACGGACTGTCGACGCCTACCAGCCGAGGGTTTCCTTGAGGAAAGGAATGGTCAGCTTGCGCTGAGCCTGGAGCGAAGCGCGATCCAGTTGCTCCAGCAGATCGAACAGAGAGTTCATGCTGCGCGAACCGCGGTTGAGGATGAAACGACCGACTTCATCGGTCAGATGCAAGCCACGACGGGATGCCCGCAGTTGCAGGGCACGAAGCTTGTCCTCGTCGGAAAGACCGTGCAACTGGAAGATCAGCGCCATGGTGAGGCGGGACTTCAGGTCCGGCAGCTTGACCTGCAGCTCCCGGGGCGACTTCGATGCCGCCAGCAGCAGGCGCCGACCGGTATCGCGCAGTCGATTGAACAGGTGGAACAGCCCCTCTTCCCACTCTCGCTTGCCAACCAGCACATCCAGGTCGTCGATGCAGACCAGCTCGCACTGCTCGAGATCGTCGAAGATTTCCGGGCCGTACTGCACCAGATCTGCCATCGGCAGGTAGATGGTTCGCTCTTCGAACTGCTCGAAACGCAAGCAGGCCGCCTGCAACAGGTGGCTGCGACCGACGCCGTCGTGTCCCCAGAGGTAGATGAGGCTTTCCGCCCAGCCAGCCTCGGCTTCGCACAAACGCTCGACATATCCCAGTGCCGCGGCATTGGCACCGGGATAGTAGTTGGCGAAGGTGGCGTCGTCGCGCAGACGCACACTGAGGGGAAGCTGAATAGGTTTCATGCCAGGCTGGGCGGACAATCCGAAAACGCCGCAGGAGTCACCGTAAAGGCTGCAAAGTTTATACGCCTCGGCAAGGCCGCACAATGAGCAACTAGGCAAGCAAAATCAAAGGTTTGCCGATAGCCGAGGCTCCTTGCCCAGAGCATCGGCCGGTCGCGCGCCGGCCCGCTCCGTTGCATAGGAGCGGATCGGCGCGCCGACTCACTGCCAGCGGAAATTCAGTTGGGACGACGACGGCACCGCCGCGCTGGGCGCTGCGGGCTGGCCGGAGGCATCCAGCGGTACGCTGTCGGCCGGGATTTCCTGCAACTGCGCCAGGCCCAGCTGGGCACGTAATTGCTCGGGACTGGCCTTCACGGAATAGTCGAGGCGATCGCCCCGCACGCCTACCAGACGCGCGCCGAACGGATCGAGCAGGCGTTGCAACTCGGCATAGCGTGCCAGTGTCGCGCCCTGGACCTGGAGGGTCAGGCCGGTCGCCGCTCCCGGCGTGGCAACGAAACGAGTGGACAGGCGGTTGCCGACGGCCAGCATCACGCTGTCTGCCAACGCGTCGGGCGTAGCGCCTTCAGCCTGGCCTTGCTCCCGCGAATCGCCCATCCACAGCCGCCATTGCGCCTGCCATTTGCCGTCCGCCTCCTTGGCGTCCACTGCCAGCAAGGCATCGGCGGCATAACGCTCGGAGGCTGCGCGCAGGGCATCGGGTTGGGCGGCGGTGAGGTTCTCCGGGGTACCGACGATCTGCTCGTCGAGATCCGCCAGAGGCAGGCGCAACGGCAAGCCGCGGTTCTGCGCCGCACGCTTGAGCGGTTCGGCCGAGGCCTGGTTGTCACCGACCAGGGTGCTGCCATCGGCGCTTTCGTTCAGCCACCAGGCCAGCACCGCCGGTCGGTTGGCGCCCCAGCTCGGCAGGCCGGCGGCCCGCAGCGCATTACCGGTGGCGGTTGGATCGAAATCGACCACCAGCGCCAGCGGCGGACCATTTTCGAAGGCGTACTGGCTGATCAGTTGCTGCGGATCCTTCAGGTACCCCGCCAATGCCGGATTCTGCGGCGCCTGCGGATTGCCGGTCAGGCGCACCAGCAGGGTCTGCAGGGCTCGCACCAGTCCGGCATCGCGCTCCCCGGGCTGCTGCGACGAAACCGGCTCGTGGACCTGGTAGAGATTGGGGACCGTTGCCGCGAAGACGGGCAAGCCTAGCAGGGAAAAACAGAGAACGAAGAGTCGGGCTATGCGCATGGAGGGCTCTCGACGAACGGATGGGAACGGCGGCGACGAGCTGTGAAGGCCGCGCAAGTGGACCTATACCTTAAACAGCAGTCCGTCCAGCGGCAACCGAGATGGCCGCTGCGTGGCAAGCCTGATAAAATCGCGCGCCTTCAAAACCGGCAAACAGCGTTGCACGCCTGGGCGGCCGGCCGATCTCCGAATTACCCCTATAGGCCTGGATTTATGAGCAGCAAGCAACCCTCGTTGAGCTACAAGGACGCTGGTGTGGACATCGACGCCGGCGAAGCCCTGGTGGAACGCATCAAAGGCGTGGCCAAGCGCACCGCACGCCCGGAAGTGATGGGCGGCCTCGGCGGCTTCGGCGCCCTCTGCGAAATCCCGGCCGGCTACAAGCAGCCGGTGCTGGTATCCGGCACCGACGGGGTGGGCACCAAGCTGCGCCTGGCGCTCAACCTGAACAAGCACGACAGCATCGGCCAGGACCTGGTGGCGATGTGCGTCAACGACCTGGTGGTCTGCGGCGCCGAGCCGCTGTTCTTTCTCGACTACTACGCCACCGGCAAGCTCAACGTCGACGTCGCCGCCACCGTAGTCACCGGCATCGGTGCCGGTTGCGAACTGGCGGGCTGTTCCCTGGTCGGCGGCGAGACCGCCGAAATGCCCGGCATGTACGAAGGCGAAGACTATGACCTGGCCGGCTTCTGCGTCGGCGTCGTGGAAAAGGCCGAGATCATCGACGGCTCCAGGGTCCAGGCCGGCGACGCGCTTATCGCCCTGCCCTCCTCCGGCCCGCACTCCAACGGCTACTCCCTGATCCGCAAGATCATCGAGGTTTCCGGCGCCGACATCGAGCAGGTCCAACTCGACGGCAAGCCGCTGGCCGACCTGCTGATGGCGCCGACCCGCATCTACGTCAAGCCGCTGCTGCAACTGATCAAGCAGACCGGCGCGGTCAAGGCCATGGCTCACATTACCGGCGGCGGCCTGCTGGACAACATCCCGCGCGTCCTGCCGAACAACGCCCAGGCCGTGATCGATGTCGCCAGCTGGAACCGTCCGGCGGTATTCGACTGGCTGCAGGAACAGGGCAACGTCGACGAGACCGAGATGCATCGCGTACTCAACTGCGGCGTCGGCATGGTCATCTGCGTGGCCCAGAGCGACGCCGAGAAAGCCCTGGAAGTCCTGCGTGCCGCCGGCGAGCAACCCTGGCAGATCGGTCGCATCGAAACCTGCGGCGCGGACGCCGAGCGCGTGGTCCTGAACAATCTGAAAAACCACTGATGCCGAAACTCTGCAATGTCGTGGTGCTGATTTCCGGCTCCGGCAGCAACCTGCAGGCGCTGATCGACAGCCTCCGGGAGGGCGCCACGCCGGCCCGGATCCGCGCGGTGATCTCCAACCGCGCGGACGCCTATGGCCTGGAACGCGCGCGCCAGGCCGGCATCCAGACCGAGGTGCTCGATCACAAGGCCTATGCCGATCGCGAAAGCTTCGACCAGGCCCTGGCACAACGGATCGATGCCCATGAACCGCACCTGGTGATCCTTGCCGGGTTCATGCGCATCCTCAGCGCCGATTTCGTTCGCCATTACCAGGGGCGACTGCTGAATATCCATCCCTCGTTGCTGCCGCGCCACAAAGGGCTGCATACCCATCAACGCGCCCTCGAAGCCGGCGACCGCGAGCACGGTTGCAGCGTGCACTTCGTGACGGAGGAACTCGATGGGGGGCCACTGGTCGTACAGGCAGTAATCCCGGTAGAGTCGCAAGATACGCCGGAATGCCTGGCCAGACGGGTTCACGAGGAAGAACACCGGATCTACCCGCTGGCCATGCGCTGGTTCGCCGAGGGCCGCTTGCGCCTGGGCGAACAGGGCGCCCTGCTGGATGGCCAGGCCCTGCCTGCCACCGGCCATCAGATTCGCACCAAGGAGATTCGCAATGCGTAAAGCCATGCTGTTCCTGCTGACGCTGCTGACCCTGCCGGCCTATGCCTTCGAGCTGAAGCCGTTCACCGCCAGCTATACCGCCGACTGGAAACAGATGCCCATCAGCGGCAATGCCTCCCGCAGCCTGAAGGCTCTCGGCGACGGCCGCTGGCAACTGGACTTCGAGGCCTCCATGCTGCTGGCCAGTCTCAACGAAGTCAGCACCTTCAAGGTCGAGAACGACACCTTCCTGCCACAGACCTACCGCTTCGCCCGCCAAGGTCTGGGCAAAGGCAAGCAGATCGAACTGGACTTCGACTGGTCGCAGAAGCAGGTGCTCGGCAGCGACCGCGGCGATGCGGTGCGGCAACCCCTGAATCGCGGTCAACTGGACAAGTCCACCTATCAACTGGTCCTGCAGCATGACGTTGCCGACGGCAAGAAGAGCATGAGCTACCAGATCATCGAGGGCGAGGATGTCGATACCTACGACTTCCGGGTTCTCGGCGAGGAAAAGGTACGCACCCAGGCCGGCCTGATCAACGCGATCAAGGTCGAGCGCGTGCGTGATCCGGGCAAGAGCAACCGCAAGACCATCCTCTGGTTCGCCAAGGACTGGGACTACCTGCTGGTCCGCCTGTACCAGATGGAAACCGACGGCAAGGAATACCAGATCATGCTCAAGGAAGGCACCATCGACGGCAAGACCGTCACTGGCGAAAAGAGCTGACCCCCTCTCCCACGAAAAGCCGGGCCATTGCCCGGTTTTTTATTGCCCGCGGGTCAGCCGCAGGCCTGGTGCTCGCGGCAGATCAGCTCGGCATCGACAGCGCTCAACGGCTCCCCGGTTAGACCGCAGAAGGGCGAACCCGCACGCCGTTGATGGAACCGGCAGGACCGACAAAGGCCGAAACCAGGCACATCCTCCTGACGCTGGATGACGACCAGAAGATCACGCAACAAGCCTTGCAAGTGTTCGCCCTTCTCGCCCAGTGCCGTGACGGCCTGCTCGAGGAACTGCGGCGGAATCACCGCCTCGATCAGCGCGCGCCCCGCATCGGTCAGCCGCAGATGAACGCTGCGCCGATCCCGCGCATCCGGCAGCTTGCTGATCAGCCCCCGCCCTTCCAGCACCTTGAGCGATTGCGACACTGTGCCCTTGGTCAAGCCGAGGTATTCGGTCACGCCCAGCGGAGTATCCGAATAGCGATTACAACGCGCCAGGTAATGCAAGGCGCTCAACTGCACCGGCTGCAGCTCAGCCACCAGCGGCTGCTCGCGGGACCAGGCACGCATCAGGCTGGTCAGCCTTTCCAGGTAATCGTAAAGGGCGATGGCGGACATGGGATACCTCCTTGCCAATATAGTATCGACTAAAAACATGTTTGACAAAGAGGTCACCTCTTGTTTAGGCTGAAAAAGTATCGTATCGATACTAAATTCCTACAGGAGAATCAGCATGACCAAAGCCATCTACTACCACGCCGGCTGCGCAATCTGTGTCGAAGCCGAACGTTCCTTGCTGCCATTGCTCGATCGCAAGCAGGTGGACATCGAAGTGGTCCATCTCGCCGAACAATCGGCACGCATCGCCGAGGCGGAAAAGGCCGGGGTCAAGTCGGTTCCTGCCCTGGTTGTCGATGGACAGGTACTGCACCTTAACTTCGGTGCGGCGCTCAGCGATCTGAAATAAGGAGAACGGCCATGGAGGTGAAGATCTTCGACACCCATGTGCGAACCCGCGACGGCCGCTACCTGCACTTCGATGTCCTGGTCACGGAGGAGCTGGGGGCTCGCGCCGGCGAGTTCGCTCGACGCTGGCTCGCCGGAAGAGGCATAGACGAGGCCGATATCAGCCAGGGGCATTGCAGCTACTGCCATAGCGAGATTGCGACAGCAGAGGTTGCCGAAGCCATTCGGCTCCATGGCCATTACATCCTTCCCCTGGAAGGCTGTTGAGGCCAATGGACAGCTACCACCCGATCGCCTGCGGTCTCCATGACTACCTGGAGATCGCCTGCCTCTACCGCTACCGGTTGCTCCTCGAACTCGAGGATGGTGTTCGCTTCGAAGCCGAGGCGCGCACGACGCATACCCGGGCCGTTCGGCCAGGCGGCGGCAAGGAGGAATACCTTGAGGTGGCCGTCGAAGGAGCGACTCTGCTGCTGCGCCTGGATCGCCTGTTGGCGATTACCGCCCTCACGGAAGCGGCCTTGTTCGGCCGCATACGCCTGAGGGAAGAGGCCTGTTCCAGAGCATCCGGCATGCCACCTTCACACCTTGGAAACTGAAAAGGTTTTTCTCAATTCCAGGACTATTTGATTAGCCTGCTATTGAAATAGGCTGGATTTGCCTTGATGCAGATCAACCCTGGAGCAGAAAGATGAGTGTGACAGTGACCGAGCGTGACGATGACCACAAATCCCGCGAGCTGCGTGCGCTTGGCCGCCGCTGCTGGGACGTGCATCAGCAGGGACTGCTGGTTGGCGTCTTTCATAACGAGGATGACGCCCACGCCTATCGGATCAAGCTGGAGAAAGAAGAAGAACTGCGGCAAATAGGTAAATCGGCCTGAACCATGCGCCCCCGCGCACTTCGGGGGCGCACCTTTGGTCTCAGGTCCCGGAAAGGCTCCGGTCGAGACTGACGACTCCCGGCGGCAGGCTATCTTCCTGTACCCGTTGCCGTGGGGCACGCAACATCGCCCGAACCAGAGCCACCAGCACGCCGAGCGCCAGCCCACCCAGGAGGCCCAAGGCCACCACCAGAGCCTTGCGTGGCTTGATCGGTCTCAGAGGCGTTGCAGCTTTCTGGTCGACCCGTACCAGTTCGATCTTAAGGTCACTTGCCCTCAAGGTCTGTAGACGCGCCTGCTCTCCACGCAGCTTGTCGATGTTTTCGAAGAAACGCTCCTCGCCCTTTCGAGCCTGCAGGTATTGCACTTCACGGTTGTTCTCCAACTGTTTCAGCTCTTGCTGGATCGTCGCTACGCGGGGCTCGGTGAAGTCATCGCCCTTGCGTTTGAGCAAGGTATCGCGCTCGGCGGTCAAGGCATCGACGCCCATGAAATACAGGGGAATCTGCTGGTTATTCACCTCGGTGCGGAAAACGCTGCGCGAGCCATCCTGCCCGACCTCTCCCAGTGCGCCCGGGGTCGTCGGCTTGACGATCCCCAGCCGCGTGGCGATCTGGATGGCTTCGTTGAGCTGCTGGATACGAGAGCCGCGCACCATCTTCAGCCGCCCGCGCAACGCCCTGAGTTCATCCTCCAAGCCAGCCCGCCGGATGCTGTCCGCTTCCAGCAACCGGGCGATCTTGCCTTCCTTGCTAGCCTGGTAACTGGCACGCTTGCCTTCGATATCCTGCTCGAGGAATTGCAGGCGACCGTCGATACGTGCCTGGAGGTCGTCCAGGATTCGCTGGCGCTCGTTCTCGATGGTCGACGCGAGCATGCCGTTGAGAATGGCGGCACCATCCATGCCCTGGGGATACTGCATGGACAAGCGGAAGAAAGGCGCCGCCTGGGGGGCCTTCTTCAAGTCCGTCTGCTGCATGCTGAAGGCATCCTGGTTGAACTTCCAGAAAGCCTGCTCGGGGGACAGGCCCTCGGTGTTCAATTGCTGGAATAGCTCTGGATGTGCTTCGAAATACTCCAGCCTGCCGGAGTAGGCTGCCAGCTCGTTGCCGACGCGCTCCAACGCTTCCCGCGGAGTCATGGCGTAAAGACCTTCGATGTTGACAGCCTCCAGGGCCTTGGTCTGGATCGGCCGCAACAGGACATCCACCTGGTAGGTCGGAACGACCAACAGCGCATAGGCGAGCGCAGCGGCGGTCGCCAAGGCCGCGATCAGCGCTATCAGCCACTTCGACGCCCACAATTGCTGGAACAGCTGAACGATATCGATCTCCGAGGGCGAAGCCCCCGGAAGCTGTGAGGAAGGCATACCAACGTCCTTTTCGATAGGCGGCTAGCCCACAGATGCACGCAAAGGCAGCCGTAGGAGATTTCTGAGGAAAGGCATTATGCTATCGAAACGAAATCATCGGTAGTTATTTTAGAACTGCTTCGCATTCCAGAATTGGTAGTTGACCGGCATCCGTACCGGTCAAGCGACACTCCGGATGCGGACCTCACCACATGAGATCGTCGGGCACCACATAGTCCTTGTAGGGATCGTCTTCGTCCGGCTCCTGGCTCTGTATGTTGAGCAGCACCACCCGCCGCGGATCGCGCTCCTGGATCTTCACCGCCGCATCCCGGGGCACGATCTCGTAGCGTCCGTCATAGCTGACGATAGCCAGGCTGCCTCGGCTCAGCTTGTCGCGGATCAGGTCGTTGACCGCGATCCGCTTGACCTTCTTGGCGTCGACGAAATTGTAGTAGTCGTCGCTTTCCAGCTTGGGCAGGCGCGTCCCTTCGATAAGTTGCTTGATCTGCGCGGCCTTGGCCTTCTTCTCGGCTTTTTCCTGCTGCTGGCGGTTCAATTCCTGGTCGCGCGCCAGCTTTTCCGCCTTGGCCTGCTCCGCCGCCTGGCGCTGGGAGTCGTCCTTGTCGACCTGGTTCTTGTGCTCCAGGCGCTGCTGTTTCTGTTTCTGCTTGGTGGCCTGCTTGGCCTGTTTCTCATTGACCAGCCCGGCTTTCAGCAACTGGTCACGCAATGACATGCTCATTCGTCAACGACTCGCTCGCGTGGCACGCCCGGTGGGGTGCGGCATAATCTTCCAGCCGACTGGGGTTCAGCCGGCCCTCGCAGGGGGTATAATCCTCCAGCCTCAGCCGCCTCAACGCAAGTCTCGGCGGCTCGCAAACTGCCACGCATGCCCTGGAGACCCCTCCCTACCGTCCCGAGCACCCGCAGGCACTCCTCCCGGCCCCTGATATCGAAGGCATGGAAAGCAAGGCATGAGCGTTTCTCTCCTGGTAAAAGTCACTCTGGTGGGCCTGTTCGTCGCCAGCGTCCTGTTCGTCCATTTCCGTGGGCGCGCGCGCTTGCCCTTCCTGCGTCAACTGGTCAACCACTCCGCCTGGTTCGCCCCCTACAACTCGCTGATGTACCTGTTCTCCAGCGTCCCCTCGAAGCCCTATCTGGATCGCAGCCGTTTTCCAGAGCTGGACGAACTGAAGAACAATTGGCAAACCATCCGCGAAGAAGCCCTCAACCTGTTCGACGAGGGTTATATCCGGGCTGCCCTGAACAACAACGAAGCCGGCTTCGGCTCGTTCTTCAAGAAAGGCTGGAAGCGCTTCTACCTGACCTGGTACGACGGCCCGCTGCCCTCCGCCCAGCAGCTCTGCCCGAAGACCGTAGAGCTGGTGAGCCGCATCCCCAACGTCAAGGGCGCGATGTTCACCCTGCTTCCCGGCGGCAGCCACCTGAATCCGCACCGCGACCCTTTCGGCGGCTCGCTGCGCTATCACCTCGGCCTGTCCACGCCGAATTCGGACAACTGCCGCATCTACGTCGACGGCCAGCCCTACGCGTGGCGTGATGGCGAAGACGTGATGTTCGACGAAACCTTCGTCCACTGGGTGAAGAACGAGACCGAGCAGACCCGGGTGATTCTCTTCTGCGATATCGAGCGGCCGCTCCGCTCCCGCCTGCTGACCCGGCTCAATCGCTGGATCAGCGGCATTCTCGGGCGTGCGACCGCACCGCAGAACGTCGAAGGCGAACGCGTCGGCAGCATCAACCAGGCCTACTCGGTCGCCATTCGCGGCGGCAATGCCATCGGCGCCCAGGTGAAGCGCTTCAAACGCGCCTACCCGAAGGCCTACCGAATCCTCCGCCCGGTGCTGGCGGTGATCCTGCTGGTCATCCTCTATCGTTGGATCTTCGGCTGATTCAGATGCCGTGGCAGCCCGGCTGCCACGGTAATTTTCCCCATCAACAGCCAGGCGCGCTCCTCTCCGCTTTCTTAGCCTCGCCCCAGAGGCTGTCCAGTTCCTCCAGCGAACATTCTTCGGCTTTCCGGCCGGCTTCGCGCAGGTTCCGCTCGATGAATCGGAAGCGCCGCTCGAACTTGCCGTTGGCCTGGCGCAGAGCAGCCTCCGGATCGACCTTGAGATGCCGGGCCAGGTTGACCACGACGAACAGCAGGTCGCCAACCTCCTCGCCCACGGCACCCTCGTCACCCTCTGCCATCGCCTCGAGGACTTCGTCCAGCTCCTCGCGAACCTTGTCCACCACCGGCAGCGCTTCCGGCCAGTCGAAACCGACCTGCGCCGCGCGCTTCTGCAGCTTCGCCGCCCGTGACAACGCCGGCAGGGCGACAGGAACGTCATCCAGCAGCGACAACTGCTGCGGCTCCTTGGCCTTGGCGGCACGCTCCTCGGCCTTCAGTTCTTCCCAGCGCTGCTTGACCGCCGCTTCGGCGAGCTTCGCCGCATCGGGCTTGCCATAGAGATCGCCATCGAGGAATACGTGGGGATGTCGACGGATCAGCTTGCGGGTGATGCCGTCCACCACCTCGTCGAAAGCGAAGCGATCCTCTTCGCGAGCCAACTGGCTGTAATAAACCACCTGGAACAGCAGGTCGCCCAGTTCCTCGCGCAATTGCGGGAAATCCCCCTGCTCTATGGCGTCCGCTACTTCGTAGGCTTCTTCCAGGGTGTGCGGGACGATGGTCGCGTAGCTCTGCTGGAGATCCCAGGGGCAGCCGAATTCGGGATCGCGCAGGCGCGCCATGAGGTGGAGCAGGTCGTCGAGTCGGTACATGGGTATCTCGGGTCTTCAGTGAACGGTCCGGGCATTCTGCCCTTTCCGGAAACGAAAAGGCCACGGGCAACCTGCGAGCGCCCGTGGCCTGTTTCCGCCTCGCCTCAAGGCGTACGGTTGCGCCGCGCCTCGATGATGTTGGGCAGTTGCGAAACGCGCGCCAGCAGGCGTCCAAGAGCGTCCAGACCGGGAATCTCGATGGTCAGTTGCATGGTCGCGGTGTTGTCTTCCTTGTTCGAACGGGTATTCACCGCCAGAACGTTGATCCGCTCGTTGAGCAGCACCTGGGACACGTCGCGCAACAGGCCGGAACGATCATAGGCACGGATCGCGATATCCACCGGATAGGTGCGAACCGGCTCCGGCCCCCAACTGACCTGGATCATCCGCTCCGGTTCGCGTCCCGCCAGTTGCAGCGCGGTGGCGCAATCCTGGCGGTGGATGGTGACCCCACGGCCCAGCGTGATGTAGCCGACGATGGGATCTCCCGGCAGCGGCTGGCAGCAGCCGGCCATCTGCGTCAGGAGGTTGCCGACGCCCTGGATCTGCACGTCGCCGCGCTTGCCGTGGCCGATCTTGCTCGGCTTGCGCGGGATCAGTTCGAGTTGCTCGCTGTCGCGGTCCGGCTCGACCAGTTGCTGGGCATAGTTGACCAGGTGCGCCAAGCGCAGGTCGCCGGCGCCGAGAGCGGCGAACATATCCTCGGCGGTACGCACGTTGGCCTTCTCCGCCAGCCGGTCGAAATCCACCGGCGGCAGCGCCAGGCGCGACAGCTCGCGTTCGATCAGGGCCTTGCCGGCAGCGACGTTCTGGTCCCGCGCCTGCAGCTTGAACCAGTGGACGATCTTCGCCCGCGCCCGGGAGGTGGTGACATAGCCCAGGTTGCTGTTCAGCCAGTCACGGCTCGGACCGCTGTGCTTGCCGGTGATGATCTCGACCTGCTCGCCGGTCTGCAGGCTGTAGTTCAGCGGCACGATGCGTCCGTTGATCTTCGCCCCGCGGCAGTTGTGCCCGACTTCAGTGTGGACCCGATAGGCGAAATCCAGCGGGGTCGCGCCCTTGGGCAGGTCGATGGCGTGGCCGTCGGGAGTGAAGACGTAGACCCTGTCCGGCTCGATATCGACCCGCAGTTGCTCCGCCAGGCCACCGATGTCGCCCAGTTCCTCGTGCCATTCGAGCACCTGGCGCAGCCAGGAGATCTTTTCCTCGTAATGGTTGGAGCTGGCCTTGACGTCGGTCCCCTTGTAGCGCCAGTGCGCGCAGACCCCGAGCTCCGCCTCTTCGTGCATGGAGTGGGTACGGATCTGTACTTCCAGCACCTTCCCCTCGGGGCCGATCACTGCGGTATGCAGCGAGCGATAGCCGTTTTCCTTGGGGTTGGCGATGTAGTCGTCGAACTCCTTGGGAATGTGCCGCCAGAGGGTATGCACGATGCCCAGCGCGGTGTAGCAGTCGCGCATCTCCGGAACGAGCACGCGCACGGCGCGAACGTCGTAGATCTGGCTGAAGTCCAGGCCCTTGCGCTGCATCTTGCGCCAGATCGAATAGATGTGTTTCGCCCGCCCGCTGAGATCGGCCTGTACGCCGGTGGCCGCGAGAGCTTCCTTCAACTGGCTCATCACGTTGGCGATGTACTGCTCGCGATCCAGCCGGCGCTCGTGCAGCAGCTTGGCGATCTGCTTGTACTGGTCGGGCTCGAGGTAACGGAAGGACAGGTCCTCCAGCTCCCACTTGATATGCCCGATGCCCAGGCGGTGGGCCAGCGGCGCGTAGATATCGAAGACTTCCCGGGCGACGCGGTGGCGCTTTTCCTCGTCGGCATTCTTCACCGCGCGAATGGCGCAGGTGCGCTCGGCCAGCTTGATCAGAGCGACGCGAACGTCGTCGACCATCGCCACCAGCATCTTGCGCAGGTTCTCCACCTGCGCCTGGGTACCCAGCACCATGGAATGGCGCGGATTGAGGCTGGCGCTGATTGCGGCCATGCGCAGCACGCCCTCGATCAGCTTGGCCACCACCGGCCCGAAATGCTTGTTGACCGCTTCCAGGGTGATCTTGCCTTCCCGCACGCCTCGATAGATGACCGCGGCGACCAGGGACTCCTGATCCAGCTTGAGGTCCGCGAGGATCTCGGCGATTTCCAGTCCGGTCTGGAAGCTGGACGTGCCTTCTGCCCAGGAGTTCTGTGCGGCGATCGCTCGCTGCTCGGATTCGCGAGCGAACTCGCAAGCCTCCAGCAAGCCCTGACGATCGAGCCCGGGGACGAGGTTCTGGACGTGGTCCAGCCAGGCCTCGAGGTTGATACTGCCGTCGGTGTTGACCGGCTGGTGCGCTCTCACCTGTACCATCTTGCCTACCCTTTACCACGGTGCGCGTAGCCCACCGATGACTGCGCCAGCCTTCGAACGGGCTGGTCGGATTACGCAGGCATCCTAGCCTGCCTCGAACAAAGCCATGGCCTCGACATGTGCGGTCTGCGGAAACATATCGAGGATTCCGGCGCGCTTCAGACGATAGCCCTGCCTGGCCATTTCGCCAGCATCGCGCGCCAGGGTCGCCGGATTGCAGGATACATAGACTACCCTCCGGGCACCCAGAGAACTCATTTCGCGTACCGCCTCGAACGCGCCGTCGCGCGGCGGATCGAGCAGCACAGCGGTAAAACCTTGCTCCGCCCAGGGCGCTTCGGCAAGCGCTTTGGACAGGTCGGCCTGGAAAAAGTGCGCGTTGCCAAGGCCATTGGCCAGCGCGTTGGCGCCTGCCCGCTCGACCATCGCCGCCACGCCCTCCACCCCGACTACCCGCGCCACCCGGCGCGCCAGCGGCAGGGAGAAATTGCCCAGCCCGCAGAACAGGTCGAGGACCCGCTCGTCGGCGGTCGGCGCCAGCCAGTCAAGGGCCTGGCGGATCATCGACTCGTTCACCGGCGCATTGACCTGGACGAAGTCTCCGGGTCGGTACGCCAGAGTCAGTTGCCAGTCACCCAAGGAGTAGCCCAGTTCGGCGGCCGGCTCCACCGGCAAGGGCTGTTCCGCACCTTGCAGCCAGAGCTGGGCCTGGTGTGCGGAGCAGAAAGCGGCCAGGCGCTGGCGATCCTCGTCGACCAGGGCCGTCGTATGCCGCAACAGCAATGCACTGGCCGTGCCATGGAAGAGTTCCACGTGGCCGATGCTTTCCGGCTTGCGGAAGTCCTGCAGAAGAGCAGGCAGGGCACGGGCAATCGTTTGCAAAGGCGGCACCAGGACCAGGCACTCATCGAAGGCGACGATCTCCTGGCTGGCCGAGGCACGGAAGCCGACATCCAGACGCCGCGCCCTGGCATCCCAGCGCACGGCGATCCGAGCGCGGCGCCGATAGCC
This sequence comes from Pseudomonas sp. HMSC063H08, assembly GCF_001813645.1. Classification (NCBI taxonomy): domain Bacteria; kingdom Pseudomonadati; phylum Pseudomonadota; class Gammaproteobacteria; order Pseudomonadales; family Pseudomonadaceae; genus Pseudomonas; species Pseudomonas sp. HMSC063H08. Next base: position 49,342 of record NZ_KV813593.1, read on the forward strand.
GAATTCGGGCCCGACCAGGGGGGCGGCCCATTCTTCCGGCTCGATCCCGGCGAAACGCTGCAACTGCTCCTGCAAGGTACGCTGCTTCAGGGCCAACTGCTCGCCGTGTTCCAGGTGCTGCAGGGTGCAGCCGCCGCAGCGACCCGCTACAGTGCAGGGCTCGCGGCGACGCAGGTCGCTACTGCTGAACAGGCGCTCGCTGCGCGCGTCGACCACCTTGCTTCGCGCGCCCAGCACCCGTGCCTCAAGTTCCTCGCCAGGCAGCCCGCCGCTGACGAACCAGGTCATCCCCGCCTCGTGGGCGATACCTCGGCCGTCATGGGCCAGGCGCTCGATGGTCAGGCGCTGCTTCTTGCCTACCGGTATCGCGGGACCGCGCGCACCACCGCTGGGCTGGAAGCGCAGCCCGCCCTTATTTCTGGCCATGGACATGCTCAGCGCGGGTCATAGACGCCGGAAGACAGGTAGCGGTCGCCGCGGTCGCAGATGATCGCCACCAGCACGGCATTCTCCAGTTCGCGGGACAGGCGCAGCATCGCCGCCACCGCCCCGCCGGAGGACACGCCGCAGAAGATGCCTTCCTCGCGGGCCAGCCGGCGCATGATGTCCTCCGCTTCGTCCTGGTGCATGTCGACGACCCGGTCGACGCGACTGGCGTCATAGATCTTCGGCAGGTATTCCTGCGGCCAGCGTCGGATTCCCGGGATGGCCGAGCCCTCCATGGGTTGCAGGCCGACGATCTGCACCGCCGGGTTCTGCTCCTTGAGGTAGCGCGATACGCCCATGATGGTCCCGGTGGTGCCCATGGAGCTGACGAAATGGGTGATGCTGCCGCCGGTCTGCTGCCAGATTTCCGGGCCGGTGCTGTGGTAATGGGCTTCCGGGTTGTCGCCATTGGCGAACTGGTCGAGAACCTTGCCGCGGCCTTCGCGCTGCAGCTTGTCGGCCAGATCGCGCGCGCCCTCCATGCCCTCTTCCTTGCTGACCAGAATAAGCTCGGCGCCATAGGCGGTCATCGCCGCCTTGCGTTCAGCCGTGGAGTTGTCCGGCATGATCAGGATCATCTTGTAACCCTTGATCGCCGCCGCCATGGCCAGGGCGATGCCGGTGTTGCCGGAAGTAGCCTCGATCAGCGTATCGCCGGGGCGGATGTCGCCGCGCAGTTCGGCACGGGTGATCATCGACAGGGCCGGGCGGTCCTTCACCGATCCCGCGGGGTTGTTGCCTTCGAGCTTCACCAGCAGGGTATTGGAGGTTTCCCCGGGAAGGCGCTGCAGACGCACCAGAGGGGTATTGCCAACGCAGTCGGCGATAGTCGGGTACTGCACGGTCATGGAGGCACTCGTTCGGCACTGACGGTAAAGGCTGAGCATGATACCGGGAAACTGGGGCCGGACCCTAGCACCGCAATATCCGGTCATGCATGCCGATTCAGCCGAAAGACCGCCCGAAACGGCATGCGATGCGATGACCAGAGGCGTCCGAAGAGAAAACCTGGCGTTGGACAGCCGATGCCTGACCAACGCCAAAGAAAGGTCCGACAGGCGTTGCGCCTGCCGGTGAAAGCGCGTTGGCCGCGGCGATCAGAACGAGGTGGTCATCGAAACGTAGTAGGCGCGACCCGGCTCGTTGTAGGTTGCCGCGCCGGCGTCGAAGGAGTTGCCCTGGCGGTACAGGCGCTTGTCGAAGAGGTTGCTTACCCCGCCCCGTACGCTCAGGTTCTCGCTGAAGGTGTAGCCGGCGCTGACGCCCCAGATGCCATAGGTACCCACCTCTTTTCGCGAGACCACCGGCGTGTTGCGGCTGGTGCCATGCTTCGGCGGCTCCTGGCGGCCGTAGATGGTGCTGGTCAGTTGGGTGGAAAGACGCTCGCTGGCCTGCCAGTCCAGGGTCGAGTTCAGGGTGTACTCGGGGATCACCGAAAGCGGGTTGCCGGTGTCCTTGTCCTTGGATTGCAGCATATAGGTCAGGTTGGTGCTCCAGCTCAGGTCCTCGTGCAGGGGGACCAGCAGGTTGCCCTCCAGGCCTTCGACCACCGCCTTCTTCGCGTTGCTCCATTGCAGGATGTTGTTACCGGTCCCGGTCTGTCCCATGACATCCAGCGGCGCGACGATCTTGTTCTTGTAGTCGTTGCGGAAGTAGGTGAGCCCGGCGACCCAGCCATCGCGCCGGAACTCGATGCCCAGTTCCTTGTTGACGCTGGTCTCGGCGTCCAGGTTCTCGTTGCCGACCAGGTAGCAGCCGCCGCTGCTGGTCTGGATCGGGCAGCCGTTGCCACGGGTATAGAGCAGGTAGTTCGGGTTGCTCTGGTACAGGTTGGGCGCCTTGAAGGCCCGTGCGATACCGGCCTTGACCGTGAAGTATTCGCCGAGCGTCTGGGAAGCGTTCAGGCTCGGGCTCCAGTTCAGGCCGAAGTCGCTGTGATCGTCCAGGCGCAGCCCGGGGGTGAGCATGGTGCCGGGGCGCAGTTCGATATTGTCCTCCACGTACAGCGCCCGGATCTCCGCCTTGCTTTTCGGGCTTCGCGAGCCGGCCGCGGGGGTCCCCGGCAAGCTATCGCTTCCCACGAAGCCCTGCTTGAGCGAGGACGGGTCGTTGAGGGTTTCCTTGTTCCACTCCGCGCCCACCGTCAGCACCTGCTCGAACAACGCATGCAACGGAAGGTTGAGTTCGCCGCTGAGGCGATAGTTCTCCAGCTTGCTGGTGCTGAACGAACGGTCGGCGCCGATCTGCCCCTCGACGGAACCGGCCAGCCCCTCCTCCAGACGGTTGTTGCGGGTGGAGTCGTACTGGGCGACGAACCTGGAAGTACCGAACGACCAGGTCCCGTTGTGGGTGATGGCGTAGTTCTCGCGATACATGCGGTTGGTCTCCGCACCGTCGTCGGCGAGTCCCTGGGTATTGGCGGTGCCGTTGTTGTTCTGGGTATCGCCGGCATAGATGTTGCCCTGTCGGCTGAAGCCCGCTTCGAAATCGACGACCTGGTCGGGGGTCACCTGCCACGACAGCATCCCGCTGAGATCGCGATTGCGTACCCCTTCGCGTCCGGCCACGGTACGGCTCGGGTTGACGGTATGTCCGAGGTTGATGTCGGTATCGTCCGAATCGGTCTTGTTCGCGCTGCCGTACGCGCGGAAGCTCAAGGCTTCGGTCAGCGGCCCGCTGAGGCTGAAGTTGGCGCGGCGCGTGGCGCCATCCTTGGAGCTTTCCGGAATGTTGGTGAACACCGTCATGGAGCCACGCAAACGATCGGTCGGGCGCTTGGTGATGATGTTGACTACCCCGCCCGCCGCGCCGGAACCGTAGCGTGCCGCCGCGGGCCCACGGAGGACCTCGATGCGCTCGACCTCCTCCGGCGGCACCCAGTTGCTGTCGCCGCGGGTGTCGCGTTCGCCGCGCCAGCCGTAGCGCACCGAGTTGCGCGAGCTGACCGGCTTGCCGTCGACCAGGATCAGGGTGTTCTCCGGCCCCATGCCGCGGATGTCGATCTGCCGGTTGTTGCCACGCTGGCCGCTGGAACTGTTGCCGGTGAGGTTGACCCCGGGCATGGTGCGGATGATCTCGGAGAGATCGTTCACCGGCGGGCGCTTCCTGATGTCCTCGGCGGTGATGATGGATACCCCCGGTGCCTGCTTGAGCTCCTGTTCGGCGGTGCCCAGCACCACCTCGTCACCCAGCTGGACCACCGATTCGGCGCGTTCGTCCAGTTCTTCCAGGCGCTCGTCCTCGGCCAGGGCCTGCCCGCCCAGCAGGCTCGATGAAGCGAAAAGGACGGCAGCGGCGAGATGGCCGCGACGGAATTGGGGGTACATGCGTGACTACTCCTGTCGAGGGAAAACGGGTAGCAGGCGAGCCACGAGGGATACGTTGACGTTTTTTCTGAAGCCTGGGTCGCCGGCGTTGCGCGGGTGACGTCTCGGCACGGGTAGGACAGGGCGCAGACCCGGAACAAGGCCGGCCGAGGAGATCGGCACGGATGATAATCATTCACAAAGGAGAGTAAAGATCATTTACATCTAGGTAAAATGTAAAGGCACCTGCGCCTCGCTAGGCAGAAGGCAGCACCAGGCACAGGCGCAGCCCCGGATCGGCGGCTTCCGCCCATAGGCGGCCGCCCTGGAGCACCACGGCGCGACGGGCAATGCTCAGTCCCAGGCCGAAGCCCTTGCCGGTACGTGCCGAAGACAGTCGGGTGAACGGGCGGAAGATGGTCTCCAACTGGTGCTCGGCCACACCCTCGCCCTGGTCTTCCAGGCAAAGCCACCAGCAACTTCCTTCGCGCCGACCATGCAGGCGGATCACGCCGCCCTCCGGGGAATGCCGGATGGCGTTGCGCAGCAGGTTCTCCAGGGCCTGGGCAAGTGCATTGAGGTTGCCACGCACGACACAATCCTCGGGCAGATCGCTGCGGAACCGCTCGGCGGCCCAGCCGCTTTCGAAGCGTGCGTTCTCCACCAGCAGGTCCCATAACGCCGGGATGGAAATGTCCTCCAGCGCCAATACCGGGCGTTCGGTGTCCATCCAGGCCAGCTCCAGGGTGTTGTCCACCAGTTGCTGCATGCCCTGTACCTCCTGCTCCAGGCGCTCGCGCAGGAGCTGCGCGGGCAGCGTGCCCTCTGCCGCCACCTGCAGGCGCGCCAGCGGCGTGCGCAGCTCGTGGGAGAGATCGCGGAGCAGTTGGCGCTGCAACACCATGTGCTCGTCGAGTCGCTCGGCCATATGGTCGAACGCCCGCCCCAGATCGCCCAGCTCGTCGCTGCGCCGGCTGATCTCTGCCTGCGTACGCGCCGTCAGGTCGTTGCCGCGCAGGGCATTGGCCTGCGCTCGCAGGCGTCCCAGCGGCACTACCCAGCGCCGATACAGCAACACTCCCAGCAGCAGGGCCAGCCCGGCCGGCACCAGGCCGTGGGTGACCAGGCGCTTGGCCGGCGACAAGCCGGGAGGGACGAACTCGGCGGGAAGACGCAGGACCACCCGGCCTTGCTCCGGATGTTCGGGGAAGCGCAGGCTGATGAACGGCCGCGACAACGAACGGGAGCTCATCGGCCAGTCGACGCCCCGCAGGAAAGTCAGGCGTTCGGCTTCCTCCGTGGTGAGCGGACGACTGCCCAGCGATTGCAGCCGTCCGTCGAGCACGACCACCCAGTCCAGCGCCTGCTGGCGCGGCTCGGCCAGCCAACGGTCGATGCCCTCGCGGCCATCGTCGAGCCAGGCACGCTCGGCTCGCCGCGCATAATCCGCCAAGGCGGAGCGGGCTTCGGCGGACAGGTAGTAACCCTTCAGTTCGGCACTGCGTCCCCAGGTCCAGGACAGCCATACCGATAGCAGGAAGAACGCCACCAGCACCAGGGCCAGGCGCCAGAACAGCGAATGGCGGTTGGGCATCATGGCGCCGGTGTCAGGACGTAACCCTTGCCCCAGACGGTATGCAACTGGTGACCGGCGTAACCGAGGCGTTGCAGCTTGCGCCGCAGGTGACTGACGTGCATGTCCAGGCTGCGATCATGCTGGGTATGACCGCGGTGCAGGACATGCTGGTAAAGGAAGGCCTTGGTCAGGGTCTCTCCTTCCGCGGCGAGGAAGGTTTCCAGCAGGCGGTATTCGGTCGGCGTCAGGCCGGCGAACCGCTCGCCAAGGCTGACATCGCAGACATCGGCGGAGAACTGCAGCGAGGGCCGCGCCAGCGGTTCGGCGCAGCGGCCCGGCGCGCCCCCCCGCTCCAGGGCGATCCGGCGCAGGATGGCATCTATGCGCACCCGCAGCTCGGCCAGGCTGAAAGGCTTCGGCAGATAATCGTCGGCGCCCTGGCTGAACCCGGCGATGCGGTCCTGCTCGGCGCCCAGGGCCGACATCAGGATCACCGGCAGCGCCTGCTCCTGGCGGAGTTGGCGAAGAATCTCGAGGCCATCGCGCCCCGGCAGCATGATGTCCATCAGGATCAGGTCATAGGCGCCGCTGCGCGCAGCCGCCAACCCCTCTTCCCCGTCTCGGCACCAGGTCACCTCGAAACCGCTGCCATTGAGGTGCTGGAACAGATGTGCGCCCAGTGTCGGATCGTCCTCGATGGCCAGCAGTCGGGGGTCGGGCGTCAGGGATGGGAACATGGCAGCCAAATAAGATTGATTAGCAATCGTGCCAGTATTCACGATCTTTCCGCTTCGTCGCAAGCCGAATCCGCCGGGCTGCGCACATCGGTGCAGATTCCCCTTCCGCGACCCGCTAAACTGCGCGGGGTAAACGTATGGCCGGGGAGCGTCGGCCATCCCGATCTGGCTCGACGGAGAGACGTGTGTTCAAGGATCTCGGCATCAAGGGGCGCGTACTGCTGCTCACCCTGCTCCCCACCAGCCTGCTGGCGATGGTGCTTGGCGGTTACTTCACCTGGATTCAGCTGTCCGACATGCGCGCCCAGTTGATCGAGCGCGGGCAACTGATCGCCGAACAACTGGCGCCGCTGGCCGCCACCGCGCTGGCGCGAAAGGATACCGCCGTGCTCAACCGCATCGCCAACGAGGCGCTGGACCAACCGGACGTGCGCGCGGTGACCTTCCTCGACGCCCGCCAGGAACGCCTCGCCCATGCCGGGCCAAGCATGCTCACCGTCGCCCCGGCCGGCGACGCCAGCCATCTGAGCATGTCCACCGAACTGGACACCACGCACTTCCTGCTACCGGTTCTTGGCCGCCACCACAGCCTGTCCGGCGCCACCGAGCCTGACGACGAGCGCGTACTCGGCTGGGTCGAACTGGAACTGTCGCACCACGGGACTCTGCTGCGCGGATATCGCAGCCTGTTCACCAGCCTCTTGCTGATCGCCGCCGGCCTCGGCGTCACCGCCCTCCTCGCCCTGCGCATGAGCCGCGCGATCAACGCGCCGCTGGAACTGATCAGCCAGGGCGTCGCCCAGCTCAAGGAAGGCCGCATGGAAACCCGCCTGCCACCGATGGGCAGCAACGAGCTGGACGAACTGGCCTCCGGCATCAACCGCATGGCGGAAACGCTGCAGAGCGCCCAGGAGGAAATGCAACACAACATCGACCAGGCCACCGAGGACGTACGCCAGAACCTGGAAACCATCGAGATCCAGAACATCGAGCTGGACCTGGCGCGCAAGGAGGCCCTGGAGGCGAGCAGGATCAAGTCCGAGTTCCTCGCCAACATGAGCCACGAGATCCGCACCCCGCTCAACGGCATCCTCGGTTTCACCAACCTGCTGCAGAAGAGCGAGCTCAGCCCGCGCCAGCAGGACTACCTCACGACCATCCAGAAATCGGCGGAAAGCCTGCTGGGGATCATCAACGAGATCCTCGATTTCTCGAAGATCGAGGCCGGCAAGCTGGTTCTGGAAAACCTCCCTTTCAATCTCCGCGACCTGATCCAGGACGCCCTGACCATGCTGGCTCCGGCCGCCCACGAGAAGCAACTGGAACTGGTCAGCCTGGTCTACCGGGATACCCCGATCCAATTGCAGGGCGACCCGCAGCGGCTGAAGCAGATCCTCACCAACCTGGTCGGCAACGCCATCAAGTTCACCCAGGGCGGCACCGTCGCCGTACGCGCCATGCTCGAGGACGAAAGCGACGACCGCGCGCAGTTGCGGATCAGCGTCCAGGACACCGGTATCGGCCTCTCCGAGGAGGACCAGCAAGCCTTGTTCAAGGCCTTCAGCCAGGCCGACAACTCACTGTCGCGGCAAGCCGGTGGCACCGGCCTAGGCCTGGTGATCTCCAAGCGCCTGATCGAGCAGATGGGCGGCGAGATCGGCGTCGACAGTACGCCTGGGGAAGGTGCCGAATTCTGGATCAGCCTGAGTCTGCCGAAAAGTCGCGACGACAACGAGGAGCCAGGCGCCTCCTGGGCCGCGGGCCAGCGCGTGGCGCTGCTCGAACCGCAGGAGCTGACGCGCCGCTCGCTGCACCACCAGCTCACCGACTTCGGCCTGGAAGTGAGCGAATTCGCCGACCTCGACAGCCTCCAGGAAAGCCTGCGCAACCCGCCGCCCGGCCAGTTGCCGATCAGCCTGGCGGTGCTCGGCGTCTCGGCCGCGATCCATCCGCCGGAAGAGCTGAGCCAGTCGTTCTGGGAATTCGAACGGCTCGGCTGCAAGACCCTGGTGCTCTGCCCGACCACCGAGCAGGCGCAATACCACGCGACCCTGCCCGACGAACAGGTCGAGGCCAAGCCCGCCTGCACCCGCAAGCTGCAACGCAAGCTGCAGGAGTTGCTTCAAGTCCGCCCGACGCGCAGCGACAAGCCCCACGCCATGGTTTCCGGACGGCCGCCACGGCTGCTCTGCGTCGACGACAACCCGGCCAACCTGCTGCTGGTGCAGACCCTGCTCAGCGACCTCGGCGCCCAGGTCACCGCGGTGGACAGCGGCTACGCGGCCCTCGAGGTAGTGCAGCGCGAGCGCTTCGACCTGGTCTTCATGGACGTGCAGATGCCCGGCATGGACGGCCGCCAGGCCACCGAGGCGATCCGCCGCTGGGAGGCCGAGCGGGAAGTCAGCCCGGTGCCGGTGATCGCGCTCACCGCACATGCGCTTTCCAACGAGAAGCGCGCATTGCTGCAGGCCGGCATGGACGACTACCTGACCAAGCCGATCGACGAACAGCAATTGGCCCAGGTAGTGCTGAAGTGGACGGGACTGAGCCTGGGCCAGTCGCTGGCCAGCATGAGCCGTGCGCCGCAGCTCGGCCAGTTGAGCGTGCTCGACCCCGAGGAAGGGCTGCGCCTGGCCGCCGGCAAGGCCGACCTCGCCGCCGACATGCTGGCGATGCTGCTGGCCTCGCTGGCGGCGGACCGCCAGGCGATTCGCCAGGCCCGCGACAACGACGACCGCACCGCTTTGCTCGAGAGGGTCCACCGGCTGCATGGCGCCACCCGCTACTGTGGCGTGCCGCAGTTGCGCGCGGCCTGCCAGACCAGCGAAACCCTGCTCAAGCAGAACGATCCGGCGGCGGCCGCGGCCCTGGACGAGCTGGACAAGGCCATCGAGGCCCTGGCCGACACTGCCTCGGCCACCACCCACCTCTCCTCCACCAGCCTCGACTCCAGCGAACTCTGACCATGCGCATCCTGTTCTTCAGCACCCAGGCCTACGACAGCGAGAGCTTCCAGGCCAGCAACCACCGGCACGGCTTCGAACTGCACTTCCAGCAGGCCCACCTGCAGGCGGACACGGCGGTCCTCGCCCAGGGCTTCGAAGTAGTCTGCGCCTTCGTCAACGACGACCTCTCGCGGCCGGTGCTGGAACGCCTGGCCGCTGGCGGCACGCGCCTGGTCGCCCTGCGCTCGGCCGGCTACAACCACGTCGACCTGGCCGCCGCCGAAGCGCTCGGCCTGCCGGTGGTGCACGTCCCGGCCTATTCGCCGCACGCTGTCGCCGAGCACGCGGTCGGCCTGATCCTGACGCTCAACCGGCGCCTGCACCGCGCCTACAACCGGACCCGCGAGGGCGATTTCTCGCTGCATGGGCTGACCGGCTTCGACCTCCACGGCAAACGCGTCGGAGTGATCGGCACCGGACAGATCGGCGAGACCTTCGCCCGCATCATGGCCGGCTTCGGCTGCGAGCTGCTGGCCTACGATCCCTATCCCAATCCGCGCATCCAAGCGCTCGGCGGCCGCTACCTGGCGCTCGACGCCCTGCTCGCCGAGTCCGACATCGTCAGCCTGCATTGCCCGCTGACCGCCGACACCCGCCACCTCATCGACGCGCAGCGCCTGGCGACGATGAAACCCGGCGCGATGCTGATCAATACCGGCCGTGGCGCCCTGGTGAACGCCGCGGCGCTGATCGAGGCGCTGAAGAGCGGACAACTGGGCTACCTCGGCCTCGATGTCTATGAAGAGGAAGCGGATATCTTTTTCGAGGATCGCTCCGACCAGCCCCTGCAGGATGACGTGCTGGCACGCCTGCTGAGCTTCCCCAACGTGGTGGTGACCGCCCACCAGGCCTTCCTTACCCGCGAGGCGCTGGCGGCGATCGCCGACACCACCCTGGACAACATCGCCGCCTGGCAGGACGGGACGCCACGCAATCGGGTCCGGGCCTGATGGCGTGGTAGCATGCGCGGCTGATTGGAGGCTCCATGGCTGAACACGATTTCCGTTACACCCTGCTCAACCCGCAATACACCCTCAACGAATGCCGCGCGCTCTCCCCGGGGCGCTACCAGGTCACCGGCACCGGCGGCTCGATCAAGGCCGACGACGTGCTGCTGGTCAGCCTCAAGGGCAGCAAGACCCTGAGCATGCGCCTGACCGTGGAAAAGGTTCGCCACCTGATCAACCCACCCGGCCAGTGGCTGGCGGTCGCCCGCGGCCCGGCATTCCGCGAACTGGCGATCCATACCTGGCAGGTCGACTGCGACCAGTGCCAGGCTCGTCTCGACTTCGAGTTCGCCGTGGACGCCAGTCTCGGTCGCAAGGCCCTGGCGCCGGCCGCCGAAGAGCGCATTCACGAACTGGGCTGGAGCAGCCGCGAAGGCAAGCACCTGTGCCCGAAATGCCAGTAGGGCGAACGCTCCGTCCGACCGACGGTCTGTGAACTATCGCCCGTACGAAATGCGCAAAGGAAACGCCATGAAACCCTCTCTCGCCCTCTTCGCCTCCACCGCCCTGGTACTGGGCGGTTGCGCCAGCCAGGAGACCACCCTGGAAACCGAGCAGGCCTACCAGGTCGACTGGGTCGGCGCACAACCGACGATGGACTACAGCCACATCAGCCTGACCTTCGACGGCCAGGGCCGTGCCTTCGGCAACGGCGGCTGCAACCACTGGTTCGCCAGCTACACCTTGCAGGACGACCTCCTTCAGTTCGGCGCCATCGGCAGCACCCGCCGCCTGTGCGCGGCGGAGATCATGGAGCAGGAACGGCGCTTCCTGGCCCTGCTGCAGAGCGTCCAGCACTGGGACATTTCGCCGTCCGACGAGCTGCGCCTGTGGCCGGCCGAAGGCAAGCCGCTGCGCCTGGTCCCCGAGCACGACTGAAGCCTGAAGCGGCGCTACCCGGCGCCGCCCGTTTACATTTTTTTGACATCCATTTCATTCCCGCTTGACCACCACGTCCCTAGGCTTCCGCATCCTCGCCCGGAGACGCTTGATGTTCGCCCCACCCAGCACCGAGACACTCAACCGCTTCTTTCTGTTGTCGTGGCTGGTGGTGCTCTGGCAGGTGCTGCGCCTGCAGGACGGGATCGTCTTCGACGACGCCTGGCTGCCGCTCTGGAGCGTCGCTGCCAGCCTGAGCTACGCCTTCCTTTATATAGTCCCGGTGTACCTCGCCTGCCGACTGCTCCTGCATTTCCATGATCGCCTTCCCGTGCGCCTCAGTCCGTGGCTGGCAGGCGTGCTGGCCATCGTCGGCAGCGCAGCGGTACAGATACTGCTCTACGCCGACCGCACCCTCTACGACCTGTACGGATTCCACCTCAACGGTTTCAGCATCGGCCTGCTGGTCTCGCCCGGCGGCCTCTCCAGCCTCGGCAGCGGCGACGGCACCCTGCTCAGCGCAAGCCTGGCGGCCCTGGCCCTGCTCTGTCTGCAGGTGCTGCTGTACAGCGCCTGCCAGGTCAGCCGCGAACGCCTTCCCGCGCTCCCTCGGCGCGCCTGGCGCTACCTGTTGGCGGCCTTCCTCTGCCTGGCCCTGGGCGAACGCCTGGCCTATGCGTTCAGCTCCCTGCGCGACTACCGGCCGATCCTGCTGGCCAGCGAACGCTATCCGCTGTACCTGCCATTGACCGTCCGCAGCCTGGCGAGGAGCCTGGGCATCCAGCCGACGCCCACCCAGCGCGAGCTGCTCCAGCAGCAGAGCGACCTGCACTATCCGCTCCGGCCGCTGGAGATCAGCGCCCCGGCGCACCCATTGAACATCGTCTGGATCGTCGCCGAGTCGCTCCGCGGGGACATGCTCGATCCGCGCTACATGCCCAGGCTGTGGGACTTCTCCAACCGGGCAATCCGCCTGGACAACCACTACAGCAGCGGCAACCTGACCCAGATGGGCGTCTTCGGCATGTTCTACGGGCTGCACGGCGGCTACTGGGACGCCGTGCTGAAGGCTGGCCAGCCGCCGGTGCTCATGGAGGTACTCAGGCAGCAGAACTACCAGTTCCGGATCAATGCCGCGCAACGTTTCAGCTATCCGCCCTTCGACCGCAGCGTGTTCGTCAACCTGCGCCCGCAGGACCTGCACGTGCTGGATAGCCCGGAGCCTGCCTGGCAGCGCGACGCCCGGAACACCGACGACCTGCTGCGCTTCGTCGATCGCCGACTACCCGACCGGCCGTTCTTCGCCTGCCTGTTCCTCGAGTCGAGCCACGCCAACTACAGCTTCCGCGACGAGACCGCGAAAATCCGCCCCTATCTGGTCAACTTCAACTACCTGACCACCGATTTCCAGGCGCAGATGCCGCTGATCAAGAACCGCTACCTGAATGCCGTGCGCGAAGTCGATACACAGATCGGCCGCCTGCTGCAGCACCTGGAAAACCAGCACCTGCTGGAAAACACCGCGGTAGTGGTGCTCGGCGACCATGGGGAAGAGTTCATGGAACGCTCGCGCTGGGGCCACAATACCGAGTTCAATCGCTACCAGACCGGCACCGTCGCCGTGCTGAGCATTCCCGGACAGGCGCCCCGTGCCGTCCGCGGCATCACCAGCCACATCGACCTGCCCGCAACGCTCCTGCCGCTGCTGGGCGTACGCAATCCGCCCCGCGACTACTCGCTGGGACAGGACCTGCTCGCAGCAGACTACCATCGCGACTATGCGGTGAGCGCCGATACCACGCGCATCGCCTACCTGGGCGAAGGCTTCAAGGTGAGCTTCCCACTGCGTGGCGCGGACCGTCACCACGGTCCGGTGAGCGATGGCGACGACCGCCCGCTCGACGTGGAACAACAGGAAGCCATACGCGGCCCACTCCGTGCAGCACGCCTGGAACTGCTGCAGGATCTCGGCCGCTTCAGCGCCTTGCCGGTAGGGGAAGAGCCGTCGCCGCGGAGCCTCGCGACTTCGTTGACGCCATGAGGAGCATCAGAACAGCCTGAGTTGTTCGTGGGCACCCTGCAGGTCGAGCAGGCGCACGCCGACGCCGATCAGGCGCACCGGACGATTGCCACGGGCAAAGGCCTGGCCGAGCAATTGCCGGTAGCTCTCCAGGTCGCGCCCGGCGCCGGACTGTTCCACTGTGGTCTGGGTGAAATCGTGAAACTTCAGTTTCACGAACGGCTTGTCCGGCCGATAACTGCCATCCAGGCGTTGCAGGCGTCCGTCCAGCTCCTCGAGCAGGGTCGGCAGTTCCTCCAGGCAAGCCGCCAGGTCCGGCAGGTCGCGATCGAAGGTACATTCGACGCTCACCGACTGGCGCCGGCTGTCGACTTCCACCGGTCGCTCGTCGATACCATGGGCCAGTCCCCACAGGCGTTCGCCGAAGCTGCCGAACTCGCGCACCAGGCTCAGCTTGCTGCCCTGGCGCAGGTCGGCGCAGGTGCGGATGCCCATCCGCGCCAGGCGCTCCGCCGTGACCTTGCCAACGCCATGCAACTTGGCCACCGGCAACTCGGCGACGAACCCGTCGACCTGCTCCGGGGTAATCACGAACAGCCCGTCCGGCTTGCGCCAGTCGCTGGCGATCTTGGCCAGGAACTTGTTCGGCGCGACGCCCGCCGAAACGGTGATGTGCAGTTCCTCGGCCACCCGGCGGCGGATGTCCTGGGCGATCCGCGTGGCGCTACCGGCGAAATGCGGCGAAGCGCTGACGTCCAGGTAGGCCTCGTCCAGCGAAAGCGGCTCGATCAGATCGGTATAGTCGCGGAAGATCGCATGGATCTGCTTCGACACCGCCCGGTATACATCGAAACGCGGGCGCACCACCAGCAGATCGGGACACAGCTTGAGCGCCGTGCGCATGGCCATCGCCGAGCGCACGCCATAGGCCCGCGCCTCGTAGCTGCAAGTGGCGACCACTCCGCGCTTGTCCGGCGAACCGCCAACCGCCAGCGCCTTGCCGCGCAGGCTGGGGTCGTCGCGCATCTCGAGGGCGGCGTAGAAACAGTCGCAGTCTATATGGATGATTTTCCGCACCGGAATCTCGCTACAAGCCCCGCCGGGCCTGCCCCGGAGCGCCGAATTCTAGCATTGGGCAAGCGCTAAGCATTTGAAGAAAAAACACTTTTTTCGAAAAATCGATTGACAGCCCGACGAGAGTCCGTAGAATGCGCCCACACAGACGCGGGATGGAGCAGTCTGGTAGCTCGTCGGGCTCATAACCCGAAGGTCGTTGGTTCAAATCCAGCTCCCGCAACCACATTCGAAAAGCCCCGGCACTAGCGATAGCGCCGGGGCTTTTTGCATTCCGACACTCGTGCTCCACTGCATCGCCTCGCCCTCCGTTCGCTCGCATCATCGCACATTTAACTGTATATTCGTACAGCCAGCTCAGCCTTCGATGAATGCTCGGTAACGGATACGGAAAGGACAGACAGATGCTGAACGTCGAACAATTGAAGCGCAGCGTGAACCGGATGGGACTCGACGACATCCGCCAGGCAGTGGACGAACTGCAGATGGACGGCCTGGTCACCGACGGCAAGACGCCGTTCACCCGCGTGCACTTCAATACCTGCTTCGCCGAGATCGAGGCGCTGTTCCAGCGCGCCGGCTTCCACCGGCCGCTCGATGTGGTCGGCTACCAGGGCGAGATCTATGCGTTGTACGACCCCTCTCGCTGGGAGGCCGTGGAAGTGCTGCGCTGGTTGAAGGAATACCGCGAGGAATCGCGTCACCTGACTCCGGCGTGAGCGCAACGCCTGCGTCAGCGCAACTCGTGTGCCAGGCGCGCGCAGGCCATCCCCACGACCAGCATCACCAGCGGACCGAAGGCCCGCATGGAGATCCGCGCAAGGCTCCAGGACTCTTTCGCAGCGAACAGGCTGGCCGGATTCACCGAATAGACCAGCAGGGAACCGCAGAACAGCCCCAGGCCCAACAGGCCCAGGCGGCGCAACCAACCGTCGTGGCGGAGCAACACCACCAGCAGGGCGCCGTACAACAGGCAATCGACCCGCGCCACCGAATCCTTGACCTGCAACGACTGTTCCCAATCCCCCAGCCACCATCCAGCGGCCACGCCCAGCACGACTCCGGCGCCGACATGAATGCCCGCCTGGATCATCGTCACCCTTCCCCCCTCGGAAATGGTCGGACAGTGCAAGCCGCCACTATGCCCACGGCAAGCTGAACCATCGCTGAACGAATACCAGCAAATGGCCTTCGGCCACTTCGCCGACGCAACTCCTGCAAAACCCGGCGGTCTTCTCCCTGTGACAGGACGCCGCCCCGCACAGAAAAAATCTGCTGCGACCACTTGGGAACTCGCCCGAGAGGCCATACTCTGTCGCGCAAATTCCCATGAGGTGGCTGATGCGCACCGACGCTCCCGTTCCAGAACATCCCGCTCCACCCAGCTCTCCCGCGTCCCCACAACGCATCCGGCTGATCGATCGGATTACCGCCTACCGCCAGCCCATCGGCCTGGTCTTCACCTTGCTGCTGTTCGGCCTGGCGCTGGTGGCCTGCTACCACCTGCTACGGGAGATCGATCCCGGCGCCCTCCACGATGCCATCGCCGACGTGCCCAGGCCGGCGCTGCTCGGCGCCCTGAGCGCGACCGCCCTCGGCTTCGTCATCCTGCTCGGCTACGAGTGGTCGGCCAGCCGCTTCGCTGGCGTCACGCTGCCCATGCGCAGCCTGGCCACCGGCGGCTTCAGCGCCTTCGCCATCGGCAATGCGGTAGGCCTGTCGCTGCTTTCCGGCGGCTCCGTACGCTACCGACTGTATTCCCGGCATGGCATCGGCGCTGCCGAAATTGCCCGGATGACGCTATTTGCCAGCCTTTCCCTGGGCTGCGCACTGCCGGTGCTGGCGGCACTCGCCGCACTCTGCGACCTCGACGATGCGGCATCGGCGCTGCACCTGCCCCACGCCCTGGTCGCCGTCATCGCGATCGCCGTCCTGTCGCTGGCTGTCGGCCTGGTGGCGTTCCTGGCCCGGCACCGTCTGCCGGGAGAACGGCCGTCCCCCGACAGCCTGCTGGTCCGCCTCGGCCGCCGCAGCCTGCGCCTGCCAGGCCTGCGCCTATCGCTGCTGCAACTGCTGATCACCGCCCTCGACGTCGCCGCCGCCGCTACCGTCCTTTATCTGTTGCTGCCGGAAACCCCACCCTTCGCGGCGTTCCTGCTGGTCTACCTGCTCGCCCTGGCCGCCGGCGTACTCAGCCACGTACCGGGCGGAGTCGGGGTGTTCGAGGCGGTGCTGCTGGCCGCGTTCGCCGGCCAACTGGGCGCCGCGCCGCTGGCCGCGGCCCTGCTCTTGTACCGCTTGATCTACGTGGTGCTGCCGCTGCTGTTGGCCTGCCTGTTGTTGCTGTTCCTCGAAGCGCGCCGGTTGTGGGTGACGCGCCAGGCGATCCGCGTCGCCTCGGGTTTCGCCGCACCGATCCTGGCGATCCTGGTCTTCCTCTCCGGTGTCGTGCTGCTGTTTTCCGGCGCCACGCCGGCGATCGACACCCGCCTGGAGCACCTCGGCTTCCTCATTCCACATCGCCTGATCGATGCCTCGCACCTGGTCGCCAGCCTGATCGGCGTGCTCTGCCTCCTGCTCGCGCAGGGTTTGCGCCGACGGCTGTCGGCCGCCTGGGCCCTGACCCTGGTGCTGTTGCTGGTGGGCGCCCTGCTTTCGCTGCTGAAAGGCTTCGACTGGGAAGAAGCCAGCCTGCTGAGCCTGACCGCCGCGCTGCTCGCCATGTTCCGCCGCTCCTTCTACCGTCCCAGCCGGCTGATGGAGGTACCCTTCTCGCCGCTTTACGTAGGTGCCAGCATCTGCGTGGTCGGCGCCTCGGTCTGGCTGCTGCTGTTCGCCAACCAGGACGTGCATTACAGCAACCAGCTCTGGTGGCAGTTCGCCCTGGACGCCGACGCCCCGCGCGCCCTGCGCGCCGCCCTCGGCAGTTGCCTGCTGCTCCTGGCCCTGGCCCTTGGCTGGCTGCTGCGCGCGGCACCGCCGGCGATCCGCGAGCCGGACGCGGAAGAGCTGCAGCGCGCGGCGCGGATCATCCGTCACTCGGACCAGCCGGATGGCGGCCTGGCCCTGACCGGCGACAAGGCCCTGCTCTTCCATGAGGGCGACGACGCTTTCCTCATGTACGCCCGCCGCGGTCGCAGCATGATCGCCCTGTACGACCCGATCGGCCCGGCCATGCAGCGCGCCGAACTGATCTGGCAGTTCCGCGACCTCTGCGACCTGCACCATGCCCGCCCGGTGTTCTATCAGGTGCGTGCCGAGAACCTGCCGTTCTACATGGACATCGGCCTGACCGCCCTCAAGCTCGGCGAAGAAGCGCGAGTCGACCTGCTGCGCTTCGACCTGGAGAGCAAGGGCAAGGAAATGAAAGACCTGCGCTACACCTGGAACCGCGGCCAGCGCGACGGCCTGGCCCTGGAGTTCCATGAACCGGGCCAGGCTCCGCTGGACGAGCTGAAGGCGATATCGGACGCCTGGCTGGGCGGCAAGCAGGTGCGCGAGAAAGGCTTCTCCCTGGGCCGCTTCACCCCGACGTACCTGAACTTCTTCCGCATCGCCATCGTCCGCCACCAGGGCAAGCCGGTGGCCTTCGCCAACCTGCTGGAAACCGACAGCCGCGAACTGGCGAGCCTCGACCTGATGCGCGTGCACCCGGAGGCGCCGAAGCTGACCATGGAGTTCCTCATGCTCGGCCTCATCCTCCACTACAAGGCCCAGGGCCACGCGCGCTTCAGCCTCGGCATGGTGCCGCTGGCCGGGCTCCAGCCAAGGCGCGGCGCGCCGTTGACCCAGCGCCTGGGCGCACTGGTCTTCCGGCGGGGCGAACAGTTCTACAATTTCCAGGGGCTGCGACGCTTCAAGGACAAGTTCCAGCCCGACTGGGAACCCCGCTACCTGGCCGTGCCAGCCGGGCTCGACCCGCTGGTGGCCCTGGCCGATACCGCCGCGCTGATCGCCGGCGGCCTGACTGGATTGGTGAAACGCTGATATGTCTGTCGTGAAACGTCACTGGCGCCGTTTTCTGGTCGCCGCCCTGGTGCTGATCGTCGGTGCCGCCCTGCTGCTCTGGAGCCGACCGGCGGCCCAGGCGAAACTGGAAGCCCTGGACCTCGACGACGGCGGCCACGCCACCCTTGTCGAACCCGGCGAGAAGCCGCGCTCGCGGGTGGTGGTGATCGCCGCCCCCGAACAGCAACTGAACGACGCCCAGATGCTGAACCTGGCTCACGACAGCGCCGCCCGGGTGATCCAGTACTTCCCCCCGGAAAACGGCGATTGCAGGGCGCAGCAGTCCCGGCTCGAAGCGGTCATTGCCCGCCTCGGCGGCAAGCCGAACCTGGTCGCCGGCATCGGCCCGGGCTCGACCACCGCCTGGCGCTGGCTCGCCAGCCAGGACGACGACAAGGCCAAGGCGCTCTCGGTCGGCTTCGACATTGCCCTGGCCGAGCGCGACTGCGACGCCCCGCTGCCGCACCAGGCGGCGCACGGCCAGTGGCTGCTGGCCTGGAACGACAACCCGGACGACGACACCGCGGTCTTCGTCCGCAAGCAGTCGAGCGCGGAAACCAGCATCAGCGACTACGACACCCCGCTGTCCGACGTGCTCGCCCATCAGTTGCGCCTGCAACTGCAAGGCAACGCCGAGGCCCTGCCGGTACTCGAGGTCCCCGCGGCGCAACCCTCGGACATCGTCACCCTGTTCTATTCCGGCGACGGCGGCTGGCGCGACCTGGACAAGGACTCTGCCGAGCATATGGCCAGCATGGGCTACCCAGTGGTCGGCATCGACACCCTGCGCTACTACTGGCAACACAAAAGCCCGGAACAGAGCGCCGCCGACCTCTCCAAGCTGATGCAACACTACCGCGAGAAGTGGGGCGCGAAACGTTTCGTCCTGGCCGGCTACTCGTTCGGCGCCGACATCCTGCCGGCGATCTACAACCGCCTGCCCGGAAAGGACCAGCAACAAGTGAAAGCCATGCTGCTGCTGGCGCTGGCGCGGACCGGCAGCTTCGAGATCGAAGTGGAAGGCTGGCTGGGCAAGGCCGGCGAGGAAGCCGCCACCGGCCCGGAAATGGCCAGGTTGCCGGCGGCCAAGGTGTTCTGCATCTATGGCGCCGAAGAAAAGGACGAAAGCGGCTGTACCCAATCCCAGGCCGTCGGCGAGAAGCTCGAACTGCCGGGCGGCCACCACTTCGACGAGGACTACCTGTCCCTGGCGAAGAAGATGCTCCAGGCCATCCGCGACCGCGAGAACGCTCCCGACGCCTGATCGCGATCAAGCTCTCCCCGCTCCGCCCTTCTTGTCCCCGGCCGACGCCAGCTAGACTGAGCCTGCCGGGGGCATTCAGGCTGGCTTCAGCGGAGCCGCCGAGAATACCGGCCGACCCGCCGCAGAGCGGGCTCCCGAGAGCCGAAGAGAAGGAACCGTGATGAGCTGGAAAAACACCGAATCCCGTTATGGGAGCCTGACCATTGCCCTGCACTGGCTGACCCTGCTGCTGATCGCCGGGGTCTACGCCTGTATCGAACTGAAGGGCAATTTCCCCAAGGGCAGCGAAACCCGCGAACTGCTCAAGCAATGGCACTTCATGCTTGGCCTGAGCGTTTTCCTGCTGGTCTGGTTGCGCCTGCTGGTGCGCCTGGCCAGCCCTACCCCGCGCATAGAGCCCGCCATCCCCGCCTGGCAGGCGACGCTGGCCAGGCTGATGCACTACGCCCTCTACCTGATGATGATCGGCCTACCCTTCGCCGGCTGGCTGATCCTCAGCGCCGCCGGCAAGCCGATACCGTTCTTCGGCCTGGAGCTACCGCCGCTGGTCGACAAGAACCCCGACCTCGCTGGGCAAATCAAGGAATGGCACGAAACCATCGGCAACGCCGGTTATTTCCTGATCGGCCTGCACGCCGCCGCGGCGCTCTTCCATCACTTCGTCAGCCGCGACAACACCCTGGTACGGATGCTGCCGCAACGGCGCTGAGAAACGTGCAAAAAAACGCGCCCAGTCGGGCGCGCTTTTTTTGCAGCGGAACGGATCAGATCTCGACCTGGGTTCCCAACTCGATCACCCGGTTGAGCGGCAGGTTGAAATAGCGCAGGTTGCCGTTGGCGTTCTTCAGCAGGAAGGCGAACAGCCCCTCGCGCCAGCGCGCCATGCCGATGCGCTTGGATGGAATCACCGTCTCCCGGCTGAGGAAGTAGGTGGTGCGCATCGGGCTGAAGTCCAGTTCGTTGAGATGGCACAGGCGCAAGGCCGCCGGGATGTCCGGCTCTTCCATGAAGCCGAAGTGCAGGATCACCCGGAAGAATCCGTCGCCATAGGCCTCGACCTCGAAACGGCGATCCGGCGAAACCCGTGGGCTGTCTTCGTTGACCACGGTGAGCAGCACCACCTGCTCGTGCAGCACCTGGTTGTGCAACAGGTTGTGCAGCAGCGCGTGAGGCACCGCGTCGGTACGCGCGGTAAGGAACACCGCGGTCCCCTGGACCCGGTGCGGCGGCTGCACGCGCATGCTGGAAATGAACACCGAGAGCGGCAGAGAGCCCTCGTCGAGACGCTCCACCAGCAGTTGGCGGCCACGCTTCCAGGTGGACATCAGGATGAAGATGACGATACCCGCGATGACCGGGAAGGCGCCGCCCTGGATCACCTTGGGCAGGTTGGCGGCGAAGAACAGGCTGTCCACCGCGAGCATCACGCAGAAGAACGGGACGCCCAGCCACAGCGGCCATTTCCACAGGCGCCAGATCACCACGCCCATCAGCAGGGTGGTGATCAGCATGGTTCCGGTCACCGCCACGCCGTAGGCCGCCGCCAGCGACGCCGAGGACTCGAAGCCGAGCACCAGCAGGACCACGCCGACCATCAGCGCCCAATTCACCCCGCCGATGTAGATCTGCCCCTGCTCGTGGCTGGAAGTGTGCTGGATGGTCATCCGCGGCACGTAGCCGAGCTGGATCGCCTGACGGGTCAGGGAGAAGGCGCCGGAGATCACCGCTTGGGAGGCGATCACCGTGGCCAGGGTGGACAGCGCCACCATCGGCAGCAGCGCCCAGCCGGGCGCCAGCAGGTAGAAGGGGTTGCGCGCCGCCTCGGCGTTGGAAAGGATGGTCGCGCCCTGGCCGAAGTAGTTCAGCACCAGCGCCGGCAGCACCAGCAGGAACCAGGCACGGGCGATCGGCTTGCGACCGAAGTGGCCCATGTCGGCGTACAGCGCCTCGGCGCCGGTCAGCGCCAGTACGGTGGCGCCGAGGATGGCGACACCGATGCCGGGATGCGAGCCGAAGAAACGCACGGCCCATACAGGGTTCATCGCCTGCAGCACTTCCGGCTGCTGGATCACCCCGTAGACACCCAGCGCCGCCAGGGCGCCGAACCAGAGCACCATGACCGGGCCGAACAGGATGCCGATCCGCGCGGTGCCGTGCTTCTGGATCAGGAACAGGCCGATCAGCACGATAAGCGCCAGCGGTACCGTCCAGTGCTCCAGGCCGTCGAAGGCGATCTCCAGCCCTTCTACCGCCGACAGTACCGAGATCGCCGGGGTGATCATGCTGTCGCCGTAGAACAGCGCCGCGCCGATCAGGCCGGCAACCACCACGAAGGTCTGCAGCCTGCCGAACGGCGCCGCCGCCCGGCGCGCCAGGGCCGACAGCGCCATCACCCCGCCCTCGCCCTGGTTGTCGGCACGCAGGACGAAGATCACGTACTTGATGGAAACGACCCAGACCAGCGACCAGAAGATCAGCGACAGCACGCCAAGGACGCCATCGTGGTTGGCCTGCACCCCGTAGCCACCGATGAAGACCTCTTTCAGGGTATACAAGGGACTGGTGCCGATATCCCCATAGCAGACTCCAACCGCCCCGACCATCAGGCCGATGGCAGAGCTGGAATGCCCCTCCGACGTCTCCTCGGCACGCGTCGCTGCATCACTCATGAAACGCTTTCCCCCGGAAAAATTCGGCAAATGCTGCGCCCATGCCGTCCGCGATGCAAGCGCCGAGGCCCCGGACTGCTATGACTATAGAAGGCCGGGGAGCCGATTGCCGAGCGCCCGCGGAGAGTTTTTCCAGAGCCGGAAAAGAGCTGCACGGGAGACTGGAAAAGCCGCGGCGCTGCCGCTAGAATTGCGCACTTTTTGATCAGAGGCGCCAGCAAGCGCGCCCGCCTACCGAGGTTAGCCATGTCCACCCCCACTCCCAAAGTCGGCTTCGTCAGTCTTGGATGCCCCAAGGCGCTGGTCGACTCCGAGCGCATCCTCACCCAGCTGCGCATGGAAGGCTATGAGGTCGTCCCGACCTACGAAGACGCCGACGTCGTGGTGGTCAACACCTGCGGTTTCATCGACAGCGCCAAGGCCGAGTCCCTGGAAGTGATCGGCGAAGCCATCGCCGAGAACGGCAAGGTCATCGTCACCGGCTGCATGGGCGTGGAAGAGCACGCGATCCGCGACGTGCATCCCAGCGTGCTGGCGGTCACCGGCCCGCAACAGTACGAGCAGGTGGTTACCGCGGTGCACGAAGTGGTGCCGCCGAAGACCGAACACAACCCGCTGGTCGACCTGGTCCCGCCGCAAGGCGTCAAGCTGACCCCGCGCCACTACGCCTACCTGAAGATTTCCGAAGGCTGCAACCACAGCTGCAGCTTCTGCATCATCCCGTCCATGCGCGGCAAGCTGGTCAGCCGGCCGGTCGGCGACGTGCTGAGCGAGGCCGAGCGCCTGGTCAAGGCCGGGGTCAAGGAACTCCTGGTGATTTCCCAGGACACCAGCGCCTACGGCGTGGACCTGAAGTACAAGACCGACTTCTGGAACGGCCAGCCGGTCAAGACCCGCATGAAGGAACTCTGCGAGGCGCTGAGCAGCATGGGCGTGTGGGTTCGCCTGCACTACGTCTACCCGTACCCCAACGTCGACGACGTGATCCCGCTGATGGCCGCCGGCAAGCTCCTGCCGTACCTCGACATCCCCTTCCAGCACGCCAGCCCGAAGGTGCTCAAGGCCATGAAGCGCCCGGCCTTTGAGGACAAGACCCTGGCCCGGATCAAGCAGTGGCGCGAGATCTGCCCGGAACTGACCATCCGCTCGACCTTCATCGTCGGCTTCCCGGGCGAAACCGAAGAAGACTTCCAGTACCTGCTCGACTGGCTGACGGAAGCCCAGCTCGACCGCGTCGGCTGCTTCCAGTACTCCCCCGTCGAAGGCGCTCCGGCCAACGAGCTGGGCCTGGAGCCGGTGCCGGACGAGGTCAAGCAGGACCGCTGGGAACGCTTCATGGCCCACCAGCAGGCGATCTCCGCCGCTCGCCTGCAGCTCAAGGTCGGCAAGGAAATCGAAGTGCTGATCGACGAAGTCGACGAACAGGGCGCGGTCGGCCGCTCCTGGGCCGACGCTCCGGAAATCGACGGCAACGTGTTCGTCGACAGCGACGAGCTGAAGCCGGGCGACAAGGTCCGCGTGCGCATCACCGATGCCGACGAGTACGACCTCTGGGCCGAGCTGGTCTGAGCCCTCCCTGAAGAGCCCCGCCCCGCGGGGCTTTTTCATCGCCAACCGTTCCGGAGAGCACGATGCTCAACAACGACGTACTACGCAGCCTGCGCTACCTGCTGGATCTTCCCGATGCACATCTGGCCGAACTGGCCGCCCCGTTCGGCGAGCAAGTCGAAGCGGACCTGCTCGAAGCTTACCTGAAGAAGGAAGACGAAGACGGCTTCCAGGCCTGCCCCGACCGCTACCTGGCGCGCTGCCTGGACGGACTGATCATCCAGCGCCGCGGTCGCGACGAGTCGCGTCCGCTACCGCCGCTGGAGCTGCCGTTGAGCAACAACATGATCCTGAAGAAGCTGCGGGTCGCCTTCGAACTCAAGGAGGAAGACCTCCATGCCATCCTCGCCAGCGTCGACTTCCCGGTCTCCAAACCCGAGCTGAGCGCCCTGTTTCGCAAGCCCGGCCACAGCAACTACCGGACCTGCGGCGACCAGTTGCTGCGCAACTTCCTCAAGGGCCTGACCCTGCGCGTCCGTGGCTGAACGCGCGGAGCCGCTGCTGGCGGTTCTGCTCCAGGCGCCGCCCTGCGTCGACCCCTGGTTCCTGGAGTGCCGCCAGGATCGCGCCGGCCTCACCATCCTCGTCCGCGACCTCGCCAACCAGCGCACCTGGCGCGTCGAGTTCGTCGAAGTCGAAGGCCTGCGCCAGCTCGACGCTGCCGACCTGCTGGAATTCTGGCCAGCCTGTGCGGCATCCGAGGGTTGGCTGTACCGGGTCGAGCAAGGCGGCTGGCTGGACCAGGAATGCCGTCGCGAGGGCTTCGTCGCCCGCGAGACCAAGGCCGTCGACGAGTATTTCGTCAATGGCGGCGATCGCTGCCTGAGCGTGCTGTCCTGGTCGCCACCGAAGGTTTCCCCGCTGATCTGACCGCCATGAAAAAAGCCGCCCGTGGGCGGCTTCTTGCATGGCGCTCCGGCTACATCAGGAAGATCGTCGCCAGGCCGAGGAAGATGAAGAAACCGCCGCTGTCGGTCATCGCAGTGATCATCACGCTGGAGCCCATCGCCGGATCGCGTCCGAAACGATGCAGGGTCATCGGGATCAGCACTCCCATCATCGCCGCCAGCAGCAGGTTCAGGGTCATCGCGGCGGTCATCACCACGCCCAGTTCCCAGTTGCCGTAAAGATAGAAGGCCACCACGCCGATCACTCCGCCCCACGCCAGGCCGTTGACCAGCGCGACGCCAAGCTCTTTGCGCAGCAGGCGGTTGCGACTGTTGCTGGTCGGCTGTACCTGGTCGAGCGCGATGGCGCGGACGATCATGGTGATGGTCTGGTTGCCGGAGTTGCCACCGATGCCGGCAACGATCGGCATCAGCGCGGCCAGCGCCACCAGTTTCTCGATGGAGCCTTCGAACAGGCCGATCACCCGCGAGGCGACGAAGGCGGTGATCAGGTTGGTGGCCAGCCAGGCCCAGCGGTTGCGCACCGACTTCCAGACCGAGGCGAAGATGTCTTCTTCTTCACGCAGACCGGCCATGTTGAGGACTTCGCTTTCGCTCTCCTCACGGATCAGGTCGACCATCTCGTCGATGGTCAGACGACCGATCAGCTTGCCGCCCTTGTCCACCACCGGCGCGGAAATCAGGTCGTAACGCTCGAATGCCTGGGCGGCGTCGTAGCCGTCCTCGTCCGGGTGGAAGGTCACCGGGTCGGTGGCCATGACTTCCAGCACTTGCTTGTCCGGATCGTTGACCAGCAGGCGCTTGATCGGCAGCACGCCCTTGAGCACGCCGTCGTAGTCGACCACGAACAGTTTGTCGGTATGCCCGGGCAGTTCCTTCAGGCGGCGCAGGTAGCGCAGCACCACTTCCAGGCTGACGTCCTCGCGGATGGTGACCATCTCGAAGTCCATCAGCGCGCCGACCTGGTCCTCCTCGTAGGACAGCGCCGAACGCACCCGCTCGCGCTGCTGCGCGTCGAGGCTTTCCATCAGTTCATGGACCACGTCGCGCGGCAGTTCCGGCGCCAGGTCGGCGAGTTCGTCGGCGTCCAGGTCCTTGGTCGCGGCGATGATCTCGTGGTCGTCCATGTCCGCGATCAGGGTTTCCCGGACCGCGTCGGAGACTTCGAGGAGGATGTCGCCGTCGTCCTCGGACTTGACCAGCTGCCAGACCGTCAGGCGGTCGTCCAGCGGCAGCGATTCGAGGATGTGGGCGATGTCGGCGGGGTGCAGTTCCTCCAGCTTGCGCTGGAGTTCTACGAGATTCTGCCGGTGGACGAGGTTTTCCACCCGGTCATGGTGCTGGCCTTCCTGACGATGGGTCAGGTCCTCCACCACCTTGTGGCGATGCAGCAGCTCGACCACCTGCGCTAGGCGGTCCTGCAGGCTTTCCTGCGGCTTCTTGGCTTCTACTTCGGTCATAGCGCGCTCCACCCCCAGTAGCGGAGCACGCCAAAGGGGTCAATCAGAAACGTGATTGGTCAAACGGGAAACTGTTCGAGTTTCTACTGGGTAAGTCCATGGGGGTGTTCCAAGGGCCCTCTCGGGGCAGATACGGATAATGATAACACTCCGCTTGCGTTTTGCGCGTTACAAAATGGCGGCAAGAACAAGCGCTTGCGGCACAAAGTTCATCGTCACTCGACGCCTGACTGCGACGCCGGAAATTTCACTCAGGACACTCGGCCCCGCGGAAAAAGGCAACGCGTTAGCCTGCACTCACCCTTATCCGACCCGGAGTGCCGGCCATGCGTTCCCTGTCCCTCCTTCTCCTCCTCTCGCTGGCGTCCACCTGCGAGGCCGCTGCGGTATTCCGCTGCGAAGACGCCAGCGGCCATGTCAGCTTCACCCAACTCGGTTGCCCCGCCGGGCAGGCCGGCGAGACCGTCGTGGCGGACAACCCGCCGCCGGGAGGCAGGAGCGTCACGCCGATGGCCGAGACGAAGACGAAAAAGGCGTCCATCGGCCGGAAAAACGTGCCGCTCGCGGTGATCGGAGAAAGAGAAGATCGCTGCGGAAGACGCCTGGACGAGAAGGAACGCCGCAAGGCGATCGTGGAGCAGCGAATAATGACGGGAATGACCCGCTCCGATGTGGAGCGGGCGCTGGGCAAGCCGGACCGGGTCAGCGGGAACAATGCGGAGGTGCGTTATCAGTACAAGGCCGACAAGCGACGGGGAGCGAGAAGCGTGAGCTTCGATCAGGAGGGATGCGTGAAGGGAAAGGGAAGGTACCGGGTGGAGCGAGTCGATCCCGGGAGCTAAGGCCGGGCCGACCTCATACCGATGAAAGCAGGACCGGCATCGCCTTTAGCGTGCCGGGCAGGGTGTCGCCCTGCCTGCATGGAAAAGACGGACGACAGTCTTCAGCAGCCTACCGCCTGCGCGCAGCGCACGCCTCTGGCTGGCGGTTATGGTCAGGCTCAATCCTCTTTCTGCGGTTCGCCGGGCAACAACGCGCGTGATGAACAGACCGCGATACAGGTGGAATCCCGTTTGCACGTCCACCGTTTCGGAAGCGCCTTGCAGTGAAGTCAAGGCAGCGATGCCCTTGCGCACACGGTACTCGTTCAACGCGCGGCTGCCTCCCTCCATCGGCAGCAAGGAGGGCAACGGCTCGTCAGCGGGCGCATGGTCGACAATGCTGCCGACGATGGTGATGAGCTTGTCGCCGCGCGCGCTGACGGCAGCCTGCGCGAGGTTTTCGGAAATCACCGCATCCAGGCGAACGATGCCGACGCGACGACTGATCAACATGACCATGGATCTCTCCTCTATGTATGGATGGCATCGCTACGATGCATCGCAACGACCTCTAGGAAGCCGTTCCACCTGCCCCCCCCGGAGGTCTGCCCGGGAGCGGTGCGCTCGAGGTCGACGAGCAGCACGTGTTCGTGAGCGAGAACAAGGTCGAAACGAGCCTGCCCCAGCGCCTGGCCATCCTGCACGACGGACAGGTTTTCGATGGGTGTCAGGCGCAGCAGGCTGGCCTTCAGCACGCGCAGGCGCTCGCCGGCATTGCCTGACTGCAGCAGGCAGCGGGCATCCTGCAGGTACTGGTGCGCCTCGGGACCATGCCAGGTCAGGCGAAAGATGCTCTCGCAACTGGCCAGCAGGGACTCCTGCTCGCCACTGGCGGAAAACTCCCGCCGCACCTTGCCAAGCAGGCTCGAGGACTCCAGGCGCAAGGTCATGAAGGGGATGGCCGGCGGGGCCAGCAGTTGATCGGCATCGATGACGCTGCCGGCGGGCAGGCCGAACAACTGCCGCAACGTTTCGCGCAGGGCGGCGTGATCCAGGCGCACGGTTGCACTGGACATGGCGAACTCCTTTTTCAGGATGGATGGATGACGGACAGGCACCGACGCGGCGGATACAACCGCCGGCCAGGCCGGAGCGAAGTACGTTCGTTCAATGCAGGCGCAGGACCCGCGCCAGGTTGCCGCGCGCCTGCAACAGCAGGACCAGCAGCACCAGCAGTACCCCGAGCATCCACGGCGAGAGGTGCTCGGCACGATACAACCCGGCCACTATTCCCAGCGCCTGGCAGCCGGTGCACAACGCCAGCAGGTAGGCGCACAGGGAAACGCCGGGGCGGAAACGCGCGCCGGCGCGGCGATAGGTGATCAGGCGCATGCAGATCGCCGAGCAGACCAGCACGGTCAGGGTGGACAGCGGATCAACCATCGGACTTGCCTCCCCGGCGGCGCAACAGCCCGCGCATCCAGTTGGGCAGTTCACCGCCACGCATCCACTCGAGCATGCCGATGCCGCCGGTCACGCAGAGGGTCGCGGCGACGAAGGCGGCCATGCCGCTGGTCTGGGTCAACCCGCGGCCGAGCGCCTCGATTCCGGCGTAATAGCCGCCGACCCAGGACACCAGCAGGTAGCCGAGGCGGGTCAGGGCGTTGTAGTCACGGGCGAACACGACAAAGAAGATGGCGCCGCCGAAGCCTCCCAGCAAGGCGTTGCCATCGATACCCGGCAGGTACATGGCCAGGCCGACGCCAGCCATTGCGCTGGCGGCGGAGGCCGCAGAGCTTGGCTCGGACATGGATGACTCCCGGAAATGCAAAGGCCCGCCGAAAAGGCGGGCCCGGAACGGCCGAAGCCCGCATCGGCGGGCTTCGGCCAGAGGAATTTCAATCGTGGAGAATTTATACCTTTATCGTCCCATAGCGTCAATATGGGAAAACCCGTTTTCATACAGAAATTTTTTTAGCGCTCGCCCACGATCCCCACCTCCGCCATCGGCTCCTCCAGTCGCTGCAAGGCCTGGCGCAGCAAAGCGACGACCCGCTCGCGCCATTCCTTGTCCCAGCGATGCAGGGTGCTCTTCGACAGGCCGCTGAGTCGCTCGATCTCGCGGATGCTCGACGGCGGACGACGGAACATGCGCATCAGCAAGGCCAGGGTTGCCCGCTGCTCGATCGGGTCGGCCCCGGGCTTCAGCCAGTCGCGCAAAGCCGCCAGGCCAAGGACGAAATCCCGCCCGCGGGCGAACTCGGCCCGCACCACCGCCAGCTCCAGTGGGTGCGCAGCCAGCTGGCGCTGGGCGAAACGCACGGTCATCACCGCCTGGGCCTGCCATTCGTGCGGACTCAAACCGCTGGGCAGGTGTTCGATGAAGCTGCGATCGAAGCGCTCGCGCAGGCCATCGATCACCATCGCCGTCGACGACTTCGGTCCCGGCTGGTGCTCGAACATCCAGTAGGCCACGGCCAGCGCCTGCTCGGTACTTTGAAACATGGTATTCCCTCCTTGGCCGGCCCACCTGGCTGGCCGCTCGCATTAGCCACCCGCAGTGGCTGTGTTGGGCCGCCGTCCTACCCGAGGCGAGTAGGAAAGCGCTGAAATTATGGTAATACCCATATACTGACGCTTGCAATGCCACAGGCACACCCTTAGTCTTGCCCCCTATGGAACTCAAAGATCGCATCAAGGCGGCGCGCAAGCACGCCCATCTCAGCCAGGTCCAGCTTGCCCAGGCGGTAGGCATGACCCAGACCTCCATTTCCGATCTGGAGCGCGGCAAGTCCCGCGCCACCAGCTTCGTCGCGCAGATCGCCGGCGCCTGCGGCGTCAACCCCCTGTGGCTGGCGGAAGGTCGCGGCGAGATGCTCGCCGAGCGCGGCCAGGCGAACGCAGGACCCAATGCCAGTTGGCTTGGCGCAGTAGAGTCATGGGACGACGAAACGCCCCTGGATGCCGACGAGATCGAACTGCCCTTCTACAAGGAGATCGAGCTGTCCGGCGGCAAGGGCAGCACGGTGATCCTGCAGACCGGCGGGCGCAAGCTGCGCTTCGGCAAGTACACCCTGCGCAAGAAGAACATCGATCCGGCCAGTGCCGCCTGCGTCACGGTCAGCGGCAACAGCATGGAGCCGGTGCTGCCGGACGGCAGCACGGTAGGCGTGGACACTAGCGCGCGGACGATCAAGGACGGCGACATGTACGCCTTCGACCACGACGGCCAACTGCGCGTGAAACTGCTCTACCGCCTTCCGGGCGGCGGCCTGCGCATTCGCAGCTTCAACAGCGACGAGCACCCGGACGAGCGCTACGAGCCCCAGGAAGCCGCCGAGCACATCAACGTGATCGGCCGGGTGTTCTGGTACTCGGTGCTGGTCTGACCCCTTCCCGCCCCGCCTGACGACGGGGCCGCGTTCCGGCGGAAGAAAAATCCCGGGCAAAGAAAAAGGGCCTGCATTGCTGCAGGCCCTTTCGGCATGGCGCACTCAGGAGGATTCGAACCTCCGACCGCTCGGTTCGTAGCCGAGTACTCTATCCAGCTGAGCTATGAGTGCGTGTCGGTGCTTTTTCCGGCCACCTGCCGGTAACGCTTGTTTTACCGTGAAAGACCGCAACTGTCGATCCTTCGTCCGTCGAGCCCCTGACGAGAGGAACCCTTCGAAATATGGCGCACTCAGGAGGATTCGAACCTCCGACCGCTCGGTTCGTAGCCGAGTACTCTATCCAGCTGAGCTATGAGTGCGTCGTGGGGGCGCATTATAGATTGTGGATTTTATCCGTCAAGCGATTTTTTCAATCAAATCAGTAACTTAGTTACCAAGATGGCTTTCGCCGCCTGAATCAACCTCTAACACTTGAATGGCGGAGAGGGGGGGATTCGAACCCCCGACACCCTTTTGAGGTGTACTCCCTTAGCAGGGGAGCGCCTTCGGCCACTCGGCCACCTCTCCGCAACACGGGGCGCATGATACCCATCTTTACCCCGTTTGCAAAGGGAAAATTAGATAAAAATTAATGGTTTGGCTCTTGATCTTTCTCTTTCTGGATGCGCTGGTAAATTTCCTCCCGGTGCACGGCGACTTCCTTCGGCGCGTTGACGCCGATGCGCACCTGGTTCCCTTTGACACCCAGTACCGTCACGGTGACGTCGTCACCTACCATCAGGGTCTCTCCGACCCGACGAGTCAGAATCAGCATTCCTTTCTCCTCACGCGAATATTTCAGGACAACAGTCTGCAAAAAAGAAATGGCGGCGGATCCGCAGAAATCAAGAGCGCGATCCTTCACCCAGTATTGACCAGTCCCGCCGGAATGAAAGTTCCTGCCGAACGGTCAAAAACGACAAAAGGCGCGGGGTTGCCGCGCCTTTCGCCTGCCAGCGTCACTCACCCTGTCGCGCCGGCGCGTCGAGCTCGAACGCCGTGTGCAGGGCACGTACCGCCAGTTCCAGGTACTTCTCTTCGATCACCACGGAAACCTTGATTTCCGAGGTGGAGATCATCTGGATGTTGATGCTTTCCTTGGCCAGCGCCTCGAACATGCGGCTGGCCACGCCGGCGTGCGAACGCATGCCGACGCCGACGATGGAAACCTTGGCGATGTTGGTGTCGCCGATGGCTTCGCGCGCGCCGATGTTGGCGGCGGTCTGCTTGAGAATTTCCAGGGCGTTCAGGTAATCGTTGCGATGCACCGTGAAGGTGAAGTCGGTGGTGTTATCGTGCGCCACGTTCTGCACGATCATGTCGACTTCCACATTGGCGGCACTGATCGGCCCGAGGATCTTGAAGGCCACGCCGGGGGTATCGGGTACGCCACGGATGGTCAGCTTGGCTTCGTCGCGGTTGAAGGCGATGCCGGAGATGATCGGCTGTTCCATGGATTCCTCTTCATCATCGATAGTAATGAGGGTGCCCGGACCCTCCTGGAAGCTGTGCAGCACGCGCAGCGGAACGTTGTACTTGCCGGCGAACTCGACCGCCCGGATCTGCAGCACCTTGGAACCGAGGCTGGCCATTTCCAGCATTTCCTCGAAGGTGATCTTGTCCAGCCGGCGGGCCTGCGGCACTACGCGCGGATCGGTGGTGTAGACGCCGTCGACGTCGGTGTAGATCTGGCATTCGTCGGCCTTCAACGCCGCCGCCAGGGCCACCCCGGTGGTATCGGAACCGCCGCGGCCCAGCGTGGTGATGTTGCCGTTGCCGTCGACGCCCTGGAAACCGGCGACCACCACTACCCTGCCGGCCTTGAGGTCGGCGCGGATATGGGTGTCGTCGATGTGCAGGATGCGCGCCTTGGTGTGCGCGCTGTCGGTGAGGATACGCACCTGGTTGCCGGTATAGGAGACCGCCGGCACGCCGCGCTTGATCAGGGCCATGCTGAGCAGGGCGATGGTCACCTGCTCTCCGGTCGAGACCATGACGTCCAGTTCGCGCGGAACCGGCTGCTCCATGATCTGGTTGGCCAGGCCGATCAGACGGTTGGTCTCGCCGCTCATGGCGGATACCACCACGACGACGTCATCGCCCGCTTCGCGGAATTTCTTCACCTTCTCGGCCACCTGCTCGATACGCTCGACGGTGCCGACGGAGGTCCCTCCAAACTTCTGTACGATCAAAGCCATTTCAAACCGCCTGATTCCGTGAAGGGCGCCCTTTTGAACCTGCCACATTCTTTCGCTACCCGGACTGGCGGGGCGCACCGCCGGCCGGGCATCAAGGGGCGCTGGCCGCCCGGCCCCGCGTCGCTCTGGCGCGGGGCCGGCATGGCATCAGAGCCCTTGCTCGACGAAGCGCTGGGCCAGGGCCAGGGCCTCGTCCAATTTCGCTGCATCGGTGCCGCCGCCCTGGGCCATATCCGGGCGTCCGCCACCTTTGCCACCAACTGCCGCCGCGGCTTGCTTCATAAGCTCGCCGGCCTTCAGTTGGCCGGTCAGGTCCTGGGTCACGCCTGCGACCAGTACGACCTTCCCGTCCAGCTCGCCGCCGAGCAGGATCACTGCGCGGCCGAGCTTGTTCTTCAACTGGTCGACCAGCGCCAGCAGCGCCTTGCCGTCCAGACCATCGAGGCGCGCGGCGAGTACCTTCGCGCCCTTGATTTCCACCGCCGCCGCCGAAAGGTCGTCGCCGGCCGCGCTGGCAGCCTTGGCCTTGAACTGTTCCAGCTCCTTCTCCAGCGAGCGGTTGCGCTCCAGCAGTGCGCCGAGCTTGTCCAGCAGGTTATCGCGGCTGCCCTTGACCAGGCTGGCGGCTTCCTTGAGCTGCTCCTCGGCACCGTTCAGGTAGGCCAGCGCCGCCGCGCCGGTGACCGCCTCGATACGGCGTACGCCGGCAGCCACGCCACCCTCGCTGGTGATCTTGAACAGGCCGATGTCGCCGGTGCGGGATACGTGGGTGCCACCGCACAGCTCGACGGAGAAATCGCCGCCCATGCTCAGTACGCGCACCTGGTCGCCGTACTTCTCGCCGAACAGCGCCATGGCGCCCTTGGCCTTGGCGGTGTCGATATCGGTTTCCTCGGTCTCGACCTCGGTGTTGCGACGGATTTCGGCGTTGACGATATCCTCCAGGGCCTTCAGTTGTTCCGCCTTGATCGCCTCGAAGTGGCTGAAGTCGAAACGCAGGCGCTGGCTGTCCACCAGCGAGCCCTTCTGTTGTACGTGGTCGCCCAGTACCTGGCGCAGCGCGGCATGCAGCAGGTGGGTCGCGGAGTGGTTGAGCGCGGTGGCCTGGCGTACCGAAGCGTCGACCTCGGCCTTGACCGCGCCGCCAACGCTCAGGTTGCCCCGGGCGACCACGCCGTGGTGCAGGTGCGCGCCGCCGGCCTTGGTGGTATCGCGCACGTCGAAGCGCACGCCAGCCGCCTCGAGGTAGCCACTGTCGCCGACCTGGCCGCCGGACTCGGCGTAGAACGGCGTCTGGTCGAGGACCACGACGCCCTCCTCGCCCTCCTCCAGGCGCTCGACGGCCTGGCCGTCCCTGAACAGCGCGACGATCTGTCCAGCGCCGGAGACACCCTGGTAGCCGAGGAAGCGGGTCTCGCCGTCGACCTTGACCAGGCTGTTGTAGTCCATGCCAAAGGCGCTGGAAGCGCGGGCGCGCTCGCGCTGGGCCTCCATCTCGCGCTCGAAGCCGTCCTCGTCGATGGTCAGCTCGCGCTCGCGGGCGATGTCATTGGTCAGGTCGACCGGGAAGCCATAGGTGTCGTACAGCTTGAACACCACGTTGCCGGGAATCACGCTGCCCTGCAGTTCGGCAAGGTCCTGTTCGAGGATCTTCAGGCCTTGCTCCAGGGTCTTGGCGAACTGCTCTTCCTCGGTCTTCAGCACGCGCTCGATGTGTGCCTGCTGTTGCTTCAGCTCGGGGAAGGCATCGCCCATCTCGGCGACCAGCGCTGCGACGATCTTGTGGAAGAAGGTGCCCCTGGCGCCCAGCTTGTTGCCGTGGCGGCAGGCGCGGCGGATGATCCGCCGCAAGACGTAGCCGCGACCTTCGTTGGACGGCAGCACGCCGTCGGCGATCAGGAAGCTGCAGGAACGGATGTGGTCGGCTACCACCTTCAGCGACGGCGCGTCGTCGTTGGCGCAGCCGATGGCCTCGGCGGAGGCTTTCAGCAGGTTCTGGAACAGGTCGATCTCATAGTTCGAGTGCACGTGCTGGAGTACCGCGCTGACGCGCTCCAGGCCCATGCCGGTGTCCACGCTCGGCGCCGGCAGCGGGTGCATGACGCCGTCCGCGGTGCGGTTGAACTGCATGAACACGTTGTTCCAGATCTCGATGTAGCGGTCGCCGTCCTCTTCCGGCGAACCGGGCGGGCCGCCCCAGATCTCCGGCCCATGGTCGAAGAAGATCTCGGTGCAGGGACCGCAGGGTCCGGTATCGCCCATCGCCCAGAAGTTGTCGGACGCATAGGGCGCGCCCTTGTTGTCGCCGATCCGCACCATACGCTCGGCGGGCACGCCGACTTCCTTGGTCCAGATGTCGTAGGCCTCGTCGTCGGTGGCGTAGACGGTGACCCAGAGCTTTTCCTTGGGCAGGTTCAGCCATTTCTCGCCGGTGAGGAACTCCCAGGCGTAATGGATGGCGTCGCGCTTGAAATAGTCGCCGAAGCTGAAGTTACCCAGCATTTCGAAGAAGGTGTGGTGCCGCGCGGTGTAGCCGACGTTTTCCAGGTCGTTGTGCTTGCCGCCGGCGCGCACGCATTTCTGGCTGGTGGTCGCACGGGTGTAGGCGCGCTTTTCCAGGCCGAGGAAGCAGTCCTTGAACTGGTTCATGCCCGCGTTGGTGAACAGCAGGGTCGGATCGTTCGCCGGGATCAGCGAACTGGAAGCGACACGGGTGTGTCCCTTCTCTTCGAAGAAGCGGAGGAAGGCTTCACGGATTTCAGCGCTTTTCATAGGTTCTTCCACGGAAAATTGGCGGCCACGAATCGCCGGCAAAGGGCCGCATTATATCGGCCCTTGGGCAAGGTTGTAGTGTATTTGCGCGATAGTTATTGCCTATTGCCGACCTTTTCGCTTATGAGCGACGAAAGGCCGCGAAGGCATCCAGTACTTGTCCTATGGACTCGGCGGAAACGTCCAGGTGGGTGACCAGGCGCAAACGCGCCGCCGCGCTGATCCGCACCCCGCGCTCGGCGAGGAAGTCGCGCAGCGCGACCGCCCGCTCGCCGACATCGACGTAGACCATGTTGGTCTGCACCGGCTCCACCGCATAGCCCAGTTCGCGCAGCCCGTCGCCCAGGCGCGCGGCGTTGGCGTGGTCGTCGGCCAGGCGTGCCACCTGGTGGTCGAGGGCGTACAGGCCGGCAGCCGCCAGCAGACCGGCCTGGCGCATACCTCCGCCGACCATCTTGCGCCAGCGACGGGCCTTGCCGATCAGTTCGACGCTGCCGCAAAGCACCGAGCCCACCGGCGCACCGAGGCCCTTGGACAGGCACACCGACACCGAGTCGAAGTGCCGGGTGATCTCGCTGGCGTCTACGCCCAGCTTCACCGCCGCGTTGTACAGGCGCGCGCCATCCAGGTGCAGGGCCAGGCCACGCGCGCGAGTGAAAGCGCGCGCCGCGGCCAGGTAGTCGAGCGGCAGCACCTTGCCCTGCATGGTGTTTTCCAGGGCCAGCAGGCGGGTCCTGGCGAAATGGAAGTCGTCGGCCTTGATCGCCGCCGCGACCTTGTCCAGGTCGAGCGATCCGTCGGCCTCGCCGTCGATCGGCTGCGGCTGGATCGAGCCCAGCACCGCGGCACCGCCGCCCTCGTATTTGTAGGTATGCGCCTGCTGGCCGACGATGTATTCGTCGCCGCGCTCGCAGTGGGCCATCAATCCGAGCAGGTTGCTCATGGTCCCGGTCGGTACGAAGAGCGCCGCGGCGAAGCCCAGGCGCGCCGCCAATTCGGCCTCCAGGCGGTTGACCGTAGGG
This sequence comes from Pseudomonas sp. HMSC063H08, assembly GCF_001813645.1. Classification (NCBI taxonomy): domain Bacteria; kingdom Pseudomonadati; phylum Pseudomonadota; class Gammaproteobacteria; order Pseudomonadales; family Pseudomonadaceae; genus Pseudomonas; species Pseudomonas sp. HMSC063H08. The sequence continues at coordinate 85,592 of NZ_KV813593.1, forward strand.
TCCTCGCCATAGACGTCGTCGCCCAGTTCGGCCGCGGCCATGGCTTCGCGCATGCCGGCGGTGGGCTGGGTGACGGTGTCGCTGCGCAGGTCGATGACAGGCACGGAGGGCTCCTCGGTTCGGCGGAAAAGCCCGATCCTACGGCGCTCTACCGACAGCCACAAGGGAAGTCGGGAAATCTTCCCGGCCGCAACGGAAACGGAGCGCCGAAGCGCTCCGTCATGATCGAGAGGGAAGGCCGATACGTCTCAGAGCTTGGCCGGCACCACCAGGATTCCGGCGCGCAGGCCGTTCTTCACCCGCGGATTGGGGAAGATGATGCGTGCGCCGACCTCATCCACCACCCAGCGCGTGCCGCCGATATCCTCGGCCAGCAGGTAGCCCGGCGAGAGTTCGGTGAAGTTGGCCACGTCGTCGTCGAGGTGCAGGCGGAAGTGGTCGCTGTGCTTGATCACCTCGCGCGACACGCTGAACAGCTTGAGGCCATCGAGTCGGGAGCCGTCCGGCTGTTCCTCGCTGCCGTCGATCAGCAGCTCCAGGCTCCGCTCCAGGCGCTCCAGGTTGACCTCCTGGTTCTCTCCGAACGGACGTGCCTTGCCCAGTTCCAGGGTAAAGGCCTCGGCGCCGAGCTGGCCGTAGGTGTAGGCGCTGAAGGTGATGCCCGGCTTGTTCTGCAACAGCACCGCCTCGATGCCGGCGTCGCGCAGGCGGGCCAGTTCGCTGCGGGAATGCTCGCGGCCCTCGGCCCAGGGGTAGAGGGCGAACTGCTCGATCTTCGAGCCGCGGATCGCGGTATGCAGGTCGTAGTGCAGGTGGACTCGCTCGGTCTTGCTGAAGAACACCTGGGCCAGGCGCTCCAGCTCGGCGGCACGGAAGGCCTCGTTGCCGCTGCCCTCCTCGTGGCGACCGTTGAACAGGCGGTTCATGTCCTGTTCGACGTAGCGCTCGCCGCGGCGGATGGCCTCGGGGTTGCCGAACAGGAAGAGGACCCTGGCGGCAGGCTTGAGGGTGCCCGCGGCGACCTTGCGGATCAGCCGTTCGAGCAGTTCGATGGGCGCGGTCTCGTTGCCGTGGATACCGGCCGAGAGCAACAGGTCGACGCCGTTGTCGCGGGCACCGATCGGCGTGACTTCCAGCGCGCCCTCGGCCAGCCAGTGCAGGCGGGTGCCGTCGGCGGTGAGCTGGATCTTCTCGGTCGGCTCGCGGCCGGCCAGGGTCAAGTCGAGCAGTTTGCCGAGGGCGAGCATGGGATGTCCTCAGTCAGTGGGTGTGGTCGCAGCCGCAGTCGGGGCCGTGCTCGTGGTCGTCGCCCTCTTCGATCGGCTCCATCTCCAGTTGCAGGCTGACCAGGTTGGTCGCCATCGGCCGCAGCAGCAGGTTGGTGTATTCGGTATCGCCGTCTTCGACGTCGACGCCGATCAGCAACTGGCCGTTGCCGGCTTGCTGGACCCACACTTCCTTGCCCTGCCAGACCACGGCGAAACGGGTGCAGGAAGTTTCCAGCTGGGTGCCGTCGGTATCTTCGAGGATCAGTTGCAGGCTATCGGACATGGTGGCGAGGCTCTCAATCGAGTTGGAAGGAATAAACCGAACCCAGTTTAAGGATCTGCGTCAGTTCATCCAATGCCGTCCGGCACTCCAGCAGCAGTTGCGGGTCGGCCAGGTCGGTTTCGCTCAGGCGGTCGCGGTAGTGCCGGTCGACCCAGGCTACCAGCGTGTCGTACAGGCCGGCGCTCATGATCACCCCCGGATTCACCGCCGCCAGCTCCCGCTCCTGCAGCGCCACGCGCAAGCGCAGGCAGGCCGGGCCGCCGCCGTTCTGCATGCTCTGCTTGAGGTCGAAGACCTTCACTTCGCGGATCGGGCCGTCGTCGCCGGTGAGCTGGTCCAGGTAGTTCCAGACCCGCGGGTTGTTCCGACACTCCTCCGGTACCACCAGCAGCATCGAACCGTCGGCCTTCGACAGCAGTTGGCTGTTGAACAGATAGGACTTCACCGCGTCCTCCACCGCGACCTGGTCGCGCGGCACGCAGATGGCGCGGAAGCGGCCGCCGCGGCGGCCAAGCTTGTCGTGCAGTTCGGCAAGGACCTTCTCGGTATCGAGGAAGGCGTCCTCGTGATGGAACAGCACCTCGCCATTCCCCACCGAGATCACATCGTTGTGGAACACGCCCTGGTCGATTACCGCCGGGTTCTGTTGAGCGTAGACCACTCCGGCCTCGCTCAGCCCGTGCAGGCGCGCGACCGCCTGGCAGGCTTCCAGGGTCTGGCGCGCCGGATAGCGTTGCGGCGCCGGGAAGCGACTGTCGAAGGCGCTGCGACCGAAGACGAAGAACTCCACGCCGGCATCGCCATAGTCCTTGCAGAAGCGCGTGTGGTTGGCCGCGCCTTCGTCGCCGAACTGGCTCACCGCCGGCAGCGCCGCGTGATGGGCGAAATGCCGCTCGTCGTTGAACATCGCCGCCAGCACGCGGCTGGTGGTGGGATGCTCGATGGATCGGTGGAACTTGCAGTTCAGGTTGGCCGCGGTGAAATGCACGCGGCCGTCGGCGGTGTCGGCGCTCGGGCTGACCGTGGCGGCATTGGCAGTCCACATGCTCGACGCCGAACTGCAGGCGGCGAGGAGAGGCATCGCTTCCTTCGCCGCGCGGCGGATCACCTCCTCGTCGCGGCCGGAGAAGCCCAGGCTACGTAGCGCAGCGGTATCCGGGCGGGCTTGCGGGGCGAGCACCCCCTGCTTGAAACCCATCTCCATCAGCGCCTTCATCTTCGCCAGGCCCTGCTTCGCCGCTTCCTTCGGGTTGGACACCGCCTGGCTGTTGCTTTGCGAAGCGACATTGCCGTAGGACAGGCCGCCGTAGTTGTGGGTCGGGCCGACCAGGCCGTCGAAATTCACTTCATGGGCATTCATAGGCTGATCCCGGGAGTCAGGGTGGCAGGAAGGGACACGCTGGGGCTTTCCAGCGAGGCGACCGGATAGGCGCAGTAATCGGCGGCGTAGTAGGCGCTCGGCCGGTGGTTGCCGGACGCGCCGATACCGCCGAACGGCGCGCTGCTGGCGGCGCCGGTGAGCTGCTTGTTCCAGTTGACGATGCCGGCGCGGCTTTCCACGAGGAACTGCTCGAAACGCTCGCGGGAATCCGACAGCAGCCCGGCGGCCAGGCCGTACTGGGTGGCGTTGGCTTCACGGATCGCCGCAGCGAAATCGGAGTAGCGGATCACTTGCAACAACGGCCCGAAGAACTCTTCGTCCGGTCGCTCGGCCACCGTGCTGACGTCGAGGATGCCCGGGGTCAGCAGGGCGGCGCCGTCGATCGGCTGGGTCATCGCCAGCAGCGGCTGTGCGCCCTTGCCGATCAAATGCTCCTGGGCCTTGAGCAGGTGCTCGGCGGCGCTCAGCGAAATCACCGCGCCCATGAACGGCGCCGGCTGTTCGTCGAAGCGCCCGACCCGCAGGGTAGCGCTGACCGCCACCAGGCGCGCCAGCAGTGCGTCGCCCCAGGCGCCCTGCGGCACCAGCAGGCGGCGGGCGCAGGTGCAGCGCTGGCCGGCGGAGATGAAGGCGGACTGGATGATGGTGTAGACGGCGGCGTCGAGGTCGGCGACCTCCTCCACCACCAGCGGGTTGTTGCCGCCCATCTCCAGCGCCAGGATTTTCTGCGGCTGGCCGCCGAACTGGCTGTGCAGCAGGTTGCCGGTGCGACTGGACCCGGTGAAGAACAGACCGTCGAGCCCACGGTGGGCGGCCAGCGCGACGCCGGTTTCGCGACCGCCCTGGACCAGGTTGAGCACGCCGGCCGGCAGGCCGGCCTCGATCCAGGCCTTGAGCGTCAGCTCGGCGACCTTCGGGGTCAGCTCGCTGGGCTTGAACACCACGCAGTTACCGGCCAGCAGCGCCGGGACGATATGACCGTTGGGCAGGTGGCCGGGGAAATTGTAGGGACCGAATACCGCCACCACGCCATGCGGCTTGTGCCGCAGCACGGCGGTGGCGTCGGCCAGCGGACCGGACTTCTCGCCGGTGCGCTCGCGGAACGCCTGCACCGAGATCGCCACCTTGTTGACCATGCTGGTCACTTCGGTGGCCGACTCCCACAGCGGCTTGCCGGTTTCCTCGCCGATCGCCCGGGCCAGCTCGTCGGCGCGGGACTTGAGGGTCGCAGCGAAGCGCTCGAGCAACTCGATGCGCTGCTCCAGCGGGCGCCGCGCCCAGGCCGGGAAGGCCTCGCGGGCGGCGCGCACGGCAGCGTCGACCTGGGCGGCGTCAGCGCCGCGCCCGGACCAGACCACGCCCTGGCCAACCGGGTCGAGGGACTCCAGGGTCTCGCCCTGGCCCGCCAGCCACTGGCCGGCAATGTAATGGGTACTCATCATCGACTCCTCGGGCGCCCTCGCCGGGACGCCTCCATCAGGCTTTCAAGCGCGCTTCTGCGCCGACAGCGGCACCGCGCGTACCGAGGCGCCGGCCGACAGGCGCAGGCGCTTGGCGGTCAGCGGATCGACCACCAGGGTGCCGGCGGCGGCCCGCGCCGGCGCGGCGGTGATGCGACAGTCTTCGCGCTTGCGGTTGTGGATCAGGTAGGGCTCGGCGTCGTCGCCGGGAGTGCCCACCGCCAGCACCAGGTTCTGGCTCTCGGCGATGGCGCGGATCTTGTCGGTCTCGGCCTCGATCGCCGGGCCGGCGTCGAAGATGTCGACGTAGCCCTGGTAGCTGAAGCCCTCGGCCTTGAGCATGGCCAACGCCGGCTCGGTGTTCGGATGGACGCGGCCAATCACCCCGCGCGCCTCCTCGGAGAGGAAGCAGGTGTAGAGCGGGAACTTCGGCATCAGCTCGGCGATGAAGGCCTTGTTGCCGACCCCGGTGAGGTAGTCGGCCTGGGAGAATTCCATCTTGAAGAAGTGCCGGCCGAGGCTTTCCCAGAATGGCGAACGCCCCTCCTCGTCGGACATGCCGCGCATCTCGGCGATCAGCTTGTCGCCGAACAGGTGGCGGAATTCGGCGATGAACAGGAAGCGCGCGCGCGACAGCAGCTTGCCGTTGAGGCCGCTGCGGTGGTCGGCGTGGAGGAACAGCGAGCACAGCTCGGAATTGCCGGTCAGGTCGTTGGCCAGGAACAGCGTGGGGATCTCGCGATGGATGTTGAGTTCCTGCGAGGCGCTCACGGTGAGGCCGACCCGGTAGTTGTACCAGGGTTCGCGAAGCCCTACCGCTCCGGCGATGGCGGAGATGCCGACGACCTTGCCGGCGTCGTCCTCGAGGACGAACAGGTAGTCGGCGTCGCCGCGTTCGGCCTCGCCACGGAAGGCCTTCTCGGCCCAACTGACGCGATGCTGCAGGCGCTGCTCGTTGGCCGGCAGGGTGGTCAGGCCGGTGCCGGTGCTGCGCGCCAGCTCGATCAGGGCCGGCAGGTCGGCGCTGGTAACAGGACGTACGATCATGACTGGCTCCTTCAGACCGCTACCAGGCGCACGCTGGCGCCTTCGCCGACGCCCAGGGCCTCGGCGGCTTCAACACTCAGGGCCACCGGCTTGCCGGGCGCCCAGTCCAGGTCCAGCACGACCGCGCGGAAGTCCTGCAACTGGCCGTTGGTGACCAGGTATGGACGCCCGCTCTTCGGCGCCTCGCCGATCTTCACCGGAACCACCCGGCTCTGGGCGATCGAGCGAATCCCCGAGGTGCGCGCGTGCAGGGTCGGGCCGCCATCGAAGATGTCGATGTAGTTGTCGGTCTCGAAGCCTTCGCGCATCAGGATGTCGAAGGTGATCTGCGCTCGCGGGTGAACCTGGCCCATGGATTCCTGGGCGGCATCCGGCAACAGCGGCACGTAGATCGGATAGTGCGGCATCAGTTCGGCGAGGAAGGTGCGGCTCTTCAGCCCGGAGAGCTTTTCCGCCTCGATGTAGTTCAGGTCGAAGAAGTTGCGCCCGACCGCGTTCCAGAACGGCGATTCGCCCTGCTCGTCGCTGTAGCCGACGATCTCCACCACCACCGCGTCGGCGAAGCGCTCCGGATGGCTGGCCATGAACAGCAGGCGACCGCGCGAGTTGAGTTCGGCATAGACGCTCTGCACCAGGTCGCGCTGTACGTAGAAACTGGTCAGCAGGCTGTTGCCGGTAAGGTCGTGGCACAGCGAGAGGACATGGATCTTGTTGTGGATCGACAGCGAGCGCGAGGCGTGCACGAAGGTTTCGTTGCGGAAGCTGTAGAACGGTTCCGAGAACCCGGCCGAGGCGACGATCGCCGAGCAGCCGACCAGCTCGCCGCTGGCGCTGTCCTCGAGGACGAAGAAATAGCTTTCCTCGCCGTTGTAGCTTACCTCCGCGGCGAACGAGGCCTCGGAAGCGAGGATCTTGTCGCGCAGGCGTTCGGCGTCATCCGGCAAGGACGTGACGCCTACCGGGCTGTCCGCCGCCAGACGCTGCACCTGTGGCAGGTCGGCCGCTTGGGCGGGGCGCATCACCAACATGGCGTCACTCCTTTCTCAGACAACGATGATTGCCGCATCCATGCGCGGGACCGCGGCACCTTCCTGTGCCACGGTTTCGAACGTCCAGCAGGGAAGATCCCGCGCCACGCACGGCGGCACGGTTCCCGGCTCCGGCGCGGGCCGCTCCGGGATGTCGCATCGGGTGCCCCGGCCTGCGCCGGGGCCCCGTGGGTTCGCTCAGCCGCGGACCAGCTTGGCCACGGCGCGCTCGAAGCGCTCCAGGCCTTCGTCGATCTCGGCGTCGTCGATCACCAGGCTCGGCGCGAAGCGCACCACGTCCGGGCTGGCCTGGAGCACCATGACCGCCTCTTTCTCGGCGGCGTTGAGCACATCCCTGGCCTTGCCCTTCCACTCGTCGGTCAGCGCTGCGCCGATCAGCAGGCCCATGCCGCGAATCTCGCCGAAGATGCCGTACTCCTGGCCGATCTTCTGCAGGCGGGACTTGAAGCGCTCATGCTTGGCCTTCACGCCATCCAGCACTTCCGGGGTATTGATCACGTCCAGCGCCGCCTCGGCCACCGCCGAGGCCAGCGGGTTGCCGCCGTAGGTGGTGCCGTGGGTGCCGACCGACAGGTGCTTGGCGATCTCGCCGGTGGTCAGCATCGCACCGATAGGGAAGCCGCCGCCCAGGCTCTTGGCGCTGGAGAGGATGTCCGGGACCACGCCGTAGTGCATGTAGGCGAACAGCTCGCCGACCCGGCCCATGCCGCTCTGGACCTCGTCGAAGACCAGCAGCGCGTTGTGCTCGTCGCACAGCTTGCGCGCCCCTTCCAGGTAGGCCTGCTGCGCCGGCAGCACGCCGCCCTCGCCCTGGATCGGTTCCAGCACCACGGCGCAGGTCTTGTCGGAGATCGCCGCCTTCAGCGCTTCCAGGTCGTTGTAGGGAACGTGGGTGATACCCTCGAACTTGGGCCCGAAGCCATCGGAATACTTCGGCTGGCCGCCGACGTTGACGGTGAACAGGGTGCGCCCGTGGAAGCTGTTGCTGGCGGCGATGATCTCGTACTTCTGCGGGCCGTAGACATCGTTGGCGTAGCGGCGAGCCAGCTTGAAGGCCGCCTCGTTGGCCTCGGCGCCGGAGTTGGCGAGGAACACCCGCTCGGCGAAGGTGGCGTCCACCAGCTTGCGCGCCAGGCGCAGGGCCGGCTCGTTGGTGAAGACGTTGGAAACGTGCCAGATGCGCTGGGCCTGCTCGGTGAGCGCCTTGACCAGCGCCGGATGCGCGTGGCCCAGGGAGGTCACGGCGATGCCGCCGGCGAAATCGATCAGTTCGCGGCCGCTCTGGTCCCAGACGCGCGATCCCTCGCCTCGCACCGGGATGAAGGCGGCGGGGGCGTAGTTGGGGACCATATACCGGTCGAAATCGGCACGTTCTACCTGCGCATGGGGAGCGGACATCGGTGTTTCTCCTGCCTGAAGGCGGCTATCGATGAAAGGATTGTAGGGATTGGGACCGGGCCGGCATTGCCGCCATGCGACAACTTGTTATAGCGCCAACCCGGGAATTTCCGCGGCTTTCGGAAATGCGACAGAAAGCATCGGGAAGGCGCAGTGTAAACGCGCGATGCACTCGGGTGCATACTTCTTCTACGCCGCCCCGCGGGCGGGAACAGCAGGGAAACAAGCCATGCCCATCGAGGGAATCGACTACCGTCTCGTCTTCGCCTCCGACGTCAATCCGCGCGACGGCCTCGGCCTGGAGTGCTGGCGCGGCGAACAGCCGCTGTTCGAGGTATTTCGCGACGACGCCGGCCGGCGTTTCGTGGTCAACCTGTTCGCCAGCGACGTTCCGCTGGAACTGCTGGAGGCGATCATTCCGACGGCCCGTCGCGAACTCGGCGACTTCCCGAGGCGATCCGCCTCCCGGGGCGTCGCAAAGCCCGGCTGAAACCGCCGCGCCGTTGGCGATCAGCCGCGTTCGACGGGAGTGAAGGTCGTCTCGAAGGCGCTGCCGCCGCGCCGCTGGTTGCGGTCCTCGCGCGGAGTGACGCCGAAGAAGTTGCGGTAGGCGCTGGAGAAATGCGGCCCGGAAGAGAAACCGCAGGACAGGCCGATCTGGATGATCGACTTGCTGGTCTGCATCAGCATCTGCCGCGCGCGGTTCAGGCGCAGCTCCAGGTAGTACTGGCTGGGTACGCGGTTCAGGTATTGCTTGAAGATCCGTTCCAACTGGCGCCGCGAAACACACACATGCTGGGCGATCTCGTCGGTGGTCAGTGGCTCCTCGATATTGGCTTCCATCAGCAGTACCGCCTGGGTCAGCTTCGGATGGCTGGAGCCGAGGCGATTCTTCAGCGGGATGCGCTGGCGCTCGTTGCCTTCGCGGATGCGCTCCACCACCAACTCCTCCGAGACCGCGCCGGCCAGTTCAGCGCCATGGTCGCGGGACAGCAGCGCCAACAGCAGGTCGAGTACCGCCATGCCGCCGCAGGCGGTCATGCGGTCGCGATCCCACTCGAACAGGTGGTTGGTGGCGATGACCTTGGGGAAGCGCTCGGTGAAGTCATCGTGCCAACGCCAGTGCACCGCGGCGCGATAACCGTCGAGCAGGCCGAGCTGGGCCAGCGGGTAGATGCCGGCGGACAGTGCGCCGATCGCCGCTCCCGAACGCGCCAGTTGCTTGAGCGCCAGGCCCAGCGCTGGCGACACCGCCGCCGGCGCCTCGTCGGCGACCAGGAACAGCCGCGAGCATTGCTCCAGCCTGCCGTTCCAGGCCGTTCCCGGCAGGCGCCAGCCCTCCTCTTCGGCCGGCGCTTCGGCGAGCAGGAACAGCGGCTCGTAGAGCGCCTCGGGGTGCAACCGCCGGGCCGCCCGCAGGGCTTCCTCGGCAAGCGATAGCGTCAGCGCGCGGGTGGCGGGCCAGAGGAGGAAACCGATGCGTTGGGGTTGGGCAGTCATGGGAGCAGCTTAGCCGGCCTCTGCGATGAATGTTACTTGAGGCTGCCGGAGAGGAACTGCTTGAGGCGGTCCGACTGCGGGTTGGCGAGGACTTCCTTCGGGCAGCCGTGTTCCTCGACCAGGCCCTTGTGCAGGAACACCAACTGGTTCGACACCTCGCGGGCGAAACCCATCTCGTGGGTCACCACCACCATGGTGCGGCCTTCCTGCGCCAGGTCCTGCATGACCTTCAGCACTTCGCCCACCAGTTCGGGGTCGAGCGCCGAGGTCGGCTCGTCGAACAGCATCACTTCCGGCTCCACCGCCAGCGCCCGGGCGATCGCCACGCGCTGCTGCTCGCCGCCGCTCATGTGCGCCGGGTAGGCGTCCTTGCGGTGCGCCACGCCGACCTTGGCCAGGTAGTGCTCGGCCTTCTCGATGGCTTCCTTTTTCGACACGCCGAGCACATGCACGGGCGCCTCGATGACGTTCTCCAGGGCGCTCATGTGCGACCACAGGTTGAAATGCTGGAACACCATCGACAGGCGCGAGCGCATGCGCTGCAACTGGCGGGAGTCGGCGGCCTTCAGCGCGCCGTCGCGGCCAGGCACCAGCTTCAGCTCCTCGCCGTTGAGCAGGATCTTGCCGGCGTGCGGCTGTTCCAGCAGGTTGATGCAGCGCAGAAAGGTGCTCTTGCCGGAACCGCTCGAGCCGATGATGCTGATCACGTCGCCCGCTTTCGCCGCCAGCGAGACGCCCTTGAGCACCTCGTGGCTACCGTAGCGCTTGTGCAGGTCTTGGACTTCCAGTTTGTACATGTGTGTGTTCTCGGCTAATCAGTCGCTGAGCAAGCGTCCCTGACGGATCGGTTGACGACCGGCCACCTTGGCCAGCCAGAGTCCCGGCTGCGCGTAGCGCATCCGTTCGATGGCGAAAAGCACGCCGGAGACCCCGGCGCACACGGTGCTGGCACGGTCGGCCAGGGGATCGATGACCTGGAACAGCGGTTCGCCCGCCTCCACCCATTCGCCCGGCCGGCGCAGGAAACTCACCACGCCGGTATGCGGGGCGTGGACGTATTCGGTGCCTTCGAAGGGCAAGCCTTCGCAGCAGGCTTCGGGCGCCGCCGGCCATTCGCCCTCGACGAAGCCCTGCTCGGCGAGGAAGGCCAGGATCGCCGCGGCGTTGGCCTCGGCCTGCTGCGCCGTGGTATCGGCCTGGCCGCCGAGTTCGACGGTGGTCGCCAGGCAGGCCAGCGGCAGCTCGGCGCGCGGATACAGGCGCGACAGGCGCAGCCACGGCACCGAGCAGGCCTCGTCGAAGGAACCGCCGCCGGACTCCTCGGCGAGCAGCCCGACGGCGGCGCCCAGGCGTGCGGCCAGGGAGGCGAAGGCGGGCCATTGCTGCGGCAGGGTATAGAGATGGATGGCGGCCTCGAAGTCGCAATGCAGGTCGAGCACCAGGTCGGCGTCGCAGGCGTGGCGATAGAGCAGGCGCTGCATGCCCTCCAGTTCCGAGGTCGCCGGCGGCAGGGCGTCCAGCGCCGCGCGCAGGGCTTGGCGGACCAGCGCGACATTGGCCGCCGGATCGCTGCCGAGACGCTCGCCGACGCTGTCGATCACCGCGTCCAGCAGGTCGGGGAAATCGCGATTGAAGTTGCGCCCGCTGCTCATTTCGAAGCGCCCCTGGTGCAGCGCCTGGATCATCTGCCCGAGACCGACCGGATTGGCCACCGGCACCAGCTCGACGGTGCCGCGCAGGCGGCCTTCCGCCTCCAGCAGGCGCAACCGCTGCTTCAGCTCCCAGGCGGTGCGCATGCCCGGCAGCTCGTCGGCGTGCAGGCTGGACTGGATGTAGACCTTGCGCGCGCCGCAGCCGAAGCGGAACACGCTCAGGCGCTTCTCGCTTCCCAGGGTGCTCCACGGCAGCAGGTGGTCGATACGCTCCATGCGGTCCTCCGGATCAGGATTTGCGCGGCGCCAGGTAAGCCAGCCAGCGGCGCTCGGCAAGCTTGAACAGGCGCACCAGGATGAAGGTCAGGCACAGGTAGAACAGACCGGCGGTGATGAACGCTTCGAACGGCAGGTAGTACTGCGAATAGACGGTTCGCGCGGCGCCGGTGATGTCCACCAGGGTGACGATGGACGCCAGGCTGGTGGTCTGCAGCATCATGATCACTTCGTTGCTGTACTGCGGCAGCGCACGCCGCAGTGCCGATGGCAGGAGGATGCGGCGGTACATCTTCAGGCGCGACATGCCCATCGCCTTGGCCGCCTCGATCTCGCCATGGGGCGTGGCCTTCAGGCTGCCGGCGAGGATCTCGGCGGTGTAGGCGCTGGTGTTGATGGCGAACGCCAGGCAGGCGCAGAAGGACGCGTTCGACAGCCAGGGCCACAGCGCGCTCTCGCGCACCGCGTCGAACTGCGCCAGGCCGTAGTAGATCAGGAACAGCTGGACCAGCATCGGCGTGCCGCGGATCACGTAGGTGTAGAGCCAGGCCGGGAAGTTCACCAGCGGCTGCTTGGAGACCCGCATCAGCGCCAGCGGCACCGCCAGCAGCAGGCCGATCAGCAGGGAGACCGAGAGCAGCTTGAGGGTGACCAGCAGGCCGTCGAAATAGAGCGGAAGGCTGTCCCAGATGACGGAGAAATCGAAGATCACGATAGGGCCCCTTGACTCACAGTTCCGCGGTTTTCACGCCGACCGAATAGCGGCGTTCGAGCAGGCGCAGCAACAGCAGCGACACGCTGGTCACCAGCAGGTACAGGCCGGCCACGGCGAGGTAGTAGGTGAACGGCTCGCGGGTCGCATCGGAGGCCTGCTTGGCCTTGAACATCATGTCCTGCAGGCCGACCACGGAAATCAGCGCGGTGGCCTTGACCAGCACCAGCCAGTTGTTGGTGAAGCCGGGGATCGCCAGGCGGATCATCTGCGGCACCTGGATGCGGAAGAACACCTGGCGGTGGCTCATGCCATAGGCGTAGCCGGCCTCGCCCTGGCCCTTGGGAATCGCCATGAAGGCGCCGCGGAAGGTCTCCGAGAGATAGGCGCCGAAGATGAAGCCGAGGGTGCCGACGCCGGACACGAAGGGATTCAGGTCGATGTAGTCGTCGTAGCCGAGTTGCGGGGCGACCCAGTTCAGCAGGCCCTGGCCGCCGTAGAAGATTAGCAGGATCAGCACCAGGTCGGGAATGCCGCGCACTACCGTGGCGTACAGGTCGCCGCACCAGGCCAGCCAGCGCACCGGCGACAGGCGGAAGGCCGCGCCCAGCAGGCCGAGGACGATGGCCAGGAGCATGGAAAGCAGGGCCAGCTGGAGAGTCAGCCAGGCGCCATCGACGATGGTCGCACCGTAGCCAGTGATCATCAAAACGGTACCTCTATGCAGCTAATGCAGCGCTAAAGCAGTGGCGTCCACTCAATAAAAAAGTGGCACAAACAGCGCGAGGCGTCGCGGACGTTTGTGCCACCTCTGACGGATAGCGTCAGTTCGAACCGTAGACGTCGAAGCTGAAGTACTTGTCCTGGATCTGCTTGTACTTGCCGTTGGCGCGCAGCGCGTCGATGGCCGCGTTGAACTTGCCGGCCAGCTCGCTATCGCCCTTGCGCACGGCGATGCCGACGCCTTCGCCGAAGTACTTGGCATCGGTCAGTTGCGGACCGACGAAGGCGTAGCCCTTGCCGGCATCGGTCTTGAGGAAGCCGTCCTCGAGGTTCACCGAGTCGGCGACCACCGCGTCGAGGCGACCGGCCACCAGGTCCATGTTGGCTTCCTGCTGGGAGTTGTAGCGCACCACTTCGACGCCGGCCGGGGTCAGTTCGGCGGAGGCGTAGCGGTCGGCGGTACTGCCACGCAGCACGCCGGCCTTCTTGCCCTTCAGGTCGGCCTTGGGATCGTTGAGGCTGGCGCCTTCCTTCATCACGAAGCGCGCCGGGGTGTTGTAGTACTTGTTGGTGAAGTCGACCGAACGCTTGCGCTCGTCGGTGATGGTCATCGACGAGAGGATCGCATCGATCTTGCGCACCTTGAGTGCCGGGATCAGGCCGTCGAACTCCTGCTCGACCCACTTGCACTGCACCTTCATCTCTTCGCAGAGGGCATTGCCGATATCCACGTCGAAGCCTGCCAGCTGGCCGTCCGGGGTCTTCAGCGAGAACGGCGGATAGGCCGCCTCGATGCCGATGCGCACCGGCTTGTCGGCGGCGAAAGTGGGCAGGGAGAGCACGGACAGCGCCAGGGCGCCGAGAAGTGCGAGCTTCTTCATCTGGAACTCCTTCGAAGGGGATGGCATCGATTGGCAGGAGAAATAGAACCTTGCCCAGGCTGCCGACGGATATGCGTGATCACCGGCTCTTGCGCATGGCGCCTTCTCGTGGACAGGGCGCCAGCTGGGGTGAGCGGCATTCTAGCGACAGGCCGAAAGTGGTTATTTCTTCAATGCGACAACTAATTATAAAAGCACCGAAGAGGGCATTCGGCGATATTGACAGGCAGCGACATTTGTGCCCGGAAAGCGCGAAGTGTAATCAATGAGTAAAGCAAATCTCAAGCCATAAATTGCCAATTCCTTCTCCTTCAATGGCTTGGCCGCTACGACTCGCCTCGACTGCTACCCCGTGTCGCACCTTGGCTGTGCGTGGCGTTTCCTCTCGCCCCAATTATGCGCAGGCGCGCATCACCGAAGTGTTACCGCCGCCCCATTCCCGGCGCGAGCCCATTCGAAACGCCCTCCTCCTCGGCCCGCGCCAAATGAAAGACCCCGCGCGGCTCGCACCGCGCGGGGTCGTTTCGGATCAGGCGGAAGTCAGGCGGCCTGCATCGAGCGATGGGTCTCGATCAGGTGCTGAACCACGCCCGGGTCGGCAAGGGTGGAGATGTCGCCGAGGGTGTCGTACTCGGCCGCGGCGATCTTGCGCAGGATGCGCCGCATGATCTTGCCCGAACGGGTCTTCGGCAGTCCCGGCGCCCACTGGATCACATCCGGCGTGGCGATCGGACCGATCTCGCGGCGAACCCATTGCTTCAGCTCCTGGCGCAGCGCCTCGCTCGGCTCGACCCCGGAGTTGAGGGTGACGTAGACATAGATGCCCTGCCCCTTGATGTCGTGCTGCATGCCGACCACCGCCGCCTCGGCGACCTTCGGGTGGGCGACCATCGCGCTTTCCACCTCGGCGGTGCCCATGCGGTGGCCGGAGACGTTGAGCACATCGTCGACCCGCCCGGTGATCCAGTAGTAGCCGTCCTCGTCGCGGCGCGCGCCGTCGCCGGTGAAGTACATGCCCTTGAAGGTCTTGAAGTAGGTGTCGACGAAGCGGTCATGGTCGCCGAACAGGGTCCGCGCCTGGCCCGGCCAGGAGTCGAGGATCACCAGGTTGCCCTCGGCGGCGCCCTCGATCAGGTTGCCGAGGTTGTCCACCAGTGCCGGGACCACGCCGAAGAACGGCTTGGCCGCGGAGCCCGGCTTCATCGCGTGGGCGCCCGGCAGCGGGGTCATCAGGCAGGCGCCGGTCTCGGTCTGCCACCAGGTGTCGACGATCGGGCAGCGCGACTGGCCGACCGTCTCGTAGTACCACTGCCAGGCTTCCGGGTTGATCGGCTCGCCCACCGAACCGAGCAGACGCAGGCTGGAACCGTCGGCACCGGCCACCGCCGCCTTGCCTTCGGCCATCATCGCGCGGATCGCGGTCGGCGCGGTGTAGAGGATGTTGACCTTGTGCTTGTCGATGATCTTCGCCACGCGGGTCACGTCGGGGTAGTTCGGTACGCCCTCGAACAGAATGGTGGTGGCGCCGTTGGCCAACGGGCCATAGACGATGTAGGTGTGGCCGGTGACCCAGCCGATGTCGGCGGTGCACCAGTAGACTTCGCCCGGACGGTAGTCGAAGACCCGCTCGTGGGTCAGCGAGGCGTACACCAGGTAGCCGCCGGTGGTATGCAGCACGCCCTTCGGCTTGCCGGTGGAGCCGGAGGTGTAGAGGATGAACAGCGGGTCCTCGGCGCCCATTTCCTTGGGCGCGCAAGTGCTGCCGGCAACCTTCATCAGGTCGTCGTACCAGACGTCGCGGTGCTGGTTCCACTTGATCTCGGCGCCGGTACGCTTGCAGACGATGATCTTCTGCACGCTGGAGGTTTCCGGGTTGGTCAGGGCGTCGTCGACGTTGGCCTTCAGCGGAGTACGCTTGCCGCCGCGCACGCCTTCGTCGGCGGTGATCACCACCTTCGACTTGCAATCGATGATGCGTCCGGCCAGGGCCTCGGGGGAGAAGCCGCCGAAGACCACCGAGTGGATCGCGCCGATGCGGGTGCAGGCGAGCATGGCGACCACGGCCTCGGGGATCATCGGCATGTAGATGGTCACTACGTCGCCGCGGTGCACGTCCTGCCCGCGCAGGGCGTTGGCGAACTTGCAGACCTGCTCGTGGAGCTGGCGGTAGGTGATTTCCTGGTGGTCGGCGGGATCGTCGCCTTCCCAGATGATCGCCACCTGGTCGCCGCGTTCGGCGAGGTGACGGTCGAGGCAGTTGTGCGACACGTTGAGGGTGCCGTCGGCGAACCACTTGATGTCCACGTGATGGTCGTCGAAGGAGGTCTGCTTGACCTTCTCGAACGGCTTGATCCAGTCGATCCGCTGGGCCTGCTCGCGCCAGAAGCCGTCGGGGTTGACGACGGACTGCTGGTACATCGTCTTGTAGGTGGCTTCGTCGGTGAAGGTCCGTGCCACCGCTTCCGGGTGCACGGGGTACAGGGATGCCGCAGACATGGCTTTAACCTCGGTACGTGAGTGTTGTTTTTGTTGTGCCCAGTTGTAGCGAGCGCACACCCCACGAACCATACGACCATGGTCTTACCACTGCGCGACAGCGCCGATCGTAGCTATAAGCCGCGCCGATCGTAGCCTTGCGCCGGGCGGCGGAGCGCGTCTCGCGCCCCGCCGCCGCGACCTCAACTCATGCCCAGCAGGCCCGGCAGCCACAGCGAGATCAACGGCACGTAGGTCACCAGGATCAGGAACAGCAGCAGGATCATCAGCCACGGCAGCGCCGCGCGGATGGTCGCCCCCAGCGGCATGCCAGTGACCGCCGAGGTGACGAACAGGTTGAGGCCCACTGGCGGGTGTACCAGGCCGATCTCCATGTTCACCACCATGACGATACCCAGGTGGATCGGATCGATGCCCAGCTTCATGGCGATGGGGAAGAAGATCGGCGCCAGGATCAGCACGATCGCCGAGGGCTCCATGAAGCTGCCGGCGACCAGCAGCACCACGTTGACCATCAGCAGGAAGCCGATCGGGGTCAGGCCTTCCTGCACCACCCATTCGGTGATCTGCTGGGGGATCTGCTCGGTGGTCAACACATGGGCGAAGAGCATGGCGTTGGCGATGA
>NZ_KV813593.1:102442-124107 GCF_001813645.1 Pseudomonas sp. HMSC063H08
TGGCGTTGGCGATGATGAACATCAGCATGATGCTCAGCCGCCCCGACTCCAGCAGCACCTTGGGACAGTCGCGCAGGCGCATGTCCTTGTACACGAACAGCGCGACGAAGGCCGAGTACACCGCCGCCACCGCCGCCGCCTCGGTGGGGGTGAACAGCCCGGAATAGATGCCGCCGAGGATGATCACCAGCAGCAACAGGCCCCAGCCTGCACGGCGTGCGGCGGCCAGCCACTCGCGGAAGCTGGCGCGCGGCTGCGCCGGCAGCTTCTTGACCCGTGCGACGATGTAGATCACCACCATCAGGATCACCCCGAGCAACAACCCCGGAACCACCCCGGCGACGAACAGCTTGCCCACCGAGGTCTCGGTGGCGGCGGCGTAGACCACCATCACGATCGATGGCGGGATGAGGATGCCCAGGGTCCCGGCATTGCAGATGATCCCCGCGCCGAAGGCGCGCGGATAGCCGGAGCGGACCATGCCGGCCACGGCGATCGAGCCGACCGCCGCCACTGTCGCCGGCGACGAACCGGACAGCGCGGCGAACAGCATGCAGGCGAGCACCGCAGCGATCGCCAGGCCGCCGCGGATATGCCCGACGCAGGCATTGGCGAAGTCGATCAGGCGCCGCGCCACGCCACCGGTGGTCATGAACGCGCCGGAGAGCAGGAAGAACGGGATCGCCAGCAGGGTGTAGTGCTCGGAGGTCTCGAACAGCTTGATCGCCAGCGAGCGCACCGAATCCGGGCTGAACAGCAGGATCGTCAGGGCGCCGGACAGCCCCAGGGAGATGGCGATGGGCACGCCGATGAACATGAACAGGAACAGCAGCAGGAACAGGATCAGCACGGTCATGGACGGTTCTCCCCGGCCTCTTCGCCGGCCAGTTTGGAGGCCTCGGCGGCCTCGTCGGCGAGGCCCAGCCCGAGCTGGCGACCGCGCAACAGGTTGACGAGGATTTCCAGGTAGCGCAGCAGCACCAGGCCGAAGCCGACCGGCACCACCACCGCGATGTAGGCCTGGAGGATGCCGAAGTGGTCGAGGTCCTCGGCGCCGATGCCGGCGACCAACAGGGTCTTCACCCAGTCGTAGCTGGCGACCATGAACAGCCCGGCGTAGCCCAGGCAGCAGAGGCAGGCGAGTATCCCGATCAGGCGCTGCAAGGGACGCGGCGCCAGGCGCACCAGGGCATCCACCCCGAGGTGGCCGGCGGTGCGTACGCCGTAGGCGATGCCGAGGAAGATCAGCCAGCCGAACAGCGCCTTGGTCAGCGCGTTGCTCCAGGACATGTCCTGGGCTACCCCGAGGATCGCGTCGCCCACCGAGTACAGCGGAGCCCGCAGTGTCGGCAGGCGGTCGCCGAGGTCGTAGAACAGGGTGAAGACGTTGGTCATCACCACATAGAGGAAGGTCACCAGCGTCATCGCCGCCAGCAGGAAGGCGATAGCGCCCTCCTCGAAGCGGTTCCAGACGCGCACGAGTCGATTCATCGCAGCGTTCTCCACAATGCCCCGCCCGGCCGGGCGGGGCCGGACGGGTCAATCGGGACGGTTGGAGGCTTCGGCGGCCTGGAGCAGGTCAGCGCCGACATTGCCGCGGAATTTCTGCCATACCGGCTGCATCGCCTGGCGCCAGTCGGCGCGCTGCTGCGGGGTCAGGGTATGGATCTCGCTGACGCCACTGGCGAGGATGCGCTGGCGGGCGTCGCGGTTGAGGCGCTCGGCCTCGAGGTTCACCTGCACGGTGACCTCGTCCATGATCCGCTGCAGCGCTTCGCGGATGTCCGCCGGGAGGCCGTTCCAGAACTTCGCGTTGGTGATCACCATGTAGTCCACCAGGCCGTGGTTGGACTCGGTGAAATACTTCTGCACCTCGTTGACCTTCTGGCTCTCGTAGTTCGACCAGGTGTTCTCGGTGCCATTCACCACGCCGGTCTGCAAGCCCTGGTAGACCTCGGCGAAGGACATCTTCCGGGAGATCGCGCGGAGCTGGCGGAACTGCTCGTTGAGCACGTCGGACGCCTGCACGCGGAATTTCAGCCCGCGCGCGTCTTCCGGCTCCAGCAACGGGCGATTGGCGGAGAGCTGCTTCATCCCGTTGTGCCAGTAGGCCAGGCCGAGGATGCCCTTGCCCTGCATGCTGGTCAGCAGGGCGCGCCCCTGCGGGCTGCGCTGGAAGCGGTCGACCGCCTGGATGTCGTCGAAGAGGAACGGCAGGTCGAAGATCTGCACCTTGCGCGTGTACTGCTCGAACTTGGCCAGGGACGGCGCCAGCATCTGCACGTCGCCCAGCAGCAGCGCCTCCATTTCCTTGCCATCGCCGAACAGCGACGAGTTGGGATAGACGTCCACCTCGACCCGGCCGCCCAGGCGCTGTTCGACGAGCTTCTTGAACAGCAGCGCGCCCTGGCCCTTGGGCGTGTTTTCCGCGACCACGTGGGAAAACTTGATGACGATCGGCTGCGCGGCATTCGCCAGGCAGGAGCCACCGATCGCCAGGGCGCACAACAGCGCCCGTACCATCGTCTTGAACATTTCGTGACCTCAGATTGTTGTTGTGCTTTCGAGGTATCGACGAGCCTGACGCAGCCGGCGCGTTCGGAGAATTCGCCATTGCTCAAGCCCGCGTTCGCGTCTGTCGAACGCGTTCAGCCCCCCTCCCCGGCCCGCTCCAGCAGGCGTCGCGCGCGTCCCAGCACCGGCGCGTCGACCATTTCGCCGTCGACCACGAAGACGCCGGCACCGGAGGCGCCGGCCTCTGCCACCCGACGCGCCCACTCCAGTTCCGCGAGACTCGGCATCAATGTCTGGTGGATCGGCTCGACCTGGCTCGGATGGATGCACAGCAACCCGCCGAAGCCCATGTCGCGAGCGAAGCGCACTGCCTCGACCAGTCCGACACGGTTCTGGATCGCCGGGTAGACGCCGTCCAGCGGCGGCGCCAGGCCTGCCAGGCGCGATTGCAGGAGCAGCGCGTAACGGGCGTGACCGAGAATCTGTTCGGCTGCGTTGCTGCCGGTGTTGAGATCGAGATCCAGGGCCAGGTCGAGGCTGCCGAAGGACAGCCGCTCGACCCCCGCGGCGGCGGCGATCTCGCCCAGCGCGGCAAGGCCGCGGGCACTCTCGACGATGGGCCAGACCGGCTTGCCGCTGGCCACGGCGGCGTGGCGCACCTGGGCGGCGCTCTCCACTTTCGGCAGGAGCAGGCCGATCACTCCGGCGTGGTCGCGGCACAGCGCCAGGTCGTCGGCATGTCCGGGATGCTCCGCCGCGTTGATCCGCACCAGCACCCGGGCTTCCGGCGTATCGACGAGGAAACGCCGGAGATTGGCCCGCGCCTCGACCTTCAGCCCCTCCTCCACCGCATCCTCGAGGTCGACGATGACCCGGTCGGCGCCGCTGGCAAGGGCCTTGGGGATCCGCTCCGGGCGGGTCGCCGGGACGAACAGCGCGCTGCGCACGATCTGTCGGTTCATGTCCGCCTCCTCATACCGTTCCGGTCGCGCGCAGGCGCTGGATATCGGCCGCGGTACAGCCCAGTTCGGCAAGCAGCGCGTCGCTGTCGCCGCCCAGCGCCGGCACCGCATCCATGCGCGGAACGAAGGCGCTGCTGCTGGCCGGCGGCAACAACGCCGGCAGGCGCCCGGCCGGGCTGTCGATGGAGGTCCAGCGTTGCCGCGCCTGCAACTGCGGGTGCGCCCAGACCCCGGCCATGTCGTTGACGTGGGCGTTGGCGATCTGCGCCTGTTCCAGGCGCGCCACCACCTCGGCGGCCGGCAAGGCGGCGAAGGCTTCGACGATCAGCGCACGCAGCTCCTCGCGGTTGGCCGAGCGCTTGAAGTTCGCCGAGAAGCGTTCGTCGTCGGCCAGCTCCGGGCGGCGCAGGACCTTGTCGCAGAAGGCCCGCCACTCGCGCTCGTTCTGCAGGCCGAGCATCACCGTGCCGCCGTCGCCGGCGGGGAATGGCCCATAGGGGTAGATGGTCGAGTGCGAAGCGCCGGCGCGCGGCGGTGGCGGCGCGTCCTGGTAGGCGTAGTACATCGGGTAGCCCATCCACTCCACCAGGCTCTCCAGCATCGACACGTCGATGCGGCTGCCCTCGCCAGTGCGCTCGCGCAGCAGCAGGGCCGAGAGGATGCTGCTGTAGGCGTACATGCCGGCGGCGATATCGGCGATCGAACAGCCGGCCTTGGCCATCTCGTTCGGCCCGGCGCCGCCGGTCACCGAAAGGAAGCCGCCCTCGCTCTGGATCAGCAGGTCGTAGGCCTTCTTCTTCTCGTAGGGACCGCCTTCGCCGTAGCCGGAGATATCGCAGACGATCAGTCGCGGGAAGCGCTCGCGCAACGCCTCGTAGGACAGGCCCAGGCGCGCGGCGGCGCCCGGCGCGAGGTTCTGCACCAGCACGTCGGCGCCGGCCAGCAGCTTCTCCAGCAACGGCAGCGCCTCGGCCTGCTTGAGATCGAGGCTGAGGCTCTGCTTGGAACGATTGGTCCAGACGAAGTGCGACGACAGGCCGTTGACCCGCTCGTCGTAACCGCGGGCGAAATCGCCGACGCCGGGGCGTTCGATCTTGATCACCCGCGCGCCGAGATCGGCCAGTTGGCGGGTGCAGAAGGGCGCGGCGATGGCGTGCTCCAGGCTGACCACGGTGATGCCGTCGAGCGGGCGCGGCTGGTGGGATTGCGTCATGGGTCGGACTCCCTGCCCTCGTCCGTCGAAGACGAGGTGCGGCTGGTTCGGTTGATCAGATCAGGGGCGTTACGGAAGGCGCCTGACGCAGGCCCCAGGCCCGCTGGATAAGGATCTCCGCCTCGGCGCCGGTGGCCGCGCCGGAAAACGCCAGCAGGCGGCGGAACTTGTCGGCCAGCTCGTCGCGGCTGAGGGTATTGCCGGGATCGCCCTTCGGTTCGTCGATGGCGGCGGTATGGCGCCGCCCTTCGCCATCCAGTACTTCGACCCGCCCGAGCCAGCGCTGCGGATAGGCGGCGTCGACCTCCGGGTCCAGGCGCATCTCGACCCGCTCGCGGAACGCAGCGACCCGTGGGTCGCTCAGCGCATGCCGATGGAACTCGCCGAGGCCGGCCTTGCCGTACACGGCGATCAGGCCCAGCACGGTGCCCATGGAGAACTTCGCCTGGTGCACGGTCTGCGGCTCGACCACCCGGCCGAGCACGTCGATGGCGCCCTGGTGGACCCGCGCAGTGACCGCGGCGATCTGCGAGTGATCGAGCCCTTCGCGCTGCATCAGCGCCAGCAGCGCGTCGGCCGCGGGATGGGTATGGCGGCACGAGGCGTGGAACTTGAACGAGGTTTCCAGCAACGCCCAGCGGCTGCCGAGGCGATCCACCAGGCGCTCGGGGTCGGCGTCGCTGGACATCCCGGCGGCCATCCCCTGCTCGCCTTCGAGGATGTGTCGCGCGCCGCTCAGGCCGTCGGCGGTGAGATAGGCGGCGAGCAGCCCGTCGGCGGCGGCCTTGGCGGTATGCAACTGCTTGGAATCGGCGGCGTCGCGGAGGAACTCCCAGAGCCCGGCGGCCTGGGTTCCGGCGCTGCCGAGCAGGTCGACGAAGCGCTCGCGGTCGAAGTCCATCAGCTTGCCCACCGCCACTGCCGCGGCGAGGGTGCCGACCGTGGCAGTGGTATGGAACACCCGGTAGTGGGAACGACCGAGGAATTCGCCGATGCGGATGCCGGCCTCGTAGCCGGCCACCGCCGCGAGGATCAGCTCGGCGCCACTGCGGCCGAGGTCCTGGGCCGCGGCCAGGGCGGCAGGGAAGACCACTGCCGCGGGGTGCAGCACCGAGCTGTTGTGCAGGTCGTCCTGCTCCACCACGTGGGAAGCCGCGCCGTTCACCAGGGCGGCGAAATACGGCGAGCTGCGCCGCCGGCTGGGCAGGATCTGCGCGCTACCATCGGCCGGGCCCATGCGTTCGGCGTAGCGCTCGAACAATGGGATCGGATGCTGGCCCTTGCCGGCCAGCGCCGAGCCGAGCCAGTCGAGGAACAATTCTTCCATCCGCGCCAGCACCGCCGGCGGCAGGTCCTGGTAGCGCAGGCCGGCGAGAAAGCCGGCGAGTTGCTGGGTGTAGTCGGTCATGACCAACGCTCTCTTGTAGTTGTCCCGAGGCACGCGGCCTACAGCGGGTTGCTCAGTTCGATCAGGTTCAGGTCGGGGTCGCGCAGGTACAGCGAGAGGATCGGCCCGCCGGCGCCGGTGCGCTGCACCGGGCCCTCGAGGATTTCCACGGCCTGCTGGCGCAGTTGCTCGGCCACCGCCTCGAGTGGCGTGGCGACGATGAAACAGAGGTCGGCGGACCCCGGCGTAGGTCGCTCGGCCTTGGGTTCGAATTCGCCCCCGGCCTGGTGCAGGTTGATCTTCTGCGCACCGAAGGCGAGGGCCTTGCGACCCGCGCCGAAGGTAACGGCGCGCATACCCAGTACGCGGGTGTAGAAATCGATGCTGGCGTCGATGTCGCGGACGGTGAGCACCAGGTGGTCGAGACGGTCGATCTGCATGGGCGGCTCCCGCTTCAGAACGAGCGCGGCAGTTCGAGCAGGTGCTCGGCCACGTAGGACAGGATCAGGTTGGTGGAGATCGGCGCCACCTGGTACAGGCGGGTCTCGCGGAACTTGCGCTCGACGTCGTACTCGCAGGCGAAGCCGAAGCCGCCGTGGGTCTGCAGGCAGGCGTTGGCCGCCTCCCAGGAAGCTTTCGCCGCCAGGTACTTGGCCATGTTCGCGCTGGCCCCGGCGTTGAGCCCGGCGTCGTACTCCTGGCAGGCGCGCCAGCGCATCAGGTCGGCGGCCTCCACTTCGATGTGCGCCTCGGCGATGGGGAACTGCACGCCCTGGTTCTGCCCTATCGGCCGGCCGAAGACCACGCGGTCGCGGGCATAGTGGCTGGCCTTGTCGATGAACCAGCGGCCGTCGCCGATGCATTCGGCGGCGATCAGGGTGCGCTCGGCATTGAGGCCGTCGAGGATGTAGCGGAAGCCCTTGCCTTCCTCACCGATCAGGCTATCGGCGGGGATCTCCAGGTTGTCGAAGAACAGCTCGTTGGTCTCGTGGTTGACCATGTTGGCGATCGGCTGCACGGTCAGGCCCTTGCCGATGGCCTCGCGCAGGTCGACGAGGAAGATCGACATGCCTTCGGACTTGCGCTTCACCTCGGCCAGCGGCGTGGTGCGCGCCAGCAGGATCATCAGGTCGGAGTGCTGGATCCGCGAGATCCACACCTTCTGCCCGTTGATCACATAGCGGTCGCCCTTGCGCACGGCGGTGGTCTTGATCTTGGTGGTATCGGTGCCGGTGGTCGGCTCGGTCACCCCCATCGACTGCAGGCGCAGCTCGCCGCTGGCCAGCTTCGGCAGGTAGAAGCGCTTCTGCGCCTCGCTGCCGTTACGCAGCAGCGTGAACATGTTGTACATCTGCCCGTGCACGGTGCCGGAGTTGCCGCCGCAGCGGTTGACTTCCTCCAGGATCACCGAGGCCTCGGCCAGGCCCAGGCCGGAACCGCCGTACTCCTCCGGGATCATTGCCGAGAGCCAGCCGGCGTCGGTCAGGGCCTTGACGAAGGCCTCGGGAAAACCGCGCTGCTCGTCGATGCGGCGCCAGTAGGCGGCGTCGAATTCGGCGCAGAGGGCACGTACGCCCTCGCGGATCGCGTTCAGCTCTTCGCTGTTCGGATTCATCGGTGACTCCTCGATTCTTGTCGTTGGATGGGCGCTGGGGCCCTTTCAGTCGAATTCCACGTCGCCACGCTGGGCCAGGCCGGCGCCATTGCCGACCCATACCTCGGCCTTGCCGGCAGCGAGCAGGCGGCCGCCGACCTCGAACGGCTCGGGACAGATCAGCGGGCGCAGGCCGCGATAGGCGAAGCGACGCATGCGCGCCTGCGGATTGGCCCGGCAGAACGCGCGCAGGGCCAGGGTGGCGATCAGCGGACCGTGCACCACCAGGCCCGGATAGCCTTCGGCGTCGGTGACATAGGGCCAGTCGTAGTGAATGCGGTGGCCGTTGAAAGTCACCGCCGAGTAGCGGAACAGCAACACCGGATCGGGCTCCAGCGCCTCGCGCCAGTCGCCCTCGGGCAAGGCCTCGGTACCGCCGAGCTTGGGCGGGGACGGTTCGCGGTAGACGATGTCGTGCTCTTCGCTCAGCGCCAGCTGGCCGTCCTGGCGGTAGTCGTGGCGCAGGGTGACGAACAGCAGCGTGCCGCTGCGACCGTGCTTCTCCTCGACCCGGAGGATGGTCGAGGTGCGGCTGGCCTCGCCGCCGACCCGCAGCGGCTGGTGGAACTCCAGGCGCCCGCCGGCCCACATGCGGTTGCGATCGTCCGCCGGCGGCAGGAAACCGCCGCGCGCCGGGTGGCCGTCGACGCCGAGGCCGGCGGCCTCCACCGGGTCCTGGAAGAACGCCCAGTGCCAGAGCGGCGGCAGCGCTTCGCCGTGGGCCGGGGTCGGCTCGCCGAAGGTGGCGGCGATGCGCTTGACCAGGTTGCGGCTCAATTGATCGTGGGTTTCTTCCTGGCGACCGATCCAGGGGGCGAAAGCGGACTCACTCATGCGTGGCTTCCCATGACCTAGGGGGTGATGGGAGGAGAATGATAGGATGCTAGCGTTTTGAGAATTTGCAATTACGCAATGGCGCGTTCGGATTTGCCGAACGCCATGGAGTGCCCATGCATTTCGATCTCGCCGACCTGCGCCTGTTCATCCATATCGCCGAGTCGCCCAGCCTGACCCAGGGCGCGCGCCGCGCCTTCCTTTCCCCGGCCGCCGCCAGCGCACGGGTCAAGGCGCTCGAAGGCCAGCTCGGCAGCCGCCTGCTGTACCGCGACAGCCGCGGCGTCGAACTGACCCCGGCGGGCCAGCGCCTGCTACAGCACGCGCGGCTGATCATGCGCCAGGTGGAATACCTGAAGAGCGAGTTCACCGAGTACGGCAGCGACGCCGCCGGGCATATCCGCATCTTCGCCAATACCACCGCGGTCACCGAATTCCTCCCGGAAATCCTCGCCGGCTTCCTTGCCGCTCGTCCCGGGGTCACCGTCGACCTGCAGGAACGCCTCAGCCGCGACATTGTCCGCGGCGTGCTGGACGGCTCCACCGACCTCGGCATCATCGCCGGGCCGGTGGCGGCCAGTGGCCTGCAGGTCCTGCATTTCAGCACCGACCGCCTGGTGATGGCGGTGCCCCAGGGCCATCCGCTGGCCGGACAGGCCAGGGTACGCCTGCGCGACACCCTGCAGTTCCAGCATATCGGCCTGCCCGAGGGCACCACCCTGCACGCCTTCCTGTACGAACGGGTGGAGCAGATGGGCGAGCAGCTATCGCTGCGCATCCAGGTCTCCAGCTTCGAGGCGATCTGCCGGATGATCGAGGGCGGCGTCGGCATCGGCGTGATCCCGCAGTCCGCCGCGCGCCGCCACAGCCGGACGATGAAGCTGGCGACCATCGAACTCGACGAGCCCTGGGCGATCCGCGAGCGCAGCCTGCTGGTACGCGACCTGGAAGCACTGCCGAGTTGCCTGCGGGCGTTGATCGAGGAGTTGCAGAGGGTGGGAGACAGCCTGTAGGGCGGATAACGCCCCTGGCGTTGTCCGCGGGGCTCCGGAGAATCGGCGGACAACCGCCAGGCGGTTATCCGCCCTACGACTCCCGACAAGCCGGGGTGCGATCGTCGCGAAGGGCGCCGCCCACCACTCCCGCTCAGTTCGCCAACCCACCGCTCTCCGCCAGGCTGTGCTCGTCCGCGGCGAGCATCGCCGGCATGTGCTCGCGGAGGAACTCGACCCAGGTGCGGATCTTCGCATCCAGGTACTGCCGCGAGGGGTAGAGGGCGTAGACGTTGAGATGGAACAGGCTATAGCGCGGCAACACCCGCACCAGGCTGCCGTCCTTCAGGCCGTTGACCGCCGCGTACACCGGCAGCGCGCCGATACCCATGCCGGAGACCACCGCCTCGGTCATGGCGTCGGCGGTGTTGACCTGGAAATGCGTCTGGTTGATGCAGGCCAGTTCCTGGCCGTCGGGACCGTCGAACAGCCAGCGGTCCAGCGACATCACCGAGTTCACCAGGCGCAGGCAACGGTGCGCGGACAGCTCCGCCGGCAGCTTGGGGAAGCCGTGCGCGGCAATGTAGCCCGGCGAGGCGCAGAGGATGCTGTAGGTCTGGCCGATGCACTTGGAGACGAAACCGGAGTCCGGCAGCTCGGGGGCGATCACCACGGAAATGTCGTAGCCCTCGTCGAGAATGTCGGTGATCCGGTTGGCCAGGGTCAGGTCGAAGCCAACCTCCGGGTAGGTCTCGCAATATTGCGAGATGGCCTTGATCAGGTAGTGCTGGCCGATGCCGGTCATCGCGTGGACCTTCAGCGTGCCCGACGGCCGCGCATGGGCGTCGCCCGCCTCGGCCTCGGCCTCCTCGATGTAGGCGAGTATCTGCTGGGCGCGCATCAGGTAGCGCTGCCCGGCTTCGGTCAGCGCGATGCGCCGGGTGGTGCGATGCAGCAGGCGGGTCTGCAGGTGGGCCTCCAGCTTGGCCACCGCACGGGAGACATAGGCGGTCGTCAGGTCCAGGCGCTGGGCGGCGGCAGTGAAACTGCCGGTCTCCGCGACGCTGACGAACGCGCGCATATTGAACAGGATATCCATCACGGCCCTCTAGGCTCTGACGCTTATGGCGCGTCTCTTTTCCACGCAACCCGGAGGACACCCCAAGGCGGCGCAGATTCTGTCACGAGTCAACCCACCTATTATTGCCTTTTGTGACAAAAATTTTTCACCTATCCGAGCTCTTATCCGCAAGCGCGGGCGCTCCTAGAATTCCCAGCCGTTTCGGCCTCCCCTCGCCGTCGTTCAGGATTCGCAGCAGTGCCCCGCGCCACCCGGAAAGGTCTCCCCCTGGTTCCACCGGCTCCCCTCGCGTTCTTTCCCAGCCCCGACGAATTGCGCCGCGCCCTGCTCGAATGGGCGCGTAGCGACGGCGTCGCCTGGGTCTTCGTGTTCAAGGCCCTGCTCACCGCCAGCCTCGCCCTGTGGCTGGCCTATCGCCTGGAGCTGCCGCAGCCGAGCACGGTGCTGGTGACGGTCTTCATCGTCATGCAGACGCAGAGCGGGCAGGTCCTGGCCAAGAGCTTCTACCGCATCGTCGGAACCCTGATCGGCCTCAGCGTGATGGTCACTCTGATCGCCCTGTTCGCCCAGGAGCGCGTGCTGTTCCTCGCCTGCCTGGCGCTCTGGGTCGGCCTGTGCACCGCCGGCGCCGCGCGCTACCGCGATTTCCGCGGCTACGCCTGCGTACTCGCCGGCTACACCGCGACCATGATCGGGATTCCAGCCACCGCGCACCCGGAAGGCGCTTTCATGGCGGCGCTGTGGCGGGTCCTGGAAATATCCCTGGGCATCCTCTGCACCGGTACCGTCAGCGCCATCTTCCTGCCGCAGACCAGCGGCGCCGCCCTGCGCAACACACTCTACGGGCGCTTCCGCGACTTCGCCGGGTTCGCCGCCGAAGGCCTGCAGGGCAGCCTCGACGGCGAGCGCTTCGGCGAGCTCAGCGCGCGCTTCGTCGCCCAGTCCGTGGGCCTGGAAAACCTGCGCAGCGCCACTACTTTCGAAGATCCGCACATGCGCCTGCGCAGCGGCCGGCTGATTCGCCTGAACAACGAATTCATGGTCATGACCAGTCGCTTCCACGGCCTCCACCGCCTGCTCGAACGCCTGCGCGGGCGCGGGGCGCAGAATGTCCTGGAGGTCCTGGCGCCCTGCCTGGCGGAGCTTGCCGGGCTGCTCGCGCCGATTCGCGAACGGACGCCCACCGACGCCGACGCCGCGCGCCTGGCCGAACGCATCGAGGCCTACAAGCCGGAACTGATGCAGAACATCCGCCAGGCCCGCCAGCGCCTGGTGGAGCAGCGCCCCGGCGAGAACGACCTGCTGGATTTCAACACCGCCGCCGAACTGGCCTTCCGTTTCACCGACGACCTGCACAACTACGCCCTGACCCACGCTTCCCTGGCCGAACACCACCATGCCCGCGAGCAATGGAAGGAAAGCTTCGTCGCCCGCGCCAACCCGGTCGCCGCGCTGGTCGCCGGAGCGCGTAGCGCGCTGATGATCGGCCTGCTCGGCACGTTCTGGATCCAGACCTCCTGGCCCCACGGCGGCACCTTCGCCCTCACCGCGGTACTGATCTCGGCGCTCTCCTCGACCTCGCCGAATCCCGGCCAGTTGTCGCTGCAACTCACCCTCGGGACCCTCGCCGGGGCCTGCACCGGGCTGTTCGTGCTGCTCTACCTGCTACCCCACGTGGACGGTTTCCCGATGCTGCTCTGCTGCCTGCTGCCGGTCTTCGCGGTCGGCGCCCTGCTGCTCTGGCGGCCGCAGTGGAACGGCTACGGCGTCGGCCTACTGGTGTGGTTCTGCTTCGCCTCGCTGCCGGCCAACATGGCGCGCTACGACGCCCTGGCCTTCTTCAACGAATACCTGGCACTACTCTTGTCGATGGTCCTCGCCACGGTCGCCGCCATGGTGATCCTGCCGCCGAACCGGCCGTGGATGTG
Organism: Pseudomonas sp. HMSC063H08; assembly: GCF_001813645.1. Classification (NCBI taxonomy): domain Bacteria; kingdom Pseudomonadati; phylum Pseudomonadota; class Gammaproteobacteria; order Pseudomonadales; family Pseudomonadaceae; genus Pseudomonas; species Pseudomonas sp. HMSC063H08. The sequence goes on from NZ_KV813593.1 coordinate 115,008, forward strand.
GAAGCGCCTGGAGCACGACCTGCGCGAGCGGGTGGTGTTCGCCATCAGCGGCAAGAGCAAGGGCCTGGTCTCCGGTTTCGAAAGCGGCACCCGCGACCTGCTGAACCAGGCCTACACCTTCTCCGCCGGCCGCCCGGACGTGCAACGCCGGTTGCTGGGCTGGATGTTCCTGGTGCTGGAGGTCGGCCAGGCGATCATCGAGCTGCGCCTCGAACAGCAACGCCTGCCCCAGGAGCCCTGCTACGCCGAACGCACCGCCTGGCGCCGGGCGATCCGCCTGATGGGCCGGGCGCTGATCCGGCTGTTCCTGCAACCCGGGCCGAGCAACCGCCAGCGCGCCCTGCACGCGGTGAACCAGGCGATCATGGCGGTACGGGCGGCGCCGGAGCCGCGCGCACCGCAGTTCGATACCTCGCCGCTGCGACGGGTGCTCAGCTACCTGCACTTCATTCGCAGCGCCCTGCTCGACCCGCAATCGCCCCTGGGCCAGGAAAGAAACCCGTGAGCCGGTCGCAAAGCCGCGGCGCAGAAGGCCACAGGGATATTGTTACCGATCCGTACAAGGTTCTTGTCTTGACTGAGTCTATATGTCGCAGCCTATCCCAACTTACAATAAACCCAACAGCCGAAGTTAACTCCCGTTGAACTTCGACTCCGCAACTTGATTGCAGACTTACTTACCCAGCCTTGTTTATCGAGTTGCCCCGGTGACCTGTCCGCCTGTCTTCCGACGGCAGATCGTACCCACTCAGAAACTACTCAGGTAAATAGTAATGAAGGCTTTCGCCCTGATGGCCCTGTTCGCCTGCTCGCCGCTGGTGATGGCGGCTGGCGCCCAGGATCAACCTGCCAGCCAGCAGGAAAACGCTGTTGAAGAATATGCCTATGGCATGCAACTGGATGTGGCTCGCGTTATATCTTCAACCGACACTTCCAATGCCTGCGGCATCGTTCCCGCACGCATGACCTACGAAGATTCGAACGGCCAGAAACATACCGTCGAATATCAGGTCTGGGGCAACGGCTGCACTGGCGGCTAAACTCTGCTCGACCTCCGAAGGATCGCGCCACGAGGGGCAGCTCGCCCATCCGGCGCGATCATTGTGTACTCGGCGGCGACAATCCCGCCCCTCGGCGAACATCCTGGCCGTCTTCCCCACGCCTCATCGTGCTGCCGCCCTTTCACAAGGGCCGACGCCTCCACCGTTTCTTTCCCAGCCTGCAACAAACCGGCAAGCATGCCGCTCAGCCCTCGCTTTGCCCCACGCCATGCTGGCGCAGCTTGTTCGCCGCCGTGGTATGCGAAACGCCGAGGCGCTTGCCCAACTGGCGGCTGCTCGGATGTTCGCGGAACAGGCGCTCCAGCACCGCCTTCTCGAAGCGCCCGACGATGGCGTCGAGGTCTCCTTCCAGGGAAAAATCCCCCAGCGGCTGCGGCGCGCCGTAGTCCGGCAGGCGGATGTGCTCGGCCTTGACCGTTCCCCCTTCGCACAGCGAAACCGCCTGGAACAGCACGTTTTCCAATTGCCGCACGTTGCCCGGCCAGTGGTAGCGTTCGAGACGTTCCAGCGCCTGCGCGGAAAGCTTCGGCAGGCCGCAGCCGATCTGCCGGCTGGCCTGGTCGAGGAAATGCTCGGCGAGCGGCGCCAGGCCATCCAGGCACTCGCGCAGCGGCGGGATGTGCAGCGAGAGCACATTGAGACGGTGATAGAGGTCCTGGCGGAATTCGCCCTTGGCGCAGAGTTCGGACAGGTCTACCTGGGTGGCGCAGATCACCCGCACGTCCAGGTACACCTCCTCGTCGCTGCCGACCCGGCGGAAACAGCCGTCCTGCAGGAAGCGCAACAGCTTGGCCTGCAGGCGCGGGCTCATCTCGCCGACGCCGTCGAGGAACAGCGTGCCGCCGGCGGTAAGCTCCAGCAGGCCGAGCTTGCCCTCCGGGCGGGCGCCCTCGAAGGCTCCCGGACCATAGCCGAACAGCTCGGTCTCGGCCATGGATTCCGGCAGGCCGGCGCAGTTCAACGCCATGAACGGCGACTGCCCGCGCGGGCTGGCCAGGTGGCAGGCGCGCGCCAGCAGCTCCTTGCCGGTGCCGGTCTCGCCCTCGATCAGCAGCGGCGCGTCCAGCGGCGCCATGCGCCGCGCCTCGCGGACCACCGCGGCCATTACCCGCGAACTCTGGAAGATACTGTCGAAGCCACGCAGCTCCTGCTTGCGCACATGGTAGATGCGCTCGCCGACGCGATCCGCGCGATGCAGGGTCAGCACCGCTCCAGCCAGCGCCTCGCTCTCGTCGTGCTCGGATTGCAGCGGCGCGATGTCGGCGAGGAACACGTCGCCCTTCACCTTGACCCGCAGCCCGTTGATCCGCGCCTTGTTGGCGCGCACCAGTTCGGGCAGGTCGAGGTCCTCGACATAGCGCGACAGCGGAATCCCCGGCACCTCGTCGACGCGCACGCCGAGCAACTGCGCGGCGGCACGGTTGGCGGCGACGATCTGCCCGCCCATGTCCACCGAGAGCACCGGGAAGTCCAGGGCGGCGAGCAGCGCGTTGAGTTCCAGGTGCCGGCGCTCGCTGGGCATCAGGCCGACGCGCTTGACCCCGAAGACCCCCGGCACCGCCTCCAGCTTGGGCCGCAGCGACTGCAACTGGAGGTTGATCATGTTCGGACAGAGCAGGTAGATGGCGTTGCCCTGGTCGCCGCCGACTTCGCCGCGATTGACGTTGATGCCGTAGTCGACCAGCAGGTTGAGGATGTCGCGGAGGATGCCTACACGGTTCTGGCAGTGCACTTTGATACGCATGGCGTGGCCCGGTGTTGTCGTTCTGATGGGCTCGCGGCCGGTTTTTTTAACTCCCGGCCGGAAATTTCCGTCAAGAATATGTGACAGTTAGACTCACCAGCAAGAATGCCTGGCCCAATGAACAGGCGACCCAGGCCAATTCGTAAGGAAAACTTTACGAAAACGCCGATTCCTCCCCGTTGCCCGGTCCCTATCCGGGGCTGCACGGACCGTCCCGACGCGGTATCGATAAGGCAACGACAACAACAAAGACCCCGCGGCCACAAGCCGCTCATGGAGTCCGTATGAAAACGACGCAGTACGTGGCCCGCCAGCCCGACGACAACGGTTTCATCCACTATCCGGAAACCGAGCACCAGGTCTGGAATACCCTGATCACCCGGCAACTGAAGGTGATCGAAGGCCGCGCCTGTCAGGAATACCTCGACGGCATCGAACAGCTCGGCCTGCCCCACGAGCGGATCCCCCAGCTCGACGAGATCAACAGGGTTCTCCAGGCCACCACCGGCTGGCGCGTGGCGCGGGTTCCGGCGCTGATTCCGTTCCAGACCTTCTTCGAACTGCTGGCCAGCCAGCAATTCCCCGTCGCCACCTTCATCCGCACCCCGGAAGAACTGGACTACCTGCAGGAGCCGGACATCTTCCACGAGATCTTCGGCCACTGCCCACTGCTGACCAACCCCTGGTTCGCCGAGTTCACCCATACCTACGGCAAGCTCGGCCTCAAGGCGAGCAAGGAGGAACGCGTGTTCCTCGCCCGCCTGTACTGGATGACCATCGAGTTCGGCCTGGTCGAGACCGACCTGGGCAAGCGCATCTACGGCGGCGGCATCCTCTCCTCGCCGAAGGAGACCGTCTACTGCCTCTCCGACGAGCCGCTGCACCAGGCCTTCAATCCGCTGGAGGCGATGCGCACGCCCTACCGCATCGACATCCTGCAACCGCTCTATTTCGTCCTGCCCGACCTCAAGCGCCTGTTCCAACTGGCCCAGGAAGACATCATGGCACTGGTCCACGAGGCCATGCGCCTGGGCCTGCACGCGCCGCTGTTCCCGCCCAAGCAGGCGGCCTGACGAGAATCGCCGCCACCGCGGCTGACCCCGCGGCGGCCTTGTACTATGGTGGACGGGTCCGGCCCGTCCGCCGCTCCCACATGCGACAACCAAGGACTCCCACCATGACCGCACTCACCCAAGCCCATTGCGAAGCCTGCCGCGCCGACGCCCCGCACGTCAGCGACGAAGAACTGCCCGTGCTGCTGCGGCAGATTCCGGATTGGAACATCGAAGTCCGCGACGGCATCATGCAACTGGAGAAGGTCTACCTGTTCAAGAACTTCAAGCACGCCCTGGCCTTTACCAATGCCGTCGGCGAGATATCCGAGGCCGAAGGCCACCATCCGGGCCTGCTGACCGAGTGGGGCAAAGTCACCGTGACCTGGTGGAGCCACTCGATCAAGGGCCTGCACCGCAACGACTTCATCATGGCGGCGCGCACCGACGAGGTAGCGAAAACCGCCGAGGGGCGCAAATGAGTCATTTCGCCAAGGTCGCCCGCGTACCGGGCGACCCGATCCTGGGCCTGCTCGACGCCTACCGCAACGATCCGCGCGCGGACAAGCTGGATCTCGGCGTCGGTGTCTACAAGGATGCCCAGGGCCTGACCCCGATCCTGCGCTCGGTGAAACTCGCCGAGCAGCGCCTGGTCGAGCAGGAAACCACCAAGAGCTACGTCGGCGGCCACGGCGATGCGCTGTTCGCCGCGCGCCTGGCGGAACTGGCGCTCGGCGCCGCCTCGCCGCTGTTGCTGGAGCAACGCGCCGACGCCACCCAGACGCCCGGCGGCACCGGCGCCTTGCGCCTGGCCGGCGACTTCATCGCCCATTGCCTGCCCGGCCGCGGCATCTGGCTGAGCGACCCGACCTGGCCGATCCACGAGACGCTGTTCGCCGCCGCCGGCCTGAAGGTTTCCCACTACCCCTACGTCAGCGCCGACAACCGCCTGGATGTCGAGGCGATGCTTGCTGGCCTGGAGCGCATTCCCCAGGGAGACGTGGTGCTGCTGCATGCCTGCTGCCACAACCCGACCGGTTTCGACCTGAGCCACGACGACTGGCACAGGGTGCTCGACGTGGTACGTCGTCGCGAGCTGCTGCCGCTGATCGACTTCGCCTACCAGGGCTTCGGCGACGGTCTCGAGGAAGACGCCTGGGCGGTACGCCTGTTCGCCGGCGAACTGCCGGAGGTGCTGGTCACCAGTTCCTGCTCGAAGAACTTCGGCCTGTACCGCGACCGCGTCGGCGCGCTGATCGTCTGCGCGCAGAACGCCGAGAAGCTCACCGACGTGCGTAGCCAACTGGCCTTCCTCGCCCGCAACCTCTGGTCGACCCCGCCGGCGCATGGCGCCGAGGTGGTCGCGGCGATCCTCGGCGACAGCGAGTTGAAGGGACTCTGGCAGGAAGAGGTCGAAGGCATGCGCTCGCGCATCGCCAGCCTGCGCATCGGCCTGGTCGAAGCCCTGGCGCCGCACGGCCTGGCCGAGCGCTTCGCCCATGTCGGCGCGCAACGCGGGATGTTTTCCTATACCGGACTGAGCCCGCAGCAGGTCGCTCGGCTGCGCGACGAGCACGCCGTTTACCTGGTCTCCAGCGGCCGGGCCAACGTCGCCGGTCTCGACGCGCGCCGCCTCGACCGCCTGGCGCAAGCCATCGCCCAGGTCTGCGCGGACTGAACCCTCACGGTTACCCTGAGCCGGCTGTGATGGCCGGCTTTTTTTCGCCCCAGCGAATGCCGCGCACTCCCGCCGAGGCGGCGGATAACCGCGTTGCGGTATTCGCCCTACCGCACCACGACCTTGTGGGCGTAGGGCGAATACCGCCACAGGCGTTATCCGCCGAACCTCTCCGAACCGGGCCAACCATAAGTCAGCACTTTCAAAGCCCTACGTGCTTTTCCTACAAAAGAGCATAAAATGCTCAATTATGGGCACCAGTTCACACTGCGCCCCACGGCCCCCACTTTCTCGTCTTAGTGAGCAACGCACGTGAGAAACCGTCTCCTGTCACTGGTCACCCTGTTCCTGTCCCTCAGCGTTGCCACCGCGGTATCCGCCTCCCCACCGCCCAAGGCCGGGCTGCCGCTGCAACAGGAGCTGGCGTCGGGCAGCGCGCTGGTTACCGACCAGAACACCGGCAAGGTGCTCTACTCGCGCAACCCCGACCTGGTGGTGCCGATCGCCTCGATCACCAAGCTGATGACCGCCATGGTCGTGCTCGACTCGAAACTGCCGCTGGACGAGGTACTGCCGATCGCCATCAGCGAGACCAGCGAAATGCGCGGGGTGTTTTCCCGAGTGCGGGTCGGCAGCCAGATCAGCCGCCGGGACATGCTCCTGCTCGCCCTGATGTCCTCGGAGAACCGCGCCGCCGCCAGCCTCGCGCAGAACTATCCGGGCGGCAAGAACGCCTTCGTCAAGGCGATGAACGCCAAGGCCCACGCCCTCGGAATGAAGAACACCCGCTACGTCGAGCCGACCGGGCTGTCGCTGCACAACGTCTCCACCGCTCGCGACCTCACCCGCCTGCTGGTGGCTAGCCGGCAGTACCCGCTGCTCAGTCAGTGGAGCACCACTCCGGAGAAGACCGTGGCCTTCCGCCACCCCAACTACACCCTGGGCTTCCGCAACACCAACCACCTGATCAACAACAAGACCTGGAACATTCAGTTGACCAAGACCGGCTTCACCAACGAGGCAGGCCACTGCCTGGTGATGCGCACCACGATCAACCGCAGCCCGGTCAATCTGGTGGTGCTGGACGCCTTCGGCAAGTACACCCACTTCGCCGACGCCACCCGCCTGCGACGCTGGCTGGAAACCGGCCAGGTCACTGCGATCCCGGCCTCGGCCAAGGCCTATCGCCTGCAACGCGACCGCGAGCGCGGCCTCGGCCAGCCGGTGGCCCAGGCCGTACGCTGATCCGTCGCGAAGACCGGCCGGCTCAGAAATCCACCTTGCCGCGCCCGGCCTTCACCGCGCCGCGCTTGGTCTTGCCGTCCAGCCGGCGCTTCTGCGAGCCGCGCGTAGGCTTGGTCGGGCGCCGCGCCTTCTGCACCTTGGCCACGCTGCGGATCAACTCCGCCAGGCGCTCCAGGGCATCCTCGCGGTTCTGCTCCTGGGTCCGGTACTGCTGGGCCTTGATCACCACCACGCCGTCGCCGCTGATGCGCTGGTCGTTCAGTGCCAGCAGACGCTCCTTGTAGAACGGCGGCAACGACGAGGCCTGGATGTCGAAGCGCAGGTGCACCGCGCTGGAGACCTTGTTGACGTTCTGCCCGCCGGCGCCCTGGGCGCGAATGGCATTCAGCTCGATCTCATGATCGGGCAGGTGGACGGCATTGGAGATGATCAGCATGGGGCGGCACGGTGGACCAACGGGGCTGCCAGCATAACCCCTTTGCCGAGCGGAAAAGCAGGCAAAAAGAAACCCGGCCGCGGCCGGGTTCCTTCATTTCGGCTAAGGCGCCAGGTCGAACTCAACGCTCCTTGCAGGCGACCCCGTCAGTGGGCTCGCCGCCCTTCCAGTCGCCGTAGAGGGTGGCTTCCTCGCCCTTGGTCCACCAGATGTACTGGCCGGCGGCGTACTTGGCGCCGGAGGCGGAAATCACATTGCTGAAGACCAGCGTCGAGTTGTCGCTGACCGGCACCACGGCGAGGCTGTTGTCGCCCTTGTTCAGGTACTGCACGGTGAACTTGCGACCGTTCTCGCACTTGTAGTCGACGCTGCGGGTATCCAGCTTGGCATCCCCCGGCAGGGCCAGGTAATCGACCTGGGCGGTCTGCTTGTCGTCGTCGCTGCCGCCGCAGGCGACCAGGACCACGGGAACGGCAGCCAGAAGCAGCCAGAGCGCTTTTTTCATGGAAATCCCTCTAACGAGAAAAAATGGCGCTGCCACTGTAGGAATTCGGCACCTGCCGCGTCAACGACAGGCGCCCCTAGAAAAAGTCTTGTGGGCCGCCGGGACGCGCAAAGGAGCGCTCCCCTCTCCTCTGCGCGCCGGCGCCCCATCGATCACTCGGTGACCGGCTTCACCCGCAGGCCCGGCATCGGCCGCGGGGCTCCCTTGAGTCGGTAGCAGGCCCACATCACCAGCAGCCAGACCGGGATGGCATAGACCGAGACCTGGATGCCGGGGATCAGCAACATGACGCCGAGGATGAACACCACGAAGGCCATGCACAGGTAGTTGCCGTACGGATACCAGAACGCGCGGAAGTGCGTGCGGGTGCCCTGGCGGTCCATCTGCGCGCGGAACTTCAGGTGCGCCATGCTGATCATCGCCCAGTTGATCACCAGCGCCGCCACCACCAGCGACATCAGCAGCTCCAGCGCCTGGTGCGGGATCACATAGTTCACCACCACCGCGAGGAAGGTCACCAGCGCCGATACCACCAGGGCGCGTACCGGTACGCCGCGCTTGTCGACCCTGGCCAGCGCGCGCGGGGCATCGCCCTGCTCGGCCAGGCCGAGAAGCATGCGGCCGTTGCAATAGGTGCCGCTGTTGTACACCGACAGTGCGGCGGTGAGCACCACGAAGTTCAGCAGGTGCGCGGCAGTGCCGCTGCCGATCATCGAGAAGATCTGCACGAACGGGCTGCCGCTGTAGGCATCGCCGGAAGCGTTGAGGGTCTGCAGCAGGCTGTCCCAGGGCGTCAGCGAGAGCAGCACGACCAGGGCGCCGATGTAGAAGATCAGGATGCGATAGATCACCTGGTTGATCGCCTTCGGGATCACCGTCCTCGGCTTGTCCGCCTCGGCTGCGGTGAAGCCGAGCATTTCCAGGCCACCGAAGGAGAACATGATGATCGCCATGGCCATCACCAGGCCGCTCACTCCGTTGGGGAAGAAACCGCCGTGTGCCCAGAGGTTGCTCACCGAAGCCTGCGGACCGCCGCTGCCGCTGAACAGCAGGTAGCAGCCGAGCAGGATCATGCCGATGATCGCCACCACCTTGATGATCGCGAACCAGAACTCGGCTTCGCCGAAGGCCTTGACGTTGGCCAGGTTGATCGCGTTGACGACGACGAAGAACAACGCCGCCGTGGCCCAGGTCGGCACCTCCGGCCACCAGTAGTGGATGTACTTGCCGACCGCGGTCAGTTCCGACATCCCGACCAGGATGTACAGCACCCAGCAGTTCCAGCCGGAGAGGAAGCCGGCGAAGCCGCCCCAGTACTTGTGCGCGAAGTGGCTGAAGGAGCCGGCAACCGGCTCCTCGACGATCATCTCGCCGAGCTG
>NZ_KV813593.1:124207-200882 GCF_001813645.1 Pseudomonas sp. HMSC063H08
GACGATCATCTCGCCGAGCTGGCGCATGATCATGAAAGCGATGAAGCCGGCGATGGCGTAGCCGAGGATCATCGACGGGCCCGCCGACTTGAGCACCCCGGCCGAGCCGAGGAACAGGCCGGTGCCGATGGCGCCGCCGAGGGCGATCAACTGGATGTGACGATTCTTCAGGCCGCGCTTGAGCTCGCCCGAATGCGGATGTTGGCCGTCCATTGAGTTATCTCACGCAAGTGGAAATTTATTGTTGTCGGAGGCGAAACGGGGCCGTGCGGCTCAGGCGGCAGGCGCACGGCGGGCGCCATGCGGGGCGCGTGGCGGCGGGCGGTCGGCTGGGCGAAGGAAGGACTCACGGATCATGCGTCACCTGTTTGTTGTTGTACGTGACGTGAATGGGCCGCCAGGCTCGTGGCTCGGCGGTGCGGGCAAGGCTGGCGCGATCGGCGCCGCTGGAACGGAAACGCGGAGCGCAAGGAAAACCGCCAGCCCCGGAACAGGCTGGCGGCAGCGGGATCAGATCACGCCGCGGCGAATCTGATCTTCCTCGATGGACTCGAACAGGGCCTTGAAATTGCCCTCGCCGAAACCCTGGTTGCCCTTGCGCTGGATGATCTCGAAGAAGATCGGGCCGATCACCGTGTCGGTGAAGATCTGCAGCAGGATGCCGTCGTCGCCCGGGGCGCCGTCGATCAGCAGGTTCAGTTCGCGCAGTTGCTCGAGCGGCTCGCCATGCCCGGCGACGCGGGTGTCGACCTTCTCGTAGTAGGTGTCCGGGGTCGACATGAACTTCACGCCGTTGGCGCGCAGCTTGCGCACGGTGGCATAGATGTCGTCGGTGGTCAGGGCGATGTGCTGGATGCCTTCGCCGTGGTATTCGCGGATGAATTCCTCGATCTGCGAGGTATCGTCGGCCGACTCGTTGATCGGGATGCGGATCTTCCCGCAAGGCGCGGTCATGGCGCGGGAGAACAGGCCGGTGAGCTTGCCTTCGATGTCGAAGTAGCGAATCTCGCGGAAGTTGGCGATGCGCTCGTAGAAGCCGGACCAGACGTCCATCTGGCCGCGCTTGACGTTGTGGGTCAGGTGGTCGATGTAGGTCAGGCCGACCGAGTTGTCGTTGGCGCTGCGGCCTTCGATGAACTCGAAGTCGACGTCATAGATGCTGCGGTCGCCGTAGCGGTCGACAAGATACAGCAGCGAACCGCCGATGCCTTCCAGGGAAGGGATGTTCAGCTCGCCGAAGTTGGCGTGGCTGCCCACCAGCTTGGCGCCCTGGGATTCGGCGTAGGCGGCGGCCTGGGAAGCGTTCTTCACCCGGAAGGCCATGGCGCAGGCGCTCGGGCCGTGCTTGAGGGCGAATTCATGGACATGCCCGGTCGGGCTGCCGTTGAGCACGATGTTGATATCGTTCTGCTGGAACAGGAAGACTTCCTTGGAACGATGCTTAGCGGTTTCGGTGAAGCCCATCATGTTGAACAGCTGGCGCAGCTGCTCGATGCCCTTGGCGTCGGGGGCGGTGAACTCGACGAATTCGAATCCGTCGGTACCGATGGGATTGTGCTGTTCGATCTTGGCCACGGCGTTCATCCGGCCTCCTCGTTGTTCTTGTTGAATGGACCGCCGCCGGTCCAGGCGGCCGGCGACATGGGAGATGCCTTCATCTCACCCCGTGGCGGCGCGGCGGACAAGCCGTCGGCAGGGCCCGGCGCAGGGCCTGGCGCAGGGTTTCTGGCAACTATTCCTTACGCGCCGGCGGCATGCATGGCGAACGCCCGGTCTTCGTAAAATTATCTTTACAGTGCGGTGCGAAAAGCTGCCAGCAGCGCTGTCACGGCTGCGCTGAAAGCCGGCGCTGCATGATCGGCGTCAAGCGGTTAACCTGCGTCTTTCCTCCGCGACGGCATTCCCATGGCACGACCCGCCCCACCCGACCTGAGCGACAGTCGCCGGCCCCTGCGCGGCGTCGCCCGCAGCTATCCTGCCGGGCACCGCGTCGATGCCCACGAGCACGCCTGGGGCCAGGTGCTCTATGCGGTGTCCGGGATGATGTGGCTGGAGACGCCCGACGAGGCCCTGCCGGTCCCGCCGCAACGGGCGGTCTGGTTGCCACCGGGCCTGCGCCATGCGGTGCGGGTCGCCTCCGAGTTGCAGATGCGCAACATCTACCTGAGCCCGGAACTCTCCCGCGGCCTGGAGGACCGCACCCTGGTGCTGGTGGTCGGCCCGCTGCTGCGCGAGCTGATCGTCAGCCTGGTGGAGCAGGAACGACAGAGCGACCCCCACTACTATGGGGCGCTGGCCGATCTCGCCGTGCTCGAACTCGGTCGCGCGCGCCGTTCCAGCCTCCGCGTACCGCTGCCGGACGCCTCCGACAGGCGCCTGCTCGCGCTGTGCCAGGCGGTGATGGCCAATCCCTCCCTGGACATCGGCCTGGAGCGCCTGGCCGAAGACGCCGGGGCCAGCGTGCGGACCCTCTCGCGCCTGTTCCAGCGCAGCCTGGGTATGGGCTTCGCCGACTGGCGGCGGCAGGTGCAGCTGGCGACCGCCGCCGCCGCACTGATCGATGGCCGTCCGGTGGCAGGCATCGCCCATGCCCTGGGATATACGCCGAGCGCCTTCAGCGACATGTTCCGCCGCGAGCTGGGCGTCTCTCCCACCGAGTACAGGGCCGAGCATCACCAACCGTTCCAGCCTTGACCGGTATTCGATAGCGATTGGCCGATAGATGTTTTTTCGGCCAACTAGACTGGCACCATCGTTCACCGTCCCTGTCAGCCGCCATGAACTACCTGATCTCCCTCGGCATCGGCCTGCTGGTCGGCCTGCTCTACGCCGTACTCGACTTCCGCTCGCCGGCGCCACCCGCCATCGCCCTGGTCGGCCTGCTTGGCATGCAGCTCGGCGAACAGCTTTTCCCCCTTGGCCGCGACCTGCTGCAGCAGTGGCTGCACTGATCGCCGCGACGACACGGAGCCCCCGATGAAAGCACTGCAATTCGACCGTACCGGCGACCTCGCCGCCCTCAAGCTGGTGGACATGCCCGATCCGCTTCCCGCCGCCGATGAGGTGCGGGTGGAAATCCGCGCCGCCGGGCTGAATCCGAGCGACGTGAAGAACGTCCTCGGCCGCTTCCCCTATACCACCCTGCCCCGGGTACCGGGCCGCGACTTCGCCGGGGTGGTGGTGGAGGGACCGAAGGCCCTGCTCGGCCAGGCGGTCTGGGGCACCGGGCGGGAGCCAGGATTCTTCCGCGACGGCAGCCACGCGCAGTTCCTGACCCTGCCGGCCGCCGGCGTCGCGCTCAAGCCGGAAAGCCTGAGCTTCGCCCAGGCCGCCAGTTGCGGGGTGCCCTACAGCACCGCCTGGGACGCCCTGCAACGCAGCCAGGTCAAGGCCGGCACCCGGCTCCTGGTAATCGGCGCCAGCGGCGCGGTCGGCAAGGCCGCGCTGGCGCTGGCCAAGGCCCTGGGGGCCGAAGCGATCGGCGCGGTGCGGCGCGAGGAGCAACGCCAGGCGCTGGAAGCGCAGGGCATCGCCGCGCTGCTGCTGGGCGAGCCGGCCGAACTGGCAGCACAGGTGGAAGGGATCTTCCCCGGCGGTGCCGAGGTGATCTTCGATACGACCGGTTTCTGGCTCGAGGCGGCGGTCCCGGCGCTGGCCGCCTTCGGTCGCCTGGCGATCATCGCCGCACCGGCCGACGGCCATGTGCGCCTACCCGCATTGAACCTGTACCGCCGCGGTGGCTCGGTGGTGGGGATCAACTCGCTGCTCTATGGCGTGGAAGCCTGCGCAGGCTTCCTCGACGCCTTCGGCAAGCTGTTCGACCAGGGCCGCCTGCCGCTGCCGGACGGGCTGCGGGAAGTCCCGCTGGAGCAGGGCGTTGAGCAGTACCGGGCAGTGAACGAAGGCACCTGCGAGAAGATCATCCTGGTGCCTTGAGGACCAGCGGAATCCCGGCAGAACACGCCGGGATTCCGCTGCGCGCAAGACTACTCCGCGCCGACCGCGAGCTTGCGGGCGCTGCGCGCCTCCTCCAGCTGCATGCAGCGCTCGAGGAACAGGTACATGTAGTCGTAGCTCTTGCAGATCGCGTCGCGCAGTTGCCGGCGCAGCTCGGCGCTGGGATTGGTGCCGGCCAGGGTGCAGATGATCTCCAGCGCCTCCCAGGGGTGGGCATCGTCGTACTGGGCGTGGAGCTTGAGCCACTTCATGGCGCGCTTGCGGCCTTCCTTGGGGAAGGCGTTTTCGTAGACGCCGTTCGAACAGACCAGCGCCGACCACTCGCCAGTGACGCCTTCGATGGCGTAGTTGGTGGCGGCCATGGCCACCGGCAGTGAGTCGCTGGCGCAGGTGTGCCAGCACCAGTGGCTGAGCGCGTGCAGTTCGGCCGGCACGTCTTGCGCCTGGATCTCGGCCAGGCTCACGCCGTGGGCCTCGGCCCAGTGCAGCCAGTAGTCGGCGTGGTTGAGTTCGACCCGAATATTGCGCATCAGCCAGCGGCGCGCCATGTCTTCGCCGGGATGGCGGGCGAAACGGGTCTTCAGCAGGTTCTGCGACATGTACAAGGGGAACTGCTCGACCACCGGCCAGCCGCCGATCAGGTACAGGCGCATCAGCGCCGGGCTCAGCTCGGCGTCGCGCATGCGCCGGTACAGCTCGTGGCCGGAAACCCGGTCCTTGCTCGCCTGGCAGTCGACGATCAGTTGCTGCGCCCACTGCGGATAGCTTCCCGCCTCCTGCAAGGGGCCCGTACGGTCAAAGAACTCGCTCACACCCGTCTCCCTTCTCTTCTTCTCGGCAACGGCCTCATAGCAGCGAAACTACTCTTTCTTCGCTCCGCGGTCACCTACCGGAGGTTCTGTCCGAGGCTCGGCCACAGGCCCTGGGCATCCAGCCCTGCGCCCGGAGGCTGGCGACTGAACGGCAGGGGCGCGCCGATGGCCAGGCCCTGGGCATAGTCGATGCCGATCTCGCGCAGCGCCTCCATCACTTCGACGGTCTCGACGAACTCGGCGATGGTACGTTTGCCCATCACGTGGCCGATATGGTTGATCACCTGGACCATGGCGCGATCGATGGGATCCTCGAGCATGTCCTTGACGAAGCTGCCATCGATCTTCAGGTAATCCACCGGCAGGTGCTTGAGGTAGATGAAGGACGACATGCCGGCGCAGAAATCGTCCAGGGAGAAACGACAACCGGTGTCCTTGAGCTCGTTGATGAAGCGGATGGCGCTGGCCAGGTTGGCAACCGCCACGGTTTCGGTGACCTCGAAGCAGATCGTCTGCGGCGGAATGCGGTAACGGGCGAACAGCTCGGTGAGGAACTGCAGGAACGACTCGTCGCCGATGGTCGCGCCGGAGAGGTTGATGGCGCAGGTGCCGATCGGCTCGGCGCGAGGGTCCTGGGCGCGCTCGACGAGGGTGCGGAAGGCATTCTCCACCACCCAGCGGTCGATCAGCGTCATCAGGCCATAGCGCTCGGCGGCGGGTATGAAGCTCAGCGGCGGCACCAGGCGCCCGCCCTCGTCGCGCAGGCGCAGCAGCAGTTCGACGTGCAAGCCCTCCTCCGCGCCTTCGCCCAGCGGCACGATGGGCTGGGCATAGAGGCTGAAGCGGTCTTCCTCCAGCGCCAGGTGGATGCGCTGGACCCAGGTCATCTCGCCGAAGCGCATCGACAGTTCGACGTCGTCCTGATGGAACACCTGGACCCGATTGCGCCCCTTTTCCTTGGCCATGTAGCAGGCCATGTCGGCGGAGCGCAGTGCCTCCTCGAGGGTCGAGATACCCGGCAGCAGGTGCACCAGGCCGACGCTGACGGTGCAGTTGAACGGCTGCCCGCTCCAGGTGAAGTGCAGGTCCTGGACCGTCTTGCGCAGATGGTCGGCGATCTCCACGGCTTTTTCCGCCGGGCAGTTCTCCAGCAGGATGCCGAACTCGTCGCCGCCCAGCCGCGCCAGCGTGTCGCCCTCGCGCAAGCCTTGTTGCAGCAGGGTGCAGACCTGGCGCAGCAGTTCGTCGCCGGCGGCGTGGCCGCAGGTGTCGTTGACCAGCTTGAACTGGTCCAGGTCGAGGAACATCAGGGCGTGCCGCCCGCTGTTGCGCTCCAGGCGTTCCAGCGCTATCTGCAGGCGATACTCGAACTCGCGGCGGTTGGTCAGCCCGGTCAACGCATCGTGGGTCGCCTGCCAGGACAGGCGCGCCATATACTGGCGCTCGCGGGTCATGTCGTGAAGCACCAGGACCACCCCGGTGATCTCGCCGCCGCGATGGATCGGCGCGCCCACCAGGGTCACCGGCACGCTGCTGCCGTCGTGGCGCAGGACCAGCTTGGAATGCTCGCGGCCGCCGTCGATCTCGCCGCTGAGGATCTGCTCGATCAGCAGCATGCCCTCCTCCCGCGAGCTTTCGTCGACGATCCGGAACAGCGACGCCAGGGGCAGGCCGCGGGCCTTGTCCAGCGTCCAGTTGGTCATCTGCTCGGCGGCCGGGTTGAGGTAGGAAATGCCCCCCTGGGTGTCGGCGGTGATCACTCCGTCGCCGATCGAGGCCAGGGTGATCTGGGCCCGTTCGCGCTCGGCATCGAGGGCGTTCTCCACTTCCTGGCGCTGCATCAGTTGTTGCCGGGTACGCAGGAACGCCAGGAGGATGAGCACGCTGGCGGTGGTCAGGTTGGCCACCAGCAGCAGCCTGAGCAAGGCCCGCGAGCCCTCGCCGAGGGCGTCGCTGAAGGCCTTGGCCGCCGGCGTGACCTTCTCGTTGATCGCGTGGATCTCGGTCTTCCACTGTTGCACCTGCTCGGCACTGGCCTGCCCGGTGCCGATGCCCGCGCGCATCTTGCCGGCGACGTCGATCAGTTCCATGACGTACTTGTCGCCCACCAGCCACAGCTCGATGGCGCGCTCGAAGTAACTGAAGTCGTGGAAGTTGCGGTACAGCCAGATGATCGCGGTAACGTCGTCGGCATGGTTGCCGCCCTTGAGGATGCCCTGGCGGGCCGCCTCGATGTCCGGGTCGGGCTGGTCCAGGGCAAGGCGCATCTCGCGGTCGCCGAGGGGGATCGCGATGGCCTCCTCGTAGCGGCGGAAGTCTTCGTCGGCGCGTGAGTCGGCTATAGAGGGTGAGATAGTAGATGGCATCCTTCTGGCCCTTCGACCAGAGGCTTTCGCCGCCGACATAGCTGCGCACCGCGGAGAGGACGTAGAGACTGCCGCCCGCCAGCATGGCCTGCAACAGCACCACGACGATGAAGGGCCATACCAGGCCGAGCAGGCGGGGCTTGTCGAGAGTCCGGTTCTGCCTCATTCCATCTACCATTCAAACTGGCGCTAAGCGATCGGGTGCCGTCTCCGTCACCCCTGACTGCATCACCTGTCGGCCGCTCAAGATCCCGTCGCAGAACTCCCGAGGCCTTGCCTGCCGGCAGCCACGACGCTGGAGGAGGCGGACACCCGGCAAACAGTAGGAGTCTAGTGGCTGTTTGCCGAACCTGCCCTGCACCTGGCGGAACAGACAGCGTTTTTTATTGCCGCAGCCAATAAAAACCGGATGTCTTATATGGAATATACGAGAAAAACCGCCAGGCGACAGCCTGGCGCCTCACATCTGTTGCAGATGTCCGTAGAGCCGGGCGTAGAGGCCGCCTTCGGCGATCAGTTGCTGGTGGTCGCCGTCTTCGGCGATATGCCCGCCATCGAAGACCAGGACCCGGTCGGCCTGCTTCACCGCCGACAGCCGATGAGCCACGATCAATGTGGTGCGGCCTTCGAGGAAGTCGCCGAGCGCCTGGTGCAGGGCGTACTCGGTAGCGGCGTCGAGGGCCGAGGTGGCCTCGTCGAGGATCACCACCCTGGGCTCGGCGAGGATCATCCGGGCGATCGCCAGGCGCTGCCGCTGACCGCCCGACAGGCGCACCCCGGAACGCCCGACCACGGTGTCCAGCCCCTGCGGCAGGCGCCGCACGCCGTCGGCCAACTGGGCGATCTCCAAAGCCCGCCAGCAGGCCTGGTCGCTGCGTTCGCGGCCCATGGTCAGGTTGGCCCGCACGCTGTCGTTGAACAGCGCCGGATGCTGGAGAACCACCGCGACATGTTCGCGCACGCAGTCCAGGCCGATTTCCTCCAGGGGCACCCCGCCGTAGCGGATGCTGCCGCGCTGCGCACTGTAGAGGCCGAGTAGCAGTTGCACCAGCGTGCTCTTGCCGCCGCCGCTGGCGCCGACCAGGGCAACCTTCTCGCCGGCGCCGATGTTCAGGTCCAACTGCTCCAGGACCTTGTCCTCGCCGTAGGCGAAATCCAGCCCGCGCACCTCGATGCCAACGGTCGTGCGGCCGGCGAACGGATCGCGCAGCGGCGGGTAGCGCGGCTCGTCGGCCCGCGCCAGCAACTCGTTGATCCGCTGCAACGCGCCGCCAGCGGCGTAGTAGGCGTATTGCAGGCCGAGCAGCTGTTCGACCGGACCGATCATGAACCAGAGGTAGCTGAACACCGCGAGCATCTGGCCGATCGACAGGTCCGAGAGCAGCACGGTAAGCATCGCCGCGGCGCGGAACACATCGATGCCGAACTGGAACAGCAGGCCGCTGGCGCGCCCGGCGGCGTCGCTTTTCCATTGCGAGGCCACAGCGTAGTCGCGGACTTCCTGGGCGCGATGGCCGAGGCGGCCGAGGAAATAGCCCTGGCGATTGCCGGCGCGGACTTCCTGGATCGCCTCGAGGGTCTCGGTGAGCGCCTGGGTGAAGCGCGCGGTGCTGTCGTTCTCGAGCTTCTTGAGGTGCTTGACGCGCTTGCCCAGTTGTACCGTAGACCAGATCACCAGAGGGTTGAACAGCAGGATCAGCAAGGCCAGCTGCCAGTGCATCCAGACCAGGATCGCGGCGGTGCCGAGCAGCGTCAGCAAGGCGACCAGGAAGCGGCTGAGGGTTTCCCCGACGAACTTGTCCAGGGTGTCCAGGTCGGTCACCAGGTGGGCGCTGATCGAACCGCCGCCGAGGGTTTCGTATTCGCCCAGGGCGATATGCCGGAGGCGCTCGATCAGACGCAGGCGGATGCGGTAGACGATGTCCTTGGACAGCCGCGCGAACAGCTTCGCCTGGAGCACGTTGAACACCAGCGCCGCCCCCCGCAACAGGAGGGTCGCCGCCAGCATCAGGCCGATGTAGCCGAACGCCACCTGCCAGTCGGCGGGCAACAGGCGGTCCATGAAACGCAGCGCGCCGTCGCCCTTGCCGAGCAGCACTTCGTCCACCAGCAACGGCAGCAGCAAGGGGATCGGCACGGTGCAGAGGGTGGCCAGCACCGCCACCAGGTTGGCGAGCAACAGGGCTTTCTTGTGGCGCAGTGCGAGTCGACGAATCTCCGCCCAGCTCAGGCGGTCTCCGCGCTCACTCATGCCGGCCCCGTTCCAGCCAGCGGCCGAGCAAGGGTGAAAGTTCGGCAAGCGGCTGGTAGCCGTTGGTGAGCAACGCCAGTTGGCCGTTGCGCTCGGCCAGCAGGGTCGGGAACCCGGCGATGCCAAGATCCTGGACCCAGGCGAAATCGGCGGCGGTGGCGTCACGCGCCTCGCCGCTGTCGAAGACCGCGGCGAACTCGATGCGTGGAATTCCCACCGCTTCCGCCAGGTCGGCGAGCACCGCCGCCTGGGTGACATCGCGACCCTCGGCGTAGAACGCCCGCTGGATCGCCCTCACCAGCGGCCAGGCGCTTTCCTCGTCGAGGCTGCGCGCCGCCACCAGGGCCCGGCAGGCCGGCTCGGTGTCATAGACGAAGCCTTCGGGCAACGCGTCGTCGAAGCGGAACGGCTGGCCGGTGGTCTGCTGCACGGTCTGCCAGTGGCCGAGGATGTAGCCGCGGGTATTCGGGTCGAGCGCCGCGCCGTGGCCGGCGCGCAGGCCACCGGCTACCAGGTGAAAAGCGACGCCGTCGGCGGCCGCCTGCCGGGACAGCGCCTCGGCGACCGGGGCGAAGCCCCAGCACCAGGAGCACATGGGGTCCATCACGTACAGCAGGCGGGCCTTGGCCAAGGTTCAGTTCTCCAGCGTGGACTGGCGCGGATCGCGACCGAGCGGGTGCGGCTGGTTGCGCTGCCGCGCCAGTTCGATCTGTTTCTGCCGCTCGCGGGCGCCGGCGCGGGTCTTCTCGCTCAGCGAGTCCCAGCAGTGCGGACAGCTGATGCCGGGCACGTAGTGCTCGGACTGGCGGTCCTCCAGCGAGACCGGGTTGCGGCAGGCGTGGCACTGATCGTACTCGCCCTCGCTAAGATCGTGGCGCACGGTCACGCGGTTGTCGAATACGAAGCAGTCGCCGCGCCACAGGCTCTGTTCCTGCGGCACCTCTTCGAGGTACTTGAGGATGCCGCCCCTGAGGTGGAAGACCTCCTCGAAACCGGCGCCGAGCATGTAGCTGGAAGCCTTCTCGCAGCGGATGCCGCCGGTGCAGAACATCGCCACCTTCTTGTGCCGCGCCGGGTCGTAGTGGGCCTTGATGTACTCGGGGAACTCGCGGAACGACCTGGTCTTCGGATCGACCGCGCCCTCGAAGGTGCCGATCGCCACCTCGTAGTCGTTGCGGGTATCGATCAGCAGGACTTCCGGATCGCTGATCAGGGCATTCCAGTCCTTCGCCTCGACATACTGGCCGACCTGCTTGTTCGGATCGACGCCAGGCACGCCGAGGGTGACGATTTCCTTCTTCAGCTTGACCTTGGTGCGGTAGAACGGCTGTTCGTCGCAGTAGGATTCCTTGTGCTCGATATCGGCCAGCCGGGGATCGCTGCGCAGCCAGGCGAACAGCGCATCGATGCCTTCGCGGCTACCGGAGACGGTGCCGTTGATGCCTTCCTCGGCCAGCAGCAAGGTGCCTTTCACACCGTTGTCGAGCAGGGTTTGCAGCAGGGGTTCACGCAGCGCCACGTAATCGTCGAGAGTCACGAACTTGTACAGCGCCGCCACGACGATGGATGTCATGGGGATATAGCCTCCAGGTGGTCGCCCGCGTAAAGGGCGGACCGGAACGAAAAGCGCCAGCCGCTGGCGCCATGGAAACGACAACGCCGGCGGAAGGCCGGCGCTGGGTGCGTAGTCTAGCGCAGCAGGGGCAGGCTCTGCACCCCGCCGCGACGGACGCCGTCTCAGGGTATGTCGTGCTTGCTCCCGCCGCGGCAGGTCGGCGAGGACGGCACCGCAGCCTGGCTCCACTCCTCAGGGGTGAAGGTATGCAGCGCCAGGGCGTGGAACTCGCCCATCAACCCACCGAGGGTGGCATATACCTTCTGGTGCCGCTTCACCGCGTTCAACCCGGCGAACTGCGGGCTGACCAGCACCACCTTGAAGTGGGTCTCCAGCCCGCGGCTGTGCATGTGGCTCTCGTCGAGCACCTCGACGTGTTGCGGATCGAGGGGCTGCAGGGCGGTCTGGATACGGTCACGCATGCTCATCGCGAATCACAACTCACTTTTTCTTCTGGGCCGGCGCGGCGACGCCGAGTTCCTTGTCCATGTCGGCCATCAGCTTGTTCACCGGCTCGACGGCGCCTTGCAGCTTGGCCTGGGTCAGTTGGGCGGATTCGGCGGTCAGGCGCGGCATCTTCTCCAGCACCTTCTTGCCCAGCGGCGACTGGTAGAAGGCATTCAGGTCCTTCAGCTCGGACTCGGTGAAGTTGGTGGTGTAGAGCTTGATCAGCTCGGGCTTGATCTTGTCCCAGCCGATGGCGCGGTCCAGTTCGGCATTGGCCTTGGCCTGGTAACGCTCGAGAACCGCCTTCTTGCTCTCCGGCGCCTTGGCCTGGGCGAAGCGCTGGGCCAGCATCTGCTGCACCTGGGCATAGACCGGGACCGTCAGCTTGTCGGCATGGACCAGCTTGAGGAATTGCTCGGCCTGGCTGGCGGAATCGGCCATGGCCATGGAGCTGAGGCTGAGCAGCACGGCGCTGCCGATGAGGCGAAGACGGGTCATGGAAAATCCTTGAGGTTGGGTAGATGTGTCCGTGGGACCCGACATTCTGCGCCTAAGTTCGAAATCCGCTCAAGCGCGGCGCCGAATATCGGGAGAATCCTATCCGGCGCCCGCCCGCTCCATGCCGTCTACTATCAGTTCTGTAGTGGGTACTTGCCGCCTTCCTTCCGCAGCCGGCATGCTTGCGTCAGCCTGTCACATGGATGTGTTAGATGAACGGAACCGCCGCCGATACCCTCGCCGTATCGCCCCCGCCCCTGCGCAACCTCTGCGACAGCCACGGCCGGCTCGATCCCCGGGCGGTCGGCTGGTCCGCCCGGCCGCGGGTGCTCTGCCACATCCCCGGCCACTTCGGCCGGCGCAAGCGCTGGAACCACTGGTGCATCGTCAGCCCCGGCTGGATGCTCTCGCTGACCATCGCCGACCTCGACTACCTGACCTACGGCGCCGCCTATTTCCTCGACCTGGACAGCGGCCAGGCGGTAGCGCACACGCAGATCCGCTTCTTCGGCCTCGGCTGCCAGTTGCCCGACGAGCCGCAGGCCAGCCATGCCTTCGAGCATCCCCGCCTGCAATTGCGCTTCGACGAACAGCCCGGGCGCCTGCGCGTCACCGGCCAGGCCCCGGACCTCGGCGGCCTGCCGCTGGAGCTGGCGCTGGAAGTGCGACGACCGTCGCACCTGGAGTCGGTGAACCTGGTGGTGCCGATGGGCGAACACACCTTCCATGCCTGTAGCCGCCAGCTCGGCCTGCCGATCAGCGGCTGCCTGCAACTCGGCCGCCGGCGCTACGACTGCCAGGCGGGCCAGAGCTTCGCCGCGCTGGACTTCGGCCGCGGCGTCTGGCCGCTGCATACCTACTGGACCCGCGCCGCCTTCGCCGCCCCCGGCGGCATCGCCGGCAACTTCGGCACCGGCTGGACCGAAGCCAGCGACCTGCGCGAGAACGCCCTGTGGTTCGGCGGCAAGCTCAGCCGCGTGCTCGACGACGTGCACATCCGCGAGCCTCGCGACCCGCTGGCCGAATGGCGCCTGGACAGCGCCTGCGGTCGCGTCGAGCTGCTCTTCCGTCCCGAACAGCTGCACCAGGCGCGGCCCAGCGTCGGCCTGTTCTATGCCAATACCCGCCAGTGGTTCGGCCGTTTCAACGGCACCCTGCGCCACGACGACGGCGACTGCGTGCCGGTGGACGGCGCCCTCGGCTGGATCGGTTCGACCCGCGCGCGCTGGTGACGCCGGCGGCGGGCAATCTATTTCCGACCCGCAGCGCGGCGAAAAATGCCCACGAGGAAGCGACGGCAGCGGAACCCAAGGCGGGAGCGAAGGCCTAAACTGCCGGATACGCACCCTGGAGAACACTCATGAGCCGGACCGAAACCGATAGCCTGGGCACCATCGAGGTGCCCGACGACGCCTACTGGGGCGCCCAGACCCAGCGCTCGCTGGAGAACTTCGCCATCGGCGGCCAGCGCATGCCGCTCGCCGTGATCCACGCCCTGGCGCTGATCAAGAAAGCCGCCGCGCGGGTCAACGACCACCTCGGCGAACTGCCGCCGGAAGTCGCCCGGTTGATCGAACAGGCCGCCGACGAGGTCCTCGCAGGCCGCCACGACGAACACTTCCCGCTGGTGGTCTGGCAGACCGGCAGCGGCACCCAGACCAACATGAACGTCAACGAGGTGATCGCCGGCCGCGCCAACGAACTGGCCGGCAATCCGCGCGGCGGCAAGTCGCCGGTGCATCCCAACGACCACGTCAACCGCGCGCAGAGTTCCAACGACAGCTTCCCCACCGCCATGCACATCGCCGCCGCCAAGACCGTGCACGAACAATTGCTGCCGGCCATCGCCGAGCTTTCCGGCGGTCTCGCCGAACAGTCGGCGCGGCACGCCAGCCTGGTCAAGACCGGGCGCACCCACCTGATGGACGCCACGCCGATCACCTTCGGCCAGGAACTCTCGGCCTTCGTCGCCCAGCTCGACTACGCCGAGCGCGCCATCCGCGCGGCGCTGCCGGCGGTCTACCAGTTGGCCCAGGGCGGCACCGCGGTGGGCACCGGGCTCAACGCGCCGAAGGGCTTCGCCGACGCCATCGCCGCGGAAATCGCCGCCGAATCGGGCCTGCCCTTCGTCGCCGCGCCGAACAAGTTCGCCGCCCTGGCCGGCCACGAGCCGCTGGTCATCCTCTCCGGCGCCCTGAAGAGCCTGGCGGTGGCCCTGATGAAGATCGCCAACGACCTGCGCCTGCTCGGCTCAGGCCCACGCGCCGGCTTCGCCGAGGTGAAGCTGCCGGCCAACGAGCCGGGCAGCTCGATCATGCCCGGCAAGGTCAACCCGACCCAGTGCGAGGCGCTGTCGATGCTGGCCTGCCAGGTCATGGGCAACGACAGCACGATTTCCTTCGCCGCCAGCCAGGGCCATCTGCAACTCAACGTGTTCAAGCCGGTGATCGTCTACAACCTGCTGGAGTCCATCCGCCTGCTCGCCGACGGCTGCCGCAACTTCAACAAGCATTGCGTCGCCGGCCTGGAGCCGGACGCCCAGCGCATGGCCGACCTGCTGGAGCGCGGCCTGATGCTGGTCACCGCACTGAACCCGCACATCGGCTACGACAAGGCCGCCGAAATCGCCAAGAAGGCCTACGCCGAAGGCACCACCCTGCGCGCCGCGGCGCTGCAGCTGGGCTACCTGGACGAAGCGCAGTTCGACGAATGGGTACGGCCGGAGCAGATGCTGGAGGCCGGCCACCATGGTTGAAACCGCCAAGACCGGCGCCACCCCGCTGGAAGGCGACGGCAAGCGCATCCTGCTGCTCGTCGGCTCGCCCAAGCGCAAGAGCTTCTGCCACCTGCTCGCCGAATGCTACGCCCAGGGCGCGCGCAGCAAGGATCACGTGGTGCGCGAACTGAAGCTGGGCGAACTAGCCTTCGACCCGATCCTCCACGAAGGCTACGAACAGAGCCAGGTGCTCGAACCCGACCTGCTGGAAGCGCAGCGGCAGATCCACTGGGCCGAGCACCTGGTGTTCGTCTACCCGGTCTGGTGGGGCGGCCTGCCGGCGCTGCTGCAGGGCTTCTTCGACCGCGCCCTGCAGCCGGGCTTCGCCTTCCGCTACCGCGGCACCCAGGACAAGGACTGGGAGCAACTGCTGGGCGGGCGCAGCGCCGACCTGCTGGTCTGCCACGACCAGCCGCTGTCGCGGCTGCGCTTCCTCAAGGGCCCGCCGGCGCACCGGCAGATGGTGCGCAGCGTGCTCGGCGCCTGTGGCATCGCCACCCGCCGCCTGGAAGAGTTCGCGCCGATGCGCAGTTCCAGCGAGGAACAGCGCCAGGGCTGGCTGCGTCGCGCCGAACAGCTCGGCAGCCAGGTCTAGTTCCCTTCCCGCCCGGCTGCGGCCGGGCGCGGACACTGATCGTTCTGACAGGTCCGCCACCTTCCCGCCGGCTTCCCTTCCCCGCCCCCATGGCGGCCCTTTGCCTGCCTCTACCGGCTCACAGTGCGGGTGCCGACCGCTTTGCATTCCGCGACATCCATCAGGAATGGGTAGCGAATCTGACCGGCCCGTCACATTTGGTAGGGACCTCAAACCGGCACCGAGGGCTAGGATCAGCCCGCTTCGAAATGAATCCGGTTCTGGAAAAAAGGACTTGTCATGAAACACTACTCAGCCACCCTGGCACTCCTGCCACTCACCCTCGCCCTGTTCCTGCCCCAGGCAGCCCATGCCCACGGCTCGATGGAAACGCCGCCCAGTCGGGTCTACGGCTGCTTCCTCGAAGGTCCGGAGAATCCCAAGTCGGCCGCCTGCAAGGCCGCCGTCGCCGCCGGCGGCACCCAGGCGCTGTACGACTGGAATGGCGTCAACCAGGGCAACGCCAACGGCAACCACCAGGCGGTGGTCCCCGACGGCCAGCTCTGCGGCGCCGGCAAGGCACTGTTCAAGGGCCTGAACCTGGCTCGCAGCGACTGGCCCAGCACTGCCATTGCGCCGGACGCCAGCGGCAACTTCCAGTTCGTCTACAAGGCCAGCGCGCCGCACGCGACCCGCTACTTCGACTTCTACATCACCAAGGACGGCTACAACCCCGAGAAGCCGCTGGCCTGGAGCGACCTGGAACCCGCGCCGTTCTGCTCGATCACCAGCGTCAAGCTGGAGAACGGCACCTACCGGATGAACTGCCCGCTGCCCCAGGGCAAGACCGGCAAGCATGTGATCTATAACGTCTGGCAGCGCTCGGACAGCCCGGAAGCCTTCTACGCCTGCATCGACGTGAGCTTCAGCGGCGCCGTCGCCAACCCCTGGCAAGCGCTGGGCAACCTGCGCGCGCAGCAGGACCTGCCGGCCGGTGCTACCGTCACCCTGCGTCTGTTCGATGCCCAGGGCCGCGACGCCCAGCGTCACAGCCTGACCCTGGCCCAGGGCAACAACGGTGCCAAGCAATGGCCGCTGGCGCTGGCGCAGAAGGTCAACCAGGACTCCACCCTGGTCAACGTCGGCGTGCTGGATGCCTACGGGGCGGTCAGCCCGGTGGCCAGCTCGCAGGACAACCAGGTCTACGTGCGCCAGGCCGGCTACCGCTTCCAGGTCGACATCGAACTGCCGGTCGAGGGCGGCGGCGAGCAGCCGGGCGGCGACGGCAAGGTCGACTTCGACTATCCGCAAGGCCTGCAGCAATACGACGCCGGGACCGTAGTGCGCGGTGCCGATGGCAAGCGCTACCAGTGCAAGCCCTACCCGAACTCCGGCTGGTGCAAGGGCTGGGACCTCTACTACGCCCCGGGCAAGGGCATGGCCTGGCAGGACGCCTGGACCCTGCTGTAACGCCCTCGACTGCCGCCCGCTCCGGGCGGCAGTCGTTTTCGCCGCCAGGCACCCGCCGCGAGACGGCGAATCCGCGCAACGGTACAGTCCCCCGGCGAAACCCTGGCTACGTGTGCCTGTTCAATCTGCCGTGCGCTCCCTAGGCTGGTCCGACCACCAGCACGGGGAAACCACGCATGCCTTTTTCTCTCGCCTCCCTCCAACAAGCCGCCGCCATCGTCCACCAGAGCCTGCCGCCGACGCCGCAGATACGCTGGCCACTGCTATGCGAGGCACTGGGTTGCGAAGTGTGGATGAAGCACGAGAACCACCTGCCGGTGGGGGCCTTCAAGCTGCGCGGCGGCCTGGTGTATTTCCACCACCTGGCGCACCAGGATGAGCGGCCGGCCGGCGTGATCAGCGCCACCCGCGGCAACCACGGCCAGTCGGTGGCCTTCTCGGCGAGCCGCTACGGCATCCAGCCGATCATCGTCGTGCCGCACGGCAACAGCCGCGAGAAGAACGCGGCGATGCGCAGCCTCGGCGCGGAGCTGATCGAGCATGGCGAGGACTTCCAGGCCTCCCGCGAATACGCCGCCGAGCGCGCCCGGCACGAAGGCCTGCACCTGATTCCGGCGTTCCATCCCTGGCTGGTGGCCGGGGTCGCCAGCTACAGCCTGGAGTTGTTCGCCGCGCTGGCCGACCTTGACGAAGTCTACGTGCCGATCGGTATGGGTTCGGGCATCTGCGGCCTGATCGCCGCGCGCGACGCGCTGGGCCTGAAGACCCGCATCGTCGGCGTGGTGTCCGCCCATGCGCCGGCCTACGCCCTGTCGTTCGAGGCCGGCACGGCGATCAGCCACCCGGTCGACACCCGCCTGGCCGACGGCATGGCGTGCAGTACGCCGGACCCGAGCGCGCTGGAAATGATCCTGGCCGGCGCCGATCGCCTGGTGCGGGTCAGCGACAGGGAGATCGGCGCGGCCATGCGCCTGTGCTTCACCAGCACCCACAACGTCGCCGAGGGCGCCGGGGTGGCGGCGCTGGCCGCCGCCTGGCAGGAGCGCGAGCGCCTGAAGGGGCTGAAGGTAGGCCTGATCCTCAGCGGAGCGAACGTCGACCGCGAGGTATTCGCCGAGCAACTGGCCGCCGGCGACTGAGCCGGCGCCGCTAGGCCAGCCCCGCGAGGAGCAGCAGCCACCAGGCGAGCACCAGCAACTGCACGAAGAAGCCGGCGAAACGCAGCCAGACGAACAGCGCGGAGGTGCTGACCAGGTGCATCAGCGACTGGAACAGCCGGGCGCCGAGCACCAGTGGCGCCAACGGGTCGGTCAGGCTGCTCTGCCCGCTGGCGATCGCGTAGAGCAGCGCGCCGGCCAGCAGCGGCAGGTTCTCCACGCAGTTGGCATGGACTCGCACCAGCCGCTGGCCGAAACCGCCAGGCGTGTTGCTGCCATCGGCGGCGAAGGCGTTCACCGCCATCCGCCCGCCGAGTACCAGCAGGCCGCGCTGGCTGACCAGCAGGAAGACCAGCAACAGGGTCCAGGCGATCAGGCCGAGCAGGCAGATCGCGCTAGGGCTGAGAAACATGGATGACGCTCCTTCTATTGTCTTGTCGTGGGAAGGATGAAGCGTCTGGATTCTAGGCCGGCTAGAGCAATTGCTCTATTCGCAGTCCGCCGTCCTTAAGTCGTGTTCTGCCGGTACGCCGCTCGGCCCCGATGTCCGCCGTCGGCGGATGCGTAACCGGACGACCCACTGCCCGCGGCTTTCCGAACGGACAAAGAAAAGCCCCGCCGAAGCGGGGCCTTCCTTGCACGCAGCACTCAGGGCTGTCTTCTCATCAGAGCGAATCGAGATAGCGCTCCACATCCAGCGCGGCCATGCAGCCGGCGCCGGCCGAGGTGATCGCCTGGCGGTAGACGTGGTCGGCCACGTCGCCGGCGGCGAACACACCCGGTACGTTGGTCGCGGTGGCGTTGCCTTCGCGCCCGCCGTTGACCACCAGGTAGCCGTCCTTCAGGGCCAGTTGCCCTTCGAACAGCGAGGTATTGGGAGTATGGCCGATGGCGACGAACATGCCATCCACGGCGATCTCCTCGCTGCCACCATCGCGGTTCTTCAGGCGCACTCCGGTGACGCCCATCGTGTCGCCAAGCACCTCATCGACCTCGGCGTTGAGCTTGAGCACTATCTTGCCTTCGGCGACCCGCGCCTGCAGCTTGTCCTGGAGGATCTTCTCGGCGCGGAAGGTCTCGCGACGATGCACCAGGGTCACCCGGCTGGCGATGTTGGCCAGGTACAGGGCCTCTTCGACAGCGGTATTGCCGCCGCCGATCACCGCCACTTCGCGGTTGCGGTAGAAGAAACCGTCGCAGGTGGCGCAGGCCGACACGCCCTTGCCCATGAACGCCTGCTCCGACGGCAACCCCAGGTAGCGCGCGCTGGCACCGGTGGCGACGATCAGTGCGTCGCAGGTGTAGGTGCCATTGTCGCCGCGCAGGGTGAACGGCTTGCCGGCCAGGTCCACGGCATGGATGTGGTCGAAGACGATCTCGGTCTCGAAGCGCTCGGCGTGCTCCTGCATCCGCTGCATCAGTGCCGGGCCGGTCAGGCCGTGGGGATCGCCCGGCCAGTTGTCGACCTCGGTGGTGGTGGTCAACTGGCCACCGGCCTGCATGCCGGTGATCAGCAGCGGCTTGAGGTTGGCGCGCGCGGCGTAGACAGCCGCGCTGTAACCGGCGGGACCGGAACCGAGAATGATCACTCGGGCGTGGCGGAGGGTATCGGGCATCTCGTCGGACTCCTGCCGACATCAGCGTCGGCGCGAATAAAAACGGGGCCACCAAAGCACATGGGGAAGGCTTGGAAGGAGCGGTCGCCCCGGAAAAAGGTCGGTCGGGCACACTTCGCGCCCGGCAGCGGGATCACAGTGCCTCGGCGTTCTCGGCCAGGTACGAGGCCACGCCCTCGGCGCTCGCCTTCATGCCTTTCTGGCCCTTGCGCCAACCGGCCGGGCAGACCTCGCCGTGTTCCTCGGTGAACTGCAGGGCCTCGACCAGGCGCACCATCTCGTCCACCTCGCGCCCCAGCGGCAGGTTGTTCACCACCTGGTGCTGGACCACCCCGGCGCGGTCGATCAGGAACGAAGCACGCAAGGCCACGCCGTCCTCGTGCTCGATGCCGTAGGCGCGGGTGATCTCGTGCTTGACGTCGGCGACCATGGTGAACTCGACCGCGCCGATGCCGCCCTTCTCCACCGGCGTGCTGCGCCAGGCGTGATGGGTGAACTGCGAGTCGATGGAGACACCGACCACCTCGACGCCCAGCTCGCGGAACTTATCCATGCGGTTGTTGTGGGCAATGATTTCCGAGGGGCAGACGAAAGTGAAGTCGAGCGGCCAGAAGAACAGTACGACGTACTTGCCGCGCAGGCTGGAAAGCTGGAAGGCATCGACGATGGAACCGTCGCCGAGGACCGCGGCGGCAGTGAAATCGGGGGCTTGCTTGTTGACCAGTACGCTCATCGCGAGGCTCCTAGAAGGTTGGGTTCCGCCCGGCGACGCCAGGCTCCCGGAAGAATATGCAGCGCAGGTTACCCAGCCACGACGATGCATTGAAATGTCGAATTTCAATTCGCACGATAGAGTCAGCCTATGCTCTCAACCTGCGGCTAGACTCATGCTGTCGCCCATTACCCGTCCTCACCGCATGCCCCTACGCACACGCCTGCTCTGGCTGTTCCTGCCGTTGCTGGCCGCCAGTCTCGGCGGTATCTGGCTCTTGTCGGAAAGCATCCTGCTGAGCCGTTTCGACCGAGAGGACCAGCAACGCCTGCAAGAGGGCGCCACCGTCCTGCACAACCGGCTGGACTTCGAGTTGAAGCGCCACCTGGACATCGTTCGCACCTACGCCTGGTGGGATGCCAGCTACGACTTCATCCAGCGCCCCAACGAGACCTTCGAACAGGAAAACCTCGACCACGAGATGCTCGACGACCTGGGATTCGACTTCGTCCTGTTCCTCGACGACCGGGGTCACCTGCAACTGAAGCAGTGGTCCCCGCCCGCGCCCGACCAGCGCGTGCTCTTCGGCGCCCCCTCGGCGAGCGACCAGGCCCTGCTCGAGGCACTGCAGCAACGCGCCATCCGCCTCGGCGCGCTGGACTTTCGCGGACGCACCGACCACAGCCTGAGCGAGCTGCTGCTGGTCGACAACCTGCCGACCCTGCTGGTCAGCGTGCCTATCAGCAACAACCAGGGTAGCGCGCCGGCGAAGGGCGCGATCCTCGCCGGCTACTTCCTTGACCGGGAACGCCTGGCCAACCTCCGCGAACAGATGCAGGCCGACCTGCAACCGATGCCCAACATCGCCACCGACGCCACCTGGAAGCCGCTGCGCAGCCGCAGCGGCAGTACCCACAACCAGGCCCTGCTCAGCCCACGGCGGTTCATCGGCGAACATGTCCAGCAGGTCTCGGTGCAGTACCTGAGTTCCAGCGGCGAGCCGCAGCTGCGCTTCGACATCACCAAGAAACGCCTGCTCTACATCCAGGGCGAGAAGGCCATCAACTTCTTCCTCGGCGCCTCCCTGCTGGTCGCGCTGGGCGCTTTCCTGGTCGGCTACCTGGCCCTGGAGCTGTGGGTCCTGCGCCGGGTCCAACGGCTCAACCGGGAGGTCGCCGAAGTCGGACGCAACGCCCACTCGATACGCCTGAGCGACTTCGGCAACGACGAGCTGGGACAACTGGCGGGCGAGATGAACCAGATGCTCGAGCGCCTGGAACACAGCGAGGCGCGCGACCGGGCGATCCTCCAGTCGATGCGCGACGGCTACTTCGAAATGGACGTCGACGGCGTGATCCTCACCGTCAACCCCGCGCTCTGCCAACTGCTCGGCCAGACGCGCGAAACGCTGATCGGCCATCCCTACTACGAACTGCTCGGCGAAGACGACCTGGCGCGTGCCCGCCAACCCTTCCAGCGCGCCATGCAGAGCGGCGCAGGCAAGACCTTCGCCATCCCCCTGCAGCGCGCCGACGGCAGCCTCGGCTACTTCGAGGCCACGGTTTCGCTGATCCACGACCTGCAGGGCGAACTACGGGGCTACCGCGGCATCGTCCGCGACGTCAGCGACCAGATCGCCTACCAGCAGCAATTGCTGGAAATGGCCTACCGCGACCCGCTGACCGGCCTGGGCAACCGCAAGGCCTTCGACGAACAGCTCGGCCAGGCGTTGCTTCGCGCCGGCTCCGGCGGAAGCGAACTGGCGCTGCTGTACCTGGACCTGGACCGCTTCAAGGAGGTCAACGACCGCTTCGGCCACGACATCGGCGATGCCCTCCTCAGGACCGTCGCCGAACGGGTACGCAGCACCCTGCGGCAGCCGGACAAGGCCTACCGCCTGGGCGGCGACGAATTCGCCGTGCTCCTCGAGGACAGCCAGGAAAACAATCCGCAGCGCCTCGCAGAACGCCTGCTGGCGGCGCTGGTCCAACCGATCGCGCTGAATGGCGAACGCATCGACTTCGTCACCCCGAGCATCGGCATCGCTCTCTACCCGCGGCATGCCGGCGATGCCGAAGGACTGGTCCGTGCCGCCGACAGCGCCATGTACCAGGCCAAGCGCCAGCGCAACCACTATTGCCTGTACCAGGCGCCAGCCTGAAATGCGCGGTCAAACAGGCTCTGTCGCGGGCTTTCGCCAGTCTGCTAAGGTTTCAGCCCGCATCCCATCGGAGAACCATTCCCTATGCCAGCCCTGAGCGGCCCGCAATACCTCGGCGAAGGCCTGAAGCTGATCATGCGTCCCGGCCTGCGCCTGTTCGTGCTGATCCCCCTGACCCTCAACCTGCTGGTGTTCGCCCTGCTGATCGGCTTCGCGATGCAGCAGTTCAGCCACTGGGTCGACCTGCTGATGCCCAGCCTGCCCGACTGGCTGAGCTTCCTGCAGTACATCGTCTGGCCGCTGTTCGTCCTGCTGGTGCTGGTGATCGTGTTCTTCACCTTCACCATGGTCGCCAATATCATCTCCGCGCCGTTCAACGGCTTCCTCTCGGAAAAGGTCGAGGTGGTGGTTCGCGGCCGCGACGACTTCCCGCCGTTCAGCTGGGCCGAACTGCTGGCGATGATCCCGCGCACCATGGGTCGCGAGATGCGCAAGCTCGCCTACTTCCTGCCGCGCGCGCTGGTGCTGCTGGTGCTGAGCTTCGTGCCCGGGGTCAACCTGATCGCCACGCCGCTGTGGATCCTCTTCGGCATCTGGATGATGGCGGTGCAGTACATCGACTATCCGGCGGACAACCACAAGCTCGGCTGGAACGAGATGCTCGCCTGGCTGCGCAGCAAGCGCTGGGCGTGCATGGGTTTCGGCGGGATGACCTACCTGGCGCTGCTGATCCCGCTGGTCAACCTGGTCATGATGCCCGCCGCCGTCGCCGGCGCCACCCTGTTCTGGGTCCGCGAGGAAGGCGAGAAGGCGCTGGTGAAATAAGCATGCGCCCGGTGTCCGCTGTCGGCATTGTCAGGCGGGCGTCAGCGCCCTGACAGCCGGCGTCGGGCACACTACGAATGCCCTCGGGAGCGTCGGCGCAGGCCGCAGCCGAGACCTGCGCCAGCCCTTGCAGACCGGCTCGACGCTGCCGAACCGACTGGCCGCCGGTGCTTCCCCACGCAGGCGGCCTTTTTTTACCCCCCTGCCTTGCCGTCCATGCAGGATGGCCGGCGCTCACCCCCTTCCTGTCCGCTACGCCCCCCCTCGACGCCGCCACCCTGGCACTACAGTGGCAACCAGGCGAGGCAGGCTCCGGCCCGCTTTCGATGACCACCGTCCCCAGCCCGCCCAGCGGCGGAAAACAAGAAGAGGGTCGCCATGTCACGTTCCGCATTCACCGCGCTCTTGCTGTCCTGCGTCCTGCTGGCGCTCTCCATGCCTGCCACGGCCGACGACCTGCCCTACCGCTTCGGCCTGGGCAAGGCGGACATCACCGGCGAAGCCGCCGAAGTCGGCATGATGGGTTACTCCTCCCTCGAACAGAAGACCGCCGGCATCCACATGCGCCAGTGGGCGCGTGCCTTCGTGATCGAGGAAGCGGCCAGCGGCCGTCGCCTGGTCTACGTCAACACCGACCTGGGGATGATCTTCCAGGCCGTGCACCTGAAGGTCCTGGCCCGGCTCAAGGCGAAGTACCCCGGTGTCTACGACGAGAACAACGTGATGCTCGCCGCCACCCACACCCACTCCGGTCCGGGCGGCTTCTCCCACTACGCGATGTACAACCTGTCGGTGCTCGGCTTCCAGGAAAAGACCTTCAACGCCATCGTCGACGGCATCGTCCGCTCCATCGAGCGGGCCCAGGCCAGGTTGCAGCCCGGCCGCCTGTTCTACGGCAGCGGCGAGCTGCGCAACGCCAGCCGCAACCGCTCGCTGCTGTCGCACCTGAAGAATCCGGACATCGCCGGCTACGAGGATGGCATCGACTCGCAGATGAGCGTGCTCAGCTTCGTCGACGCCAACGGCGAGCTGGCCGGCGCGATCAGTTGGTTCCCGGTGCACAGCACCTCGATGACCAACGCCAACCATCTGATCTCGCCGGACAACAAGGGCTACGCCTCCTATCACTGGGAGCACGACGTCAGCCGCAAGAGCGGTTTCGTCGCCGCCTTCGCCCAGACCAATGCCGGCAACCTGTCGCCCAACCTGAACCTGAAGCCCGGCTCCGGTCCCTTCGACAACGAGTTCGACAACACCCGCGAGATCGGTCTGCGCCAATTCGCCAAGGCCTACGAGATCGCCGGCCAGGCTCAGGAGGAGGTGCTCGGCGAACTGGATTCGCGCTTCCGTTTCGTCGACTTCACCCGCCTGCCAATCCGCCCGGAGTTCACCGACGGCCAGCCGCGCCAGTTGTGCACCGCGGCCATCGGCACCAGTCTGGCCGCCGGTAGCACCGAAGACGGTCCAGGCCCGCTGGGGCTGGATGAAGGCAACAATCCGTTCCTCTCGGCCCTTGGCGGGTTGCTCACCGGCGTGCCGCCGCAGGAACTGGTGCAATGCCAGGCGGAAAAGACCATCCTCGCCGACACCGGCAACAAGAAACCCTACCCCTGGACGCCGACGGTGCTGCCGATCCAGATGTTCCGCATCGGCCAGTTGGAACTGCTCGGCGCCCCCGCCGAGTTCACCGTGATGGCCGGGGTGCGGATCCGCCGCGCGGTGCAGGCGGCCAGCGAAGCGGCCGGTATCCGCCATGTGGTCTTCAATGGCTACGCGAATGCCTATGCCAGCTACGTCACCACCCGCGAGGAATACGCCGCCCAGGAATACGAAGGCGGCTCGACCCTCTACGGCCCCTGGACCCAGGCCGCCTACCAGCAGTTGTTCGTCGACATGGCAGTGGCGCTGCGCGAACGCCTGCCGGTGGAAACCTCGGCGATAGCGCCGGACCTGTCCTGCTGCCAGATGAACTTCCAGACCGGAGTAGTGGCCGACGATCCCTATATCGGCAAGTCCTTCGGCGACGTGTTGCAACAACCCAGGGAAAGTTATCGCATCGGCGACAAGGTGACCGTCGCTTTCGTGACCGGACATCCGAAGAATGACTTGCGCACCGAGAAGACTTTCCTGGAAGTGGTGAATATCGGCAAGGATGGCAAACAGACGCCCGTGACCGTTGCCACCGATAATGACTGGGATACTCAATACCACTGGGAGAGAGTGGGTATATCTGCCTCGAAAGCGACTATCAGCTGGTCCATTCCGCCAGGGACCGAGCCCGGCCATTACTACATCAGGCACTATGGCAAC
The DNA here is from genome assembly GCF_001813645.1 of Pseudomonas sp. HMSC063H08. Classification (NCBI taxonomy): domain Bacteria; kingdom Pseudomonadati; phylum Pseudomonadota; class Gammaproteobacteria; order Pseudomonadales; family Pseudomonadaceae; genus Pseudomonas; species Pseudomonas sp. HMSC063H08. The sequence goes on from NZ_KV813593.1 coordinate 149,755, forward strand.
GCGAAGAACTTCTGGACCCAGAAGATCAGCGAAATCGGCGGCTCGACCCGCTCCTTCGAGGTGCTCGGCACCACTCCCTAGCGGGCTCCAGCCAAGGTTGCGAGATTCGCCAGCCAACTTTATGACGCATGAAAGTCGTCAAATAAAATGTGATTTAAAACACATGAAAAAGTGACCTTTCATTCAGCCGACAAGGGCATGGAACTCCATTTCCATGCCCTTTGTTTTTATCCCGAAAAACTTCTCAAGTTGTCGCTCAAGATCATATCGAAGTCGCTTTCGGGATCAACCGATAAATTATCGCCATGAAACCATCGACTCGCTGTATTCCCTGCCGGAAAAACAGCGAAGACGATTAATCATCTCGAAACAAGAAGTACGCAGATTGATGGAAATCAAAAAACCACCCGGGAAATAAAACGATGACCGAAAACTGGAAATTCCGCCGTCGAACCTTTCTCAAGCACGGCGCCCAGGCCGCTACCCTGGCCGGCCTTTCCGGGCTGTTCCCGGAGACGCTCCGGCGCGCCCTGGCCGTCGAGCCGGACATCCGCACCGGAACCATCCAGGACGTCCAGCACGTGGTCATCCTGATGCAGGAGAACCGCAGCTTCGATCACTACTTCGGCCACCTCAACGGCGTCCGCGGCTTCAACGACCCTCGCGCGCTCAAGCGCCAGGACGGCAAGCCGGTCTGGTACCAGAACTACAAGTACGAGTTCTCCCCCTATCACTGGGATACCAAAGTCACCAGCGCCCAGTGGGTGAGTTCGCAGAACCATGAATGGTCGGCCTTCCACGCGATCTGGAACCAGGGCCGCAACGACAAGTGGATGGCGGTGCAGTACCCCGAAGCCATGGGCTACTTCAAGCGCGGCGACATTCCCTACTACTACGCCCTGGCCGACGCCTTCACCCTGTGCGAGGCCTACCACCAGTCGATGATGGGCCCGACCAATCCGAACCGCCTCTACCACATGAGCGGACGCGCCGCCCCCAGCGGCGACGGCAAGGACGTACACATCGGCAACGACATGGGCGACGGCACCATCGGCACCAGCGGCACGGTGGACTGGACCACCTATCCCGAGCGGCTAAGCGCCGCTGGCGTGGACTGGCGGGTCTACCAGGAAGGCGGCTACCGCTCCTCGTCACTCTGGTACCTGTACGTCGACGCCTACTGGAAATACCGGCTCCAGGAGCAGAACAACTACGACTGCAACGCCCTCGCCTGGTTCAGGAACTTCAAGAACGCTCCGCGCGATTCGGACCTCTGGCAGCGCGCCATGCTCGCCCGCGGCGTCGATCAGTTGCGCAAGGATGTGCAGGAGAACACGCTGCCGCAGGTGTCCTGGATCGTCGCGCCCTACTGCTACTGCGAGCATCCCTGGTGGGGCCCCTCGTTCGGCGAGTACTACGTGACCCGGGTGCTCGACGCGCTGACCAGCAACCCCGAGGTCTGGGCCAGGACCGTGTTCATCCTCAACTACGACGAGGGCGACGGCTTCTATGACCACGCCAGCGCCCCGGTGCCGCCGTGGAAGGATGGCGTCGGCCTTTCCACGGTCAGCACCGCCGGCGAGATCGAGGCATCCAGCGGGCTGCCCATCGGGCTCGGCCACCGCGTCCCGCTGATCGCCATCTCGCCCTGGTCGAAGGGCGGCAAGGTCAGCGCCGAAGTGTTCGACCATACCTCGGTGCTGCGCTTCCTCGAACGCCGCTTCGGCGTCGTCGAGGAAAACATCTCGCCCTGGCGGCGTGCCGTCTGCGGCGACCTGACTTCGCTGTTCGACTTCCAGGGCGCAGGCGATACCCAGGTCGCCCCCGACCTGACCAACGTCCCGCAGAGCGACGCGCGCAAGGAGGACGCCTACTGGCAGCAGTTCTACCGGCCCAGCCCCAAGTACTGGTCCTACGAGCCCAAGAGCCTGCCCGGCCAGGAAAAGGGCCAGCGCCCTACCCTCGCGGTGCCCTACCAGTTGCACGCCACGCTGGCCCTCGACATCGCCACCGGCAAGCTGCGCCTGACCCTGGGCAACGACGGCATGAGCCTGCCGGGCAATCCGCAGGGACACTCCGCTGCGGTATTCCAGGTGCAGCCGCGGGAAGTCGGCAATCCGCGCTTCTATACCGTGACCAGCTATCCGGTGGTCCAGGAAAGCGGAGAGGAACTGGGCCGGACCCTCAACGACGAACTCGACGACCTGCTCGACGCCAACGGCCGCTACGCCTTCGAGGTGCACGGCCCCAACGGCTTCTTCCGCGAGTTCCACGGCAACCTGCATCTCGCCGCGCAGATGGCGCGGCCCGAGGTATCGGTCACCTATCAACGCAACGGCAACCTGCAGTTGAACATCCGCAATCTCGGCCGCCTGCCGTGCAGCGTGACGGTGACGCCGAACCCGGCCTATACCCGGGAGGGCAGCCGTCGCTATGAACTCGAACCGAACCAGGCGATCAGTGAAGTGTGGCTGTTACGCAGCAGCCAGGGCTGGTACGACCTCAGCGTGACCGCCAGCAATACGGAAGCCAACTATCTCCGCCGCCTGGCCGGACACGTCGAGACCGGCAAGCCGAGCAGGAGCGATCCATTGCTCGACATCGCAGCGACCTGAAGCGAGGAGTCCATCGCATGAGACCTACCCTGACCTGGACCTTGCTGGCCCTGCTGCTCTGCGGCACGGCCATCGGCGCCGTCCTGTTGTTTTACCCATCGGAGCCGGCGCCCGTCGCGCCCTTCGCGTCTCCCCCGCAGGCCACACCGGCGGCAAAACCTTCCATTCCTTCCCGAGCCCCCGAGATGAATACAGCCACCGCTCCCGACAACCTGGAACAGCAACTCGGCGAGTTCGGCCGCAACGCCGGGCAGATGTCCGAGATCGAACGCAAGCAGGCCGCCGAAGGTCTGATCGAACAGCTCAAGCGCGAGGTGGCGGTCGGCGCCGATCCGCGCCAGACCTTCGAGGAGATCCAGCGTCTGACGCCCTATGTGGAGGCCGATGCCAGGCGCCGCGAGGCGCTCGACTTCGAGATCTGGATGGCGCTCAAGGACAACGCCTCCGTCCAGCAGCAAGCGCCGACGCCTGGCGAGGAAGAGCAACTGCGCGAATACGCGCAAGAGTCGGACAAGGTGATCGCCGAGGTGCTCGCCAGCGTCGACGACGAGGAGCAGCGTCACGCCGCCATCGACGAACGCCTCAAGGCCCTGCGCAAGCAGATCTTCGGCGAGGAGAACCCACGCCTGCTGCAACGCTGAAATCCACGGCGCCCCGACCGGGGCGCCGTCACGCAAGCGTCACCAAAACTTCACATCCGCTACACGGCGTCGGTCGACACTGACGTCATGAGCAGACCTCTAAGCATCGCCCTGATCAGCGAAACCTACCCCCCGGAAGTCAACGGCGTCGCCAATACCCTGGGTCGCCTGCATGCCGGTCTCCAGCAGCTTGGCCATCGGGTCCAGGTGGTGCGCCCGCGCCAGCCCGGCGACGACGGCCGGCGCAGCGACGCCGAGCTGGTGCTGACCCGCGGCTGGCCGTTGCCCGGCTACCCCGGCCTGCAATGGGGCATGTCGAGCCTGCACAAGCTGCTGCGCTGCTGGAAGCGCCAGCGCCCGGACGTGCTCTACATCGCCACCGAAGGCCCGCTCGGCTTCTCTGCCCTGCGCGCCGCGCGGCGCCTGGGCATCCCGGCGGTCAGCGGCTTCCACACCAACTTCCAGCAGTACAGCGAGCACTACGGCTTCGGTCCGCTGACCCGGCTGGTCACCGGCTACCTGCGCTGGTTCCACAACCGCACGCAGATGACCCTGGTGCCCAGCGGCAGCCAGCGCATGGAATTGCAACGGCGCGGTTTCGAACGCCTCAACCTGCTCTCCCGCGGGGTCGACAGCCAACTCTTCCATCCCTCCCGGCGCGATCCCGAACTACGCCGGCGCTGGGGCCTGGGCGAACAGGACATCGCCGTGCTGCACGTCGGCCGGCTGGCGGCGGAGAAGAACCTCGGCCTGCTCGGCGGCACCTTCCGCGCGCTCTGCGCCGCCCATCCGCAGCTGAAGCTGCGCCTGGTACTGGTGGGCGACGGGCCGGAGCGCAAGCACCTCGAACGGGACCTGCCCGAAGCGCTGTTCTGCGGCGTCCAGCGCGGCGAAACCCTGGCCGCCCACTACGCCTCGGGCGACCTGTTCCTCTTCCCAAGCCTGTCGGAGACCTTCGGCAACGTGGTCCTCGAAGCCCAGGCCGCCGGCCTCGCGGTGGTCGCCTTCGACCAGGCCGCCGCCGGCCAGCACATCCGCCATGGGCACAACGGCGTGCTCGCCGCGCCGGGCGACAAGAGCGGCTTCGTCGAAGTCGCCAGTTGGCTGCTGGACGACCAGGAACGCCTGCGCCGGGTCCGTCTCAACGCCCGCCAGCACGCCAGCCGGCAAGGTTGGGACAGCATCGTCGAGCACTTCCAGAACTACCTGGAGGACGCCTGCGCCAGTCCGCTGGTCCAGCCCGCTCGGTCGAAGCCCGAGCGGCCGCCGGCGGAGGATGGCGGGGCCTTGCCACGCAGCCGCGAGTAGGTCTCAGGCAAAGGCTTTCGGCGCGGCGATGAAGCCCAGGCTCATGGCCCCGGCGCCCAGGTTGATGCCGCCGGTGGGACTGAGCATGCCCAGGTGCAAGTGGATGTCGCGCTCGCGGCAGGCGTTCTCCAGCGCGGCGAAGCCCGGCAGGTCGCGCAGCGCGGTCGGATCGCCGGCATAGCTGAGACCCAGTTGCGGTGCCAGCAGCTCACCCGCCTGTACCCGCGCCAGGGCATAGCCGAACAGCTTCTCCGCCGATTTCTCGAAGCTCGGCGAGAGCGCCACCGGTTTGTCCTCGCCATCGGCCAGGCTGAACACCGGCTTGACGTCGAGCAGCGAGCCCAACCCCAGCGCCGCGCCCTTGACCCGGTCGACGAAACCGCTGCGATCACCCTTCTGGAAGCCGCGCCGGCGCAAGTGGCCCAGGTCGTCGGCGACCAGGTAGGTGCAGGTCTGCTGGCTGAGCTGTTCGAGGCGCGTACGCAGCGCGTTGGGGTGGCTGCCCTGCGCCAGCAGGCGCGTGCCCTCGGCCGCCAGGCAGGCGATGCCGGCGAACACCGAGTGGCTGTCGAGTACGCGCAGGGTGAAGGGACCGGCGATGCCGGCCGCGTGGCGGCGCTCGTGGTAGTGCTGGAGCAGGCCGAAGGAGGCCTGGGTGGCGTGCTCGAAGATCGGACTGCGCAGGCTGTCGACGGTGAGGCAGACCACGTAGTCGAAGTCGGTCACCAGTTCGTCGAGGAACCATTGTTGCAACTCGGCGGCGGAGAGCGGCTGGCTGCCGTCCTTGCTACCGACCTTGGGCAGGTGGTCGCGGTAGAAGCTCAGGGTGGTGTCGGGGTCGCGTCGATCGATGAGCCGCTGCTCGCCCAGGCGGATCCCGATCGGCATCACGCGGATGCCGTGGGCGGCGAGGAATTCGGGCGGCAGGTCGCAGGTCGCGTCGACCACCAGGCCGATACGCATGGATTCGCTCCTCTGGCCGTTTCTCGGCCTATTGTTGTGTTGGCGGTCATACAATGCCGGTTTCGGACTTTGAAGTCAGCCGGTCGCAGGGCGGGTTTTCGGAAAAAATCACGGCCATGAAAAATCCCACCCCGAGGGGTGGGATCTGCTTGCTGGCGCGGCGCCGGGCCGGTGCGTCGCGGACGCGCCTTCAGACCAGGCTGGCCAGGGCCTCGCGGCTGAACGGCTTGATGTCGCCGATACGCCCCTCGCGGACCTTCACCGCCCACTCCGGATCCACCAGCAGCGCACGGCCCACCGCGACCAGGTCGAACTCGCCCTTGTCCAGGCGCTCCACCAGGCCGTCGATGCTCGCCGGCTGCGCCACCTCGTCGGTTTTGCCGAAGAATTGCAGGAACTCGCTGCCGTCCAGGCCGACGTTACCCACGGTAATGGTCGGCTTGCCGGTCAGCTCGCGGGTCCAGCCGGCCAGGTTGAGTTCCGAGCCTTCGAACTCGGGAATCCAGAAGCGGCGGGTCGAGCAGTGGAAGATATCGACGCCGGCCTCCACCAGCGGCGCGAGGAACTCGCGCAGGCCCTCCGGGGTTTCCACCAGGCGCGCGGAATAGTCCTGCTGCTTCCATTGGGAGAAGCGGAAGATGATCGGGAAATCCGCGCCGACCGCCGCGCGCACCGCCCGCACCAGCTCGACGGCGAAGCGCGAGCGATTGGCCAGGCTGCCGCCGTACTCGTCGTCCCGCTGGTTGCTGCCTTCCCAGAAGAACTGGTCGATCAGGTAGCCGTGGGCGCCGTGGATCTCCACCCCATCCATGCCGATCGCCTGGGCGTCGCGGGCGGCCTGGGCGAAGGCGGCGATGACCTCCTGGATGTCGGCCTTGCTCATGCCGTGGACCAGCACCTTGCCGTCCTTGGCCTTCTCCATCGGGCCGTAGCCGGGCACGCTGGCGTCCGGCTCCACGCCCAGGCGCCGAACGCTGCCGACGTGCCAGAGCTGCGGAACGATGCGCCCGCCCTCGGCATGCACTGCGTCGACCACCTGCTTCCAGCCGGCCAGGGCGTCCTCGCCATAGAAGCGCGGCACGTTCGGATAACCGTTGGCGGCCTTGTGGCCGACCGTGGTGCCTTCGCTGACGATCAGGCCGACGCCGGCGGCGGCGCGCCGGCGGTAGTACTCGACGACCTTGGCGTTGGGTACGCCGCCCGGGGAAAAGTTGCGGGTCATCGGCGCCATCACCACACGGGTGGGCAGCTCCAGGGCGCCGAGACGGAACGGTTGGAACAGGGCTTCTACGGGGGCACTCATGGACGGACTCCTGAGGGGGAATGGGAGGTTCGGGCAGGTATCAGGCGCGGAGCAGCAGCTCCAGGCGCGACATGAAAGCATTCAACGGAGCGAGGCCGGCGCCGACCTTGAAGCGCGCCAGGGCGCCCTGCCAGGCGAAGCCGATGAAGCCGGCCAGGCTCGCGCAGTCCTCGTCGGCGGCCAGTTCGCCGGCCTCGCGCGCCTGCTCCAGGCAGTCCTGGAGGATTTGCGCGGAAGCCTGCAGGATCGACTCGACCTTGGCCGCGATCGGCGGCGACAGCTCGGCCATCTCGAAGCTCAGGCTGCCGATGAAGCAGTGGTATTCGGGCTTTTCCTGGCGGGCGAAGTGCTCCAGCAGCTCGCCGTAGTAGCGCAGCACCCGCTCGCGCGGGCTGAAGCGGCTGTCGCCGAGGGCCTGGGCGTAGCGCGCCAGGCGCGGCGCGTAGACGTGCTCCAGGGCCTGCTGGGCGAAGGCTTCCTTGCTGTCGAAGTAGTGATAGAAGGAGCCCTTGGGGATGCGCGCGGCCTGGACGATCTCCAGCACCCCGGTGCCGTGGTAGCCACGCCGGGTCATGACCTCGGAGCCCTTGGCCAGGATCAGTTCGCGCTTGTCGAGTCGGTTGCTAGTCATGGAACGAGAGAATATGACCGGTCGTCTCGTCCGCCCAGCATTATCAACGGCGGTGATCAGGCGTTACAGGCAGGGACTTATCGCGTTGCGTCATGAAGCGGCGCAAGACAGGAAAGGAAGCGGCGGGACGCGAACGCGTCCCGCGGGGGAGATCAACCCAGGGCCTTCTCGATGGCTTGCACCAGGGCCGGGTCGTCCGGCGCCGTGCGCGGGCTGAAACGCGCCAGCACGCGACCGTCGGGACCGAGGAGGAATTTCTCGAAGTTCCAGGTGATGTCGCCGGGAAACTCCGCGCCCTCGCCCGCCAGCAGGCGATAGAGCGGATGCCGCGCGCTGCCGTTGACCTCGACCTTGGCGCTCATCGGGAAGCTGACGCCATAGTTCAGGCTACAGAAGGACTGGATATCCGCCTCGCTGCCCGGCTCCTGGCCGGCGAACTGGTTGCAGGGCACGCCGAGCACCGCGAAACCGCGCTCGCGGTAGGTCTGGTAGAGATTCTCCAGGCCGGCGTACTGGGGTGTCAGGCCGCATTTGGAGGCGACATTGACCACCAGCAGCACCTTGCCCTTGAACGGGGAAAGCGGCAGGTCCTGTCCATCCAACCCCTGCAGGGTGAGATCGTGAAAGGCACTCATGACGTACTCCTTGCGCATTCAGCGACACAACGTGCCAAGCCCCGCACCGGGCAAGAACCCTGGCTGCGGCGCATCCCCAGGGACGGGGTAAAGAGCCCAGGCATGGCGCATGACGCGAAAGGCGCCCAAAGGCGCCTTTCGCTATACCAGCTTAGCAGTTCCGCCGGCGGACGGCCCAGGCCATCAATCGGCGAATGAACGCCGATCAGTGGTGGTGACCGCCTTCGCCATGGATGTGACCATGGGCGATTTCCTCGGCGTTGGCCTCGCGCACGTCGACTACCTTGACCTTGAAGTTCAGGCGCTGGCCGGCCAGCGGATGGTTGCCGTCGACGGTCACGTCGTCGCCGTCGATGTCGCGGATGGTGACGATCTGCATGCCGCCGTCCGGAGCCGAGGCGTGGAACTGCATGCCGACTTCCAGTTCGTCGACGCCTTCGAACATCTCGCGGGTCAGGGTCGCGACCAGTTCGGCGCTGTATTCGCCATAGGCGTCTTCCGGCTCGATGGCGACGCTCAGTTCGTCACCGACGTTCTTGCCTTCCAGGGCCTTCTCCAGGCCGACGATGATGTTGCCGGCACCGTGCAGGTAGACCAGCGGCGCGCCACCAGCGGAACTGTCGATGACATCCCCGGCGTCGTTGGTCAGGGTATAGTCGATGGAAACCGCCTTGTTGGCCGCGATCTGCATGGTTCGAAACCTTTTCGATAAAGAAGATGAATGCGTAAGTGTACGCATCAATAGCCCCGAAAGCGACCGCGCCCCTGATGAACGGGGCGCGCGAGCGCCGTCGCGGGTGATTGATTTTCATCAGGACGAGGAAGGCCATTGGGTGGCAGTCTTGTCCTGTGGCCATACTCAACACCTGCGCCACCAACCGCCCTGGCAATCGCGCGCCTGGGTCCTTGACGAAAACGAGCGGCACAGACAGCTCGGCCGCGAATTTCGCTGCGGCTGGTGTGCCGGGAAGAAGAAGAGCAGACCAAGGAGCAGTGATGCCCTCACGCAACATACTGGTGATCAACTGCGGCAGTTCGTCGATCAAGTTCGCCCTGGTCAACGAGGCCCACTCCCTGTTTCCCCTGCACGGCCTCGCCGAGCGCCTGGGCAGCCGCGATGCGGTGCTGCGCTGGAAGCGCGGCGGCGACAGCGACAGCCTGATGATTCCCAACGCCGACCACCGCGCCGCCCTCGCCCAGTTGCTGCCGATGGTGCAGAACGCCGCGGGCGGCAAGCTCCACGGCATCGGCCACCGGGTGGTGCATGGCGGCGAGCTGTTCACCCATGCCACGCGCATCGACGACCGGGTGGTCGAGGCGATCCGGGCCACCGCGCCGCTGGCGCCGCTGCACAACCCGGCCAACCTGCAAGGCATCGAGGCAGCGATGACGCTGTTTCCCAAGCTGCCCCACGTCGCCGTGTTCGACACCGCCTTCCACCAGAGCCTGCCGGAGCACGCCTACCGCTACGCCCTGCCGGAAGCCCTCTACCGCGAGCATGGCGTACGCCGCTACGGCTTCCACGGCACCAGCCACCGCTACGTCAGCCACCGCGCCGCGGAAATGGCCGGGTTGGCGGTCGGCGACAGCAGTTGGCTCAGCGCCCACCTCGGCAACGGCAGCTCGACCTGCGCCATCGTCAACGGCCAGAGCCTCGACACCAGCATGGGCCTGACCCCGCTGGAAGGCCTGGTGATGGGCACCCGCAGCGGCGACGTCGACCCCAACCTGCACAGCCACCTGGCGCGGACCCTGGGCTGGAGCCTGGAGCGCATCGACTCGATGCTGAACAACGAAAGCGGCCTGCTCGGCCTCTCCGACCTGTCCAACGACATGCGCACCCTGGAACAGGAGCGCGAGCAGGGCCACCCCGGCGCGGCCCTGGCGATCGAGGTGTTCTGCTACCGCCTGGCCAAGTCCCTGGCGGCGATGAGCTGCGCCCTGCCGCAACTGGACGGGGTGATCTTCACCGGTGGCATCGGCGAGAACTCGCCGCTGGTGCGCGCCAAGACCGCCGCCCACCTGCGGCTGTTCGACCTGCGCCTCGACCAGGAGGCCAACGCCCGCTGCGTGCGCGGCGTCGCCGGGCCGATCCAGGCCGCGGGGCATCCGCGGGTACTGGTGATCCCGACCAACGAAGAGCGGCAGATCGCCCTCGACACGCTGGCCCTGCTCGACTGAACTGGATCGACGCCCCCGCCCAACCAGGCGGCGTGGCCAAACGCACGGCTTAAGGAGCCCAGATGCATACCTTCTTCATCGCCCCGACCGGTTTCGGCGTCGGCCTCACCTCGATCAGCCTCGGCCTGCTTCGCGCCCTGGAACGCGCCGGGCTGAAGGTCGGCTTCTTCAAACCCATCGCCCAGCTGCATCCCGGCGACCTCGGCCCGGAGCGCTCCAGCGAACTGGTGGCGCGCACCCACGGCCTGGATACGCCGAAGCCGCTGCCGCTGGCCCAGGTCGAGCGGATGCTCGGCGACGGCCAACTGGACGAACTGCTCGAAGAGATCATCAGCCTCTACCAGCGCGCCGCCGCCGACAAGGACGTGGTGATCGTCGAAGGCATGGTGCCAACCCGTCACGCCAGCTACGCCGCGCGGGTCAACTTCCACCTGGCGAAGAGTCTCGACGCCGAGGTGATCCTGGTCTCCGCGCCGGAAAACGAGACGCTCACCGAACTGACCGACCGTATCGAGATCCAGGCCCAGCTGTTCGGCGGCCCGCGCGACCCGAAGGTGCTCGGGGTGATCCTCAACAAGGTCCGCGGCGAGGCCGACGCGGCCAACGCCGAGGACGGCGTGGCGGACTTCGCCCGGCGCCTCACCGAACACTCGCCGCTGCTGCGCGACGACTTCCGCCTGATCGGCTGCATTCCCTGGCAGGACGAACTCAACGCCGCGCGCACCCGCGACATCGCCGACCTGCTCAGCGCACGGGTGATCAACGCCGGCGACTACGAGCAGCGCCGGGTGCAGAAGATCGTGCTATGCGCCCGCGCCGTGCCCAACACCGTGCAACTGCTCAAGCCCGGCGTGCTGGTGGTGACCCCCGGCGACCGCGACGACATCATCCTCGCCGCCAGCCTGGCCGCGATGAACGGCGTACCCTTGGCCGGCCTGCTGCTGTGCAGCGACTTCCCGCCCGACCCGCGGATCATGGAACTCTGCCGCGGCGCCCTGCAGGGCGGCCTGCCGGTGCTGTCGGTGGCCACCGGCTCCTACGACACCGCGACCAACCTGAACCGGATGAACAAGGAAATCCCGGTGGACGACCGCGAGCGCGCCGAGCGGGTCACCGAGTTCGTCGCCGGGCATATCGATTTCGAATGGCTCAAGCAGCGCTGCGGTACGCCGCGCGAGCTGCGCCTGTCGCCGCCGGCGTTCCGCTACCAGGTGGTGCAACGCGCGCAGAAGGCCGGCAAGCGCATCGTCCTGCCCGAGGGCAGCGAGCCGCGCACCGTACAGGCGGCGGCGATCTGCCAGGCGCGCGGCATCGCCCGCTGCGTGCTGCTGGCCAAGCCGGACGAGGTCCAGGCGGTGGCCCAGGCCCAGGGCATCGTGCTACCGGAAGGCCTGGAGATCATCGACCCTGACCTGGTGCGGCAGCGCTACGTCGAACCGATGGTCGAGCTGCGCAAGGGCAAGGGGCTAAACGCGCCGATGGCGGAGCAGCAACTGGAGGACAGCGTGGTCCTGGCGACCATGATGCTTGCCCTGGACGAGGTCGACGGCCTGGTCTCCGGCGCCATCCATACCACCGCCAGCACCATCCGCCCGGCGCTGCAACTGATCAAGACCGCGCCCGGCTACAACCTGGTGTCGTCAGTGTTTTTCATGTTGTTACCGGACCAGGTGCTGGTCTACGGCGATTGCGCGGTGAATCCCGATCCTTCGGCCAGTGACCTGGCCGAGATCGCCGTGCAGAGTGCCACGTCGGCGCAGGCTTTCGGCATCCCGGCACGGGTCGCGATGATCAGCTACTCCACCGGCGACTCCGGTTCCGGGGTCGATGTCGACAAGGTTCGCGAGGCCACCCGCCTGGCGCGCGAGCAGCGCCCCGACCTGTTGATCGACGGACCCTTGCAGTATGATGCCGCCGCCATCGCCAGCGTCGGCCGCCAGAAGGCGCCGAACAGCCCGGTGGCCGGGCAGGCCACGGTGTTCATCTTCCCCGACCTGAACACCGGCAACACCACCTACAAGGCGGTGCAGCGCAGCGCCGATTGCGTCAGCGTCGGGCCGATGCTGCAAGGCCTGCGCAAACCGGTGAACGACCTGTCGCGCGGTGCGCTGGTGGAAGACATCGTCTACACCATCGCCCTCACCGCCATCCAGGCGGACGCCCAGGCCCCGGCCTGAAGGAACGCCGCCCAGTGGGCGGCACTGGCTTCGGCCAGGCACGAGGATGTGCCATGTGAACGGCGGGACCACGCCCCGCTCCACGCGCCCGGCCCTGGCCGGGCGCCTACGTACAAGGACTCCTTGATGCTGTCGTTTCTCCCCCATTTCCTGCGCGGCTCCCTGGCCGGCCTGCTGCTGGTGTCCAGCACCCTGTGCTGGGCCTGCCTGCTGTTCGGCATGACCCTGGTCAAGCTGCTCCTGCCGTTCGCCGCCGCCCAGCGCCTGTGCAGCAAGATCATGAGCCTGATCGCCGAAGGCTGGATCGCCTGCAACAAGGGCTGGATGAACCTGGTCCAGCGCACCCGCTGGAACGTCCAGGGCCTGGAGGGCCTGGAGTACCAACACTCCTACCTGGTCACCAGCAACCACCAGAGCTGGGTCGACATCCTCGTCCTGCAATACCAGTTGAACCGGCGCATCCCGCTGCTGCGCTTCTTCCTCAAGCAGGAACTGATCTGGGTCCCGATCATCGGCCTGTGCTGGTGGGCCCTCGATTTCCCCTTCATGAAGCGCTACAGCAAGGCCTACCTGGCCAGGCACCCGGAGAAGAAAGGCCAGGACCTGGCGACCACGCGCAAGGCCTGCGCCAAGTTCAGCCGCATCCCGGTAGCGGTGTTCAACTTCCTCGAAGGCACCCGTTTCACCCGCGCCAAGCACGACGAGCAGCAGTCGCCGTTCCGCCACCTGCTCAAGCCCAAGGCCGGCGGCATCGCCTTCGTCCTCGACGCCATGGGCGAGCAATTGAAGACCCTGGTCAACGTGACCATCCACTACCCGGACGGCAGCCCGACCTTCTGGTGCCTGCTTTCCGGACGCCTGAAGGACGTCGTGGTGCGCTTCGAGGAACTGGAGATTCCGCGCCAGTTCGTCGGCAAGAGCTACGACCAGGACGCCGGCTACCGCGCGGAATTCCAGCAATGGGTCAACCAGCTGTGGGAGCGCAAGGACCAGTTGCTCGACAGCCTGCACCGCGAGTTTCCCGGTAACGCCAAGGCGTAGGACGAAGAGCGCCGACCAGCGCCCATGAAAAAGCCCGCCGAATGGCGGGCTTTTTCTTCCAGGCCGCGATCAGTACTGCGGCTGGGTCTGCGCCGGGCCCTGGGCGCCCGGAACCGGTCGCAGGTTGACCTCGACGCGCCGGTTCTGCGCGCGACCGTCGGCGGTGGAGTTGCTCGCGATCGGCTGGTCCGGGCCCATGCCGCGGGTACTCAGGCGGGTGCCGTCGACGCCCTGGGCGGTCAGGTAGCCGGCCACGCTCTGCGCACGACGCTGGGACAGGTCCATGTTGTGCTGGCGGCTGCCGGTGCTGTCGGTGTAGCCGACGATCTCGATGGTGTTCTGGTTGTACTGCTTGAACGAGTTCGCCAGGTTGTTCAGCGGCGCGTAGAAGCTCGGAGCGATGTTCGCCGAATCGGTGGCGAAGGTGATGTTGCCCGGCATGATCAGCTTGATGTCGTCGCCCTGGCGCTGCACTTCCACGCCGGTGCCTTCCATCTGCCGACGCAGCTCGGCTTCCTGCTTGTCGGCGTAGTAGCCATAGCCCGCGGCGGCGGCGCCAGCGACGGCAGCGCCGATCAGCGCGCCCTTGCCACGGTTGTTGTGGTCGATCGCGGCACCGGCGACGGCGCCGGCCAGCGCACCCAGTCCGCCGTACTTGGCCGTCTTGCTCATGCCACCCTGGCTTTGGCTTTGCGTGTCGTAGGGGTTGTTGTTGGCACAACCGGCGAGCAGCGCCAGTGCGGTGACGGCTGCGGCCAGAGGCAGGCAACGGGAGGTGAACATGGGAAAACTACTCCTCGAGGTACTGAAACGCCCCTGCGTGAGGGGCGGCCGACATCTTAGAGCATAGCCAGGTGGCAAAATTCCCGATGCTCGGAAAAATCCTTTTCAGCCCCTGACGAAGGGATTCTCGCGCATCTCCTCGCCCAGCGTGGTATCCGGGCCGTGGCCGGCGACCACCGTGGCATCCTCGTCGAGGCTGTATAGGCGCTGCCGGATCGAACGTTGGATCGCCGCCGAGTCGCCGCCCCACAAGTCGGTGCGGCCGATGCCGCGGCGGAACAAGGTGTCGCCGGCGATCAGCAGCTTCGCCCGGGGGAACCAGAAACTCATCGAGCCCGGCGTATGCCCCGGCGTGTGCAGTGCCACTCCGCAACCGCAGGCCAGTTCCTCGTCGTCGGCCAGCCAGCGGTCCGGGGCCGGCACCGGCGTGTAGGGCACGCCGAACAGTTGGCACTGCATCTCCAGGTTGTCCCAGAGGAACTGGTCGTCCTTGTGCAGGTGCAGGCTGGCGCCGGTGCGCTTCTTCATCTCGCCGGAGGCGAGGAAGTGATCCAGGTGCGCGTGGGTATGGATGATGCTGACCACCTGCAGGCCGAGGCGGTCGAGGCGCTGCAGGATCAGTTCGTGGTCGCCGCCCGGATCGACGACGATGGCCTTCCTGGTCAGCGGATCGCCAATGATGGTGCAGTTGCACTGCAAAGGCCCGACGGGAAAGGTTTCGCGGATCAGCGCGGGGGATGTCGACATGCAAGACTCCGATCACGGTCGGCGCGGCAAGCGCGCCATGGATTTCTATGAAACGCCAAGCATGGCACATCCATCCGCTGCCGAGGATCGCCGGCGTCGGCTCAGGGCGCTTCGCGGTAGTCGCTGGGCAGCTTGCCGGTCCACTTGCGAAACGCCCGGCGGAAGTTCGACGAATCGTTGAAGCCGAGCAGCAGGGCGATCTCGTACAGCGGTAGCTGGGTGGTGGTCAGGTATTGCAGGGCCAGGCGCTTGCGCACATCGTCGAGGACCTGCTGGTAGGTGGTGCCCAGCGACGACAGGTGCCGGCGCAGGCTGCGCCCGCTGGTGTGCAGTTCGCGGGCGGCCTGTTCGAGATCGGGGAAGTCGCCGGGACGCGCCAGCAGCAGGCGGCGCACACGGGTCAGCAGGCCTTCCTGGACGTCCAGGGTGGCCAGCAGCGCCTCGCACTGCTGCTCGCACATCTGCACCGTGGCCGGGTTGGCCAGCGCCATCGGTCGTTCCAGGTACTCGCTGGGCATGCTCAGCCAGTGCCAGGGCTGCTCGAACTCCGCGGCCACCCCGAACACCTCGGCGTAGCGCCGGGCATGGGCCGGCGGCGGATAGGCGAAGCCGACCCGCACGTCCTGCAACGGCTCGCCGACCAGGAAGCAGGCGATGGAATACAGCGTCGCCATCAGGCCCTCGGCGGCGAACACCGAAGCGGCGCCCAGCGGCATCGACTCCACCGCGCGCAACTCGGCGCGGCCGTCATCGAGCACCAGTTCCAGTTCGTAGGCCAGGCCGAGCACCCGGTAGTACTTGAGGGCGAACTGGATGGCCTTGCCCAGGTTGGCGCTGGACAGCACCGCGTAGCCGAGGATGCCGTGGGCGGAGACGTTCAGGCGCTGGCCGAGCACCAGCCCCAGCGCCGGCTCGCCGCACAGGGCCTGGGCGCTGTAGGTGAGCTGGTTGAAGTCGAGGAAGGACAGGCGGCCGTTCGGGCTGTCCAGCACCTCGGGACGCACCCGCGCAGCGTCGAACAGCGCCTGGCGGGATACCCCGTACTCCGCGACAAGATCGAGTAGTGCCTCGGCATAGGCCACCGGCACCAGTTCGGCGGTGAAATTGAGCGGTTGTTTCATGGCTGTTTATTGTTCTGACCGCTGGCCGGATATGACCGGAAAGTTGGCAGAAGATAACCTTGTGAGGCTATCCCCCGCAAGCGATAGTCGATCCCATGGTCCTTCACCATCACAGGGAGCCGCTATGGCCAGCACCACCCCCGAAGGTCTGGAGATCCGCCCGCGTCATCTGGACTTCGACCTGCCCGATCCGATGCCGCGCCACTGGCACGGCGGCGACGCTTTCAAGACCCACATGTTCAACGCCATGTCGGTGCTGTTCCCCGATGGCGAGCGCTTCTTCATCGACTCCGTGCGCCACTACCGCGAGCGGGTCGAGGACCCGGCGCTGAAGCAACAGATCCGTGGCTTCATCGGCCAGGAAGGCCACCACAGCCGCGAGCACCTGGTCTACAGCGACCGCCTGCGCGCCCTCGGCTACGACATCGACCGCCTGGAAGGCGGCGCCAAGCGGCGCATCCGCTTCGCCCAGCAGAAACTGCACCCGTCGCGGCAACTGGCGGCCACCGCGGCTCTGGAGCACCTCACCGCGATCATGGCCGACGGCCTGCTGAGCAACCCCAGGTGGCTGGAAGGCGCCGACCCGACCATGGCCCGCCTGTGGCGCTGGCACGCACTGGAGGAAACCGAGCACAAGGCGGTGGCCTACGACGTGTTCATGCTGGTCAACGGCAAGGCCAGGCTGCGCCGCCGGGCGATGGTCCAGGGCACCTTTTTCTTCGCCCTCGACACCACCAAGGGCCTGGTCCACATGCTCAAGCGCGACGGCCTGCTGTGGAACTTCAAGGTCTGGCGCGACGGCATCAAGTGGCTGTGGGGCAAGGACGGCGTGTTCCGCTCGCTGGTGGGCGTGTACCTGGACTTCTACAAGAAGGACTTCCACCCCTGGCAGCACAATAACCTGCACCTCATCGAGCAGTACCGCGACCAGTTCGAACCGGAACCGAAGGCCGCCTGACCCTCCTCGCCGCCCCTCCGCGCCGCGAGAGGGGCTTGCATCGCTTTCCTGCCCTGCCTGGTATTTCGGCCTTTCGTCCACGCATTAAAAAGCCCGCGACTGACCAGCGCGGGCTTCTTCATGACGGCCTGGGATCAGGCCATCAGGAAGCGCAGTGCATCCGCCGCGGTCTGCTCGGGAATCTCCTCCATGGGGATATGCCCGACGCCCGGATAGGTCTTCACCTGGATCCCCGGCAGGTCGCGTTGCCACAGCGGTACGTGCTTCGGCGAGATCCAGCGGTCGCGTTCGCCCCACATCAGCAGGGTCGGCGCGACGATCCGGGCGATGCGTTCGCCGGAGGTGCCGAGTTCCTCGCGGTTGACCTTCAGCAACACGCGGAAGATCTCCATCATGCCCTTGCGGTTGCCCGGGCGGCGGCTCAGGTCGTAGTAACGGTCGACCACCCCCGGCTTGATCCGCCCCGGCTCGCCATAGACTTCCTTGATGCCCTGGGCGATCAGCGCCCGCGGCATCCACAGCGGCATCGCCAGGGTCGAGCCGGGCAGCGCCGCCGAGGCGATCATCCACGGCACCTTGCGCATCTGGTAACCGGCCGGGTCGATCAGCACCAACCGTTCCACCCGCTGCGGCTGCGCCAGGGCGAAGTTCCAGGCGATATAGCCGCCCAGGGAGTTGCCGGCGATCGAGGCCTTGTCGATCTTCAGGAAATCGAGCAACTGGCCGAGGATCGCCACCATGCGCTCGCCGGAGTAGCGGCTGTCACGCCCCGGCCCGGTCAGGCCGAAGCCCGGCACGTCGAAGCGCACGATGCGGAAGTAGGGCGACATCGCCTTCACCCAGTCGTCCCAGGTGTGCAGCGAGGCGACCACGCCGTGGATCATCACCAGCACCGGCTTGTCGCGGCTGCCCTCGTCGCGGTAGTGCAGCGGGAAACCGTCCAGCTCGATGAAGCGCGAGCCGCTGGACGGCGCGGCGTAGCGCTCGCGCAACGACTCCAGCGAGAGGGAGCCGAAGCCCAGGCGGGCGAATCCGACCGCCAGCGGCGGTTGCAGCAGATAGGGTGTCGCGGACATGGACGCACGTCTCCCGTCTTGTTGTTATGACAGGGCATCAGAGCATGGCCACGGCGGGCTGCGAGCCCAACCTAGGTTCTGTAGGCGCGAGCGGCGACTGCCCGGCTGTTACCCTTGCAGTCTCGTCGGAGCCTGGGTGCTGGGACAGAGCGTACCCACCAGCAGGTCGCCGAGCACCCGCTTGACCCGCGGCAGCTCCAGCGGGCCGCTGGCATTGAGCAGCTCCAGCGAAGCCGCCTCCATCGCCCAGATCAGCACCCGGTAGGTCAGCGCATCGTGGGCCGCACCCTGGGCGCCCAGGCGCTCGGCCCACAGCTCGATAATCTTCAGGTGCGCGCGCTGCCGGTGCGCCGCCAGCGGCGAGCCGGCATGCAGGGCCTCCTCCTGCATCATGCGGATGATCGGACCGACCGCCAGGTGGTAGTCGAAGAACAGCGAGACCATCGCCCGCAGCCAGTCCTCGTCGCTGCCGGCCTCGCTGCGCAGCCCGCCGAAGCGCGCCAGCAGCAATTGCACGGCGCTGTGGTAGATGCTTTCCAGCACCTCCAGCTTGCCGGCGAAATACTTGTAGAAAGTCCGCCGCGAGACCCGCGCCGCCTCCAGCAGGTCGTTGACCGTGGTCTCGGCGACCCCCTTGCGGGTGAACACCGGGATCGCCGCGAGCTGGATGTTGGTCCGTTGCAGATGCCCCACCAGCGGCCCCTCGCCCTGCGCCGCCTGGCGCGCCAGCGCGCCGTAGCCGCCGAGGTCCTCGAATACCGCCTGCAAGCCGTCCCACTGCGCCGTTGCCATCCCGTCCGCCCCAATCGAAGCGCGGGGTGACGGCGGCCCCGGCCATCGCTAACCTAGGCCGATCCACGCGCCCCGCAAGGAAAGTCCGTGCCGACCCTATCACGCCGCCTGCTCTGGCCGCTGGCCATCCTTTTACTGGTTCTCGGCCGCCCGCTCGCGGCCGCCGACCTCTACTACCTCGGCCAGCGCATCCCGGACATCCAGAAGCCCTGGGACAGCCACGACTACCAGGTGCTGATCGACGCCCTGAAGAAGATCGAGGAAACCCAGAAGAACGCCCTGCCGCGACGCAGCGGCGAATTCACCGGGCCGCTCTACCTGCGCATGGTCAGCGAGGAAAACTTCCGCCCGCAGCTGAACATCTACAGCCCCTTGGAGATCCGCCAGAACGAGGCCCGCGAAGTACTGTTCAAGCTCAAGGAGCTGATGCGCCTGTACTTCGACTTCCGCGCCGCCAAGCAGCCCTACGGCGCCGAGGCGCTGGGCCTGATGAGCTACTCGCTGCGCGAGCAGTCGATCCTGTTCACCCTCACCGTCGAATTCTGGATGACCCTGTCCCAGGCCGAACAGCGCAACCCCGCGCGCCTGCGGGGCATGCAGGAAACCAAGGCGGCCGCGGCGATGCTCACCGGCAGCGCTCTCGACTACCTCGGCCTCACCGCCCAGTTCGAGCGCCAGGACCTGGTGCTCTACTCCGCCGAACTGGCCAAGGAAATGCCCGAGCTGTTCATCCACCTGCCCTCCCCGGTGCGCGCCCAGTTGCTGGAACGCATCGCCGGTTTCGCCAAGGACCACCCTTACCCCGAGGTCCGCGACAACATGCGCGACCTGCAACCGGTGTTGCAGGCGATCCAGGCCGACGTGGAAAAACAGCTGGCGCCCGGGCGGAACGCCAAGGCACCGGACAAACCCCTGGACCTGAGCCCGCCTCCGGAGGGGAAACCCAGCGGCGTCAAAGGTTTATGAGCGGCGGATTGGACTCTCGCAGCCCTTTGCCGTAGACTGGTCGTCGACCTGTCAAGGTTTTGGGGCCGATTAGGATTCGACGCCGGTAACAAAACTTGAGGGGCATGCCGAGCTGGTAGCAGAACTCGTAAATTCGCTGCTGCAAACTTATAGTTGCCAACGACGACAACTACGCTCTAGCTGCTTAATGCGGCTAGCAGTCGCTAGGGGATGCCTGTAAACCCGAAACGACTGTCAGATAGAACAGGATCGCCGCCAAGTTCGCTGTAGACGTAACGGCTAAAACTCATACAGCTCGCTCCAAGCACCCTGCCACTCGGGCGGCGCGGAGTTAACTCAGTAGAGCTGGCTAAGCATGTAGAACCGATAGCGGAGAGCTGGCGGACGGGGGTTCAAATCCCCCCGGCTCCACCAAATAACCATCTAAAGACGTCCTCGGACGTCTTTTTTTGTGCCTGAAACCCAGCAAATACGGGGCCTTCAGCATCATCACGATCCGATAGCGTCCAGCACGATCCACGAAATCCGGTATTCCAAGTGGTATTCCAAGCCATCCACTGGTAATTTTTGGAATACCGAAACCGTTCTTGGAATACCCCATGTGCGCCCAAGCCACCCGCCTCTCGGACCTCAAGGTCAAAGCCGCCAAGCCTCAAGAGAAGGACTACGTCCTGAGCGACGGTGACGGACTACAAATGCGAGTGAGAAGCAATCGCTCAAAGCTCTGGAACTTCAACTACCGGCACCCGGTGACGAAGAACCGGATCAACATGGGCCTCGGGACCTTCCCCGAAGTTTCATTGGCACAGGCACGCAAGCGAACCGTTGAGGCACGTGAACTCCTCGCCCACGGCATCGACCCCAAAGAGAAACGGGATGCCGTACAGCAGGCTAAGAAGGCGGCGACCGAGCACACATTCCAGAACGTGGCGACGGCCTGGTATGAACTGAAAAAGGATGCGGTGACACAGGCCTACGCCGAGGACATTTGGCGCTCCCTCACGCTGCACATCTTCCCGGACTTGGGCTGCACGCCGATTTCCGCCATCAACGCCCCCAAGGTCATCAATCTGCTCCGGCCGCTCGAAACCAAGGGCAGCCTTGAGACCGTTAAACGGCTGACGCAGCGGCTCAACGAGATCATGACCTACGGAGTCAATTCGGGACTGATTCACGCGAACCCGCTCAGTGGGATCCGCTCCGTCTTCAAGAAACCAAAGAAAAAGAACATGGCAGCGCTTCCCCCTGACGAGCTCAAGGAGCTCATGGTGGCGATCGCCAATGCCAGTATCAAAAGAACGACCCGCTGCCTCATCGAATGGCAGCTCCACACCATGACCCGGCCAGCCGAGGCTGCGACCGCCCGCTGGGTGGACATCGACATCGAGAAGAAGATCTGGACGATCCCTGCGGAACGCATGAAAAAACGCCGGACGCATATCGTCCCGCTCACGGAACAGGCCCTCGCACTTCTGGAGGCGATCAAGCCGTACAGCGGACACCGAGAGTACGTGTTCCCCGCAGACCGGAACCCTCGCACTCACTGCAATAGCCAGACTGCCAATATGGCGCTTAAACGGATGGGCTTCGAAGGGCGCCTGGTCAGCCACGGCATGCGCTCGATGGCGAGCACCATTCTCAACGAGCATGGCTGGGACCCTGAACTGATTGAGGTAGCACTTGCCCACGTCGACAAGGACGAGGTTCGCAGCGCCTACAACCGGGCGGACTACATCGAGCGCAGACGCCCGATGATGGCTTGGTGGAGCGAGCATATCCAGGAAGCAGCCACCGGTAATCTCTCGATGTCGGCTATCAAGGAAAATCGGGACAGAAAAGTCGTTTCGATACGTTAATCAGGCAGAAGCGCGCAACCTCCAACTCGCTTAGCTACCGTGGATAGAGCCTGTAATAGAAAACTTTTCCGTAGTCCCATCAGTACGGTTCACCCAAAAGCATTTGGTGCCAAAGTCTGCAGTTCGAACGCTGAAGTCGGCAATGCCGCAACCGATTTTTTCGGCAGCATTTGGGTGGTGCTCCAGCGCTGCTCTCAAAATCACTGCGTCGTCGGCCTTAACGCGATCCCCCAAGTCATACCGACGGAGCATCGCTTTCAAGTATGCGACAGCATCCCCCCTTCTTTCGAAATGTAGAGGACCTAGAGTGATAGGCTTTGCGGGCATGTGTAACCTCCAGTTCCCTACCAGACGCTATGTGGTTGATTCGCCAGGAAGCGTAAGACGTTCACGCACCTCGCGGATGATGATAGCCGGGATGTCCATTGCTCGGAATTGACTCATGCGCTCGGAGATCCACGCTAAGCATTCATCTCTATTGAGGTCGTCGCGGGCAATTCTCTCGTACAAAGCGACAGCGCTCATACGAGAAAGACCCAGTTCCATGAGCGAGAGAAGTGTCGTCGACGAAACACCGAACTCAAGTTGCGTGCCAATATCCAAACCATCGTCGATCAAGTCTTCACGACCAATTTCGCGAAGATGCAAATACAGCACATCCATATAAGCGGAAAGGTACTTTGGGGCCCTAAACCGCGCGATTTGCTCCACCAACTCCATTGTGCCACGAATCAGTCCAGGAAGACTGAAAGGCTTATCGTTTTTTTGATGCCAATCGATGCTGTCGCGAATGATACGGGCTAGCGAGTAGCCCTTTAGCCATTTGACGACAATTAACGCATACAGCCTGATGCGAGCTGGGGGGTTGAAAGCAAGAAACAAGTGATCGTTGACTCTTCCCATAATTGTGACGAATCGGTCATAACTGTCGAAACTCGCAACGTCAGCAGGAAGAAGGTTTTCAACATCGCCCGGATAAGCACGAAATGCTTCAAGAAGGTGCTGAAGACCAACCGCACTTACGCCTGGATGACGAGCAGCTAGGTCAACACTGATTTCGATCTGTTCTGCAAGCGCCCCCAAGGCCTGATCTAGCTTCGCAATTGACTCGGCATCATGGCGTTTCGCGAGGCTTGCCGCTGATATGGAGCCGAGCCGCATAAAGGTGGTGAGTAGATAGGCCCCAACCTGCTCGAACTTATCCTTATCCTCGATGCTTGATAGGTCCGATAGCCCACGATTGGCTAGATAACCCGCCATACCGTCGCCAAGCTCGAGAACCGCATCGCTTTCGCGCTTAATGGGATAACGTGCCCTGCCCGGAACGCCCGCAGGCCAAGCCTGCGTATCTTCTGGATCAATGCAGATAATATTTCCTTGGAATTCATCACCCCATCGACCTGCGCGGCCAGCCAAATTCCAGAAGTCGTGCGGCTCCATCGGGTGGCCTCTCCCTTTTCGCGGTCCGCGCACCACGATTGTCCGGCAGGACAAATTCACGCCCTCAATCAGAGTGGAGGTGCAAACTAGGAAACGTATCTTCCCTGACCGGAATAGCCGCTCTATCTCGAGTCGGAGTAGAGACGGCATATTGCCATAATGAAACGCCACTCCGAGTTCAACGAGCGGTGCCAGTCGGAAGTCTTGGTGCACTCCCTTACGAGCAAGTTCAGCGAGCTCTGAAAGCTCAGGATCGGTGGTTGGAAGCTTGGGCAAGAGCTGACTGATCAAGTCAGCGACCTCTTCCGCCTCTCCTGCTCCGTTCGCGTATACGAGCGTTCCACCTCTTTCGCCGACAGCTGCTGCGATAAACGCGAGGCGCTTCTTGACCCCTTCCGGTGTGCTCGCGAGCTGAAGAACCCCTACTGGCAGGGTTGAGCCCTGCTGTCGGAGAGTAAGCTCCCACAGCTTCGATTTCCGCGGCACCTGCGTTGCAACTATCAAATTCTGAAGAACCGTGGACGAGTCGCTATCGACGGCGACGGTATGCACACCGAGAGGCGCGTCCGTGAGTAGCTCTTCCGGGTTCTGGGTCGCTGGACTGATAAACACAGCTTTCAGCTTGGGGTTGGCGCGGGTGGCTCGCTCTATTGCATCCTGCAAAATCACGCCGCGTTGGTTGTCCCCGATCTTGTGCGCCTCGTCCACGATGAGAAGGTCTATTAAGAACATGTCACCAAGCACGTTGGCGAGAAGATGTAATCGCTCCTGAGTAAATACGAGAATCACTCGTGCACTGCCGGCCCGAGCAGCTTTGTATTTATCAGGGAGCGGAAGGGACGACACCTCTATCTCCTCGGAGCTACCGAGGATGCTCTTGAGATTGGTCTCTATTTCTGAAACCAGTGCGCGAGTCGGAGCAAGGTAGACTGCAACTCTGGCTTCGCCCGCAACCACTTGGTCTATAAGCCATTGAAGAACGAGAAACGTCTTGCCAGAGGCGGTAGGCGCGGATGCCGATAGCCAGCTATCTCCGGCTGCATTAATCCAGAAGCGCTGCTGAAAATCGTTTACTTGTAGCCAAGCCCCGCTCGACTGCACCAAGACAGAACGGTCCATCTCACGCCGCTGAGCCTCGAGACGCAATGCGATACCAAGCCGCCCATCAAGGCCGGCTGCCACCAATTTGCGGTCGGTGGCTAACGTAATGGCCCGAAAGTTGGAAAGCTTGCCCATAAGAACCGCGCCAGCGTCTTTGAGTGCTTGATCATCCGTCAAAGAAACTGCAGCGGTTGCGACTCGAAGCGCGGCCTCTTGATCTCCCCTTTGATCGGAGCGCGCAAGAATACTGCCGGCGAGCAACAATCTGGGCCAGTCAATAGGCTCGTCGGATTGAACCGAGGTATCTGGTGCCAGATTATCGAGTTCGTTGCGTACTGTTAGTCGAGTGATCGCATCGAGATCGTCTCGAACACCCTCTTGAAGTAGCCACGATTGGAGGTCGGCGAGGCTCATTATTCCTTGATCCCCATTGCTTTGAGGAATGCTGCGCGGAAACCTTCGGCCGACGGCAGAGGGACGCAGAACAACTCGATTTCCATCTGATCGAGCTTCTCCAATTTGAGCCGCTCGCCAATACGATTGCTCCAACCGGTAAGTGCGGTGCGGGACGCCTCGACAATCTCCTCAGCAACCGCCTTCGCATTGTCCTTCGGGTAGAACGGTGCGTCGAAGCCTACAAGGGCCACGCCGCAGTATTGGACCCGCTTAGACATGACCGACGACCTGTCAAAATACTTCTTGAGTGCATCGGTGAGGGCTGGGTTGCTAAGGTCGGCCTTGTCGCTCAGGAGCATCAGGTCGCGCTCCCGCCCTGCCTCCTCGTGTTCGGGCTCGATCAGGAACGGGGAGAGGGAATTGAGACAGTCGCGAATCGCAGCGCTCGCATCCGCGTAGACTTTTGATTCACCCCAGTAGAGTTTTAAAGTGCCCTCCGCTGTCACGCCCGCATACACCCCATCCGCGCCGTGATAGTGCACACGTGTGTCCGTCTTGAGATCCATCTTGCAAAGAATCTGTGGCAGCTTGAGAAAGCGCTCCGCCAGCAGGAACAGCAGCATCTCTCCACCCTCGCCGGTGTTCGCCAAATCGGTAAACGAGCGCTTGGCCCGCTCGATTAGTTCGGCGACTGCCTCGGTGCTGTTGAATCTGTTGTCGCGCGCCTTTGCGTCGGCGAGCTTCGAACGCGGAATCGCATAATCAACGACGGCATTCCGCATGAACTCTGCCAGCCGATGCGGTTGAACACGGCCATTTCCATCCACTGAAAGACAGTGGCAGTGAATCTTGACTAAATGCCCGTCAATCGGTACGTCTCGCTCGACGAGCGTCAGGTGAACCTCAAGTGCTTCCGGGTTCCCCGTTAGAGCAGACTCGAGATCGGCAGGGGTGATGATCGACAAACGGCCTCCATTCCATATGGTCTACCCATCTGCGTTCAGATGGCATAACGAAATCAGAATGTAACCGCCTTCACCGCTGTAGTGAATAGGCCAAACTTCCGTAGAGACCTTCGAGTGCCCGCGGGGGTCGACTGCTGCGGTCAGTTTCTTTGATAAGGTGGTCATGACACTACCATTCGATTCAAAAAAATCTCAACCACACATTATCGCGATGACATAAGCACCAAGGAGGTTCACCCCATGTCATTGCAGTGCCCTCGCTGTCATTCCCCCAAAGTCGCTTCCTTCCATCACGCCATGAAAGTCGGCGCGGCCATCGGCACCGTGGGCGGTGTTGCGCGTGGCGTCAGCGCTGCCCTCGCCGGTGGTCAGGCGGGCGCGGCTATCGGCGCGTTCGCAGGCCCTGTCGGCATCACCCTCGGTTCCGTGTCGGGTGCCATCCTCGGCGGCCTGGCCGGCGGGGTAGGTGGCTGTGCGCTCGGCGCGCAGCTCGGTGAGTCGCTCGACCGCCACGTTTTGGCCCACAACCTCTGCCTGCTCTGCGGTCACCGCTTCAACCTGCCGGCCTGATCCGGCTTTCGCCCTCTTCTCACTTCAATCGTCCGGTCGGTGCTGCGCTGTGCGCGGCGCTTTATGCCGGCCTGCACCCAAAGGAATCATCCAAATGGCACATCTCGTCGAAACCATGGCCTACGCTGGCGCCGCTCCGTGGCATGGCCTGGGCAATCAACTCACCCAGAAACAGCCCATTGAAGTCTGGCAACGCGAAGCCGGTATGGACTGGCAGATCCTGGAAAGCCCCGTGCACTTCAAGTCGGATGCCGTCGGCCACCTGGGCGCCATCCACTCGTTCCCCGAGCAGAAGGTGCTCTACCGCTCGGACACCAAGGCCCCGCTGTCAGTGGTCTCGCAGCGCTATCACACCGTGCAGCCGCGGGAAGTTCTGGAGTTTTACCGGGACCTCACCGAGGTGTCCGGCTACGAGCTGGAAACCGCTGGTGTGCTCAAAGGCGGGCGCAAGTTCTGGGCGCTGGCGCGTACCGGGCAAGGCGCTGCGCTCAAGGACAACGACCAGGTCAATGGCTACTTGCTGCTGGCGACCTCCTGCGATGGCACGCTGGCTACCACAGCCACGCCAACTACCGTGCGGGTGGTCTGCAACAACACCCTGACCATCGCCCTGGATGGCACCAGCCGCGCAATCAAGGTGCCGCACAACACCCGCTTCGATCCCAAGGCGGTGAAGAAGCAACTCGGCATCGCCGTCTCGCAATGGGATGACTTCATGTACCGCATGCGCGCGCTGGCCGAGCGCAAGGTGCAGTGGCATGAGGCACTGGGGTTCTTCATGAACGTGATGTGCGAGACCAGCCCGACCGGCGCTCTGCCGGAGCAACTGCCCAACGAACGCGCCCTGCGCAAGGTGCAGGAGCTGTACGAAGGCCGTGGTCGCGGTAGCCAGCTGGACTCGGCACGCGGCACCGTCTGGGGCCTGCTCAACGCCGTGACCGAGTACGTCGACCACGAACGCCGTGCGCGCAGCAACGAGTACCGCATGGACTCGGCCTGGTTCGGCCAGGGCGCGCAGATCAAGCAACGCGCCCTGGATGCCGCGCTGCAGCTCGCCGCTTAACCCTCACTCACATCAACCCTCGCGCCCGGTCAGCCTTGTGCTGGTCGGGCGTTTTTATGTCTGCAGGTGAATATCATGAAAGCTACGTCATTGAACGGCGGCACCAGCAAGAAACGCCCTGCTCTGCGCCTGGTCAGCACCAAGGAGCTGCCGCGTGAGGACTGGCTGCAGATTCGCAAGCGGGGCATCGGCAGTTCGGATGCCGCGGCGGCCGTGGGCCTGAATCCCTATAAGTCGCAGCTGGAACTGTGGTTGGAGAAGACCGGTCGCGATGCCGGGCTACCGAAGGCCGATCCCCAGGATGAGGAAAGCCCGATGTATTGGGGCAACGTCCTGGAGCCCATCGTGGCCTGGCATTACAGCAAGCGCACCAAGAACAAGGTACGCCGCATCAACGCCGTGCTGCAACATCCCGATCCGGACCAGCCCTGGATGCTGGCCAACATCGACCGCGAGGTGATCGGCGCCGACGACGTGCAGATCCTCGAATGCAAGACCGCCGGCATAAACGGGACACGCCTCTGGAAGGAAGGCGTCCCCGAATATGTCCAGCTGCAGGTGATGCACCAGCTCGCCGTCACCGGCAAGCTGGCCGCGGATGTCGCCGTGCTGCTCGGCGGCCAGACGTTGGAAATCCACCGCATCGAGCGGGACGAGCAGATGATCGCCCGCCTGATCGAGCTGGAGCGCAAGTTCTGGCACTACGTGGAAACCGATACGCCACCGCCGGCCGATGGCACCGCGTCAGCCGAAGCGGCCCTACGCTGCCTCTACCCGGAGGACAACGGCCAGGTCGTCGACTTCAGCAGCCATGCCGGACTGACTGCGGTCTACATCGAGCTCAAGGCCGTTCGCCAGTCGATTGCCGACAAGGAGAAGCGAGAGGCCGAGCTCAAGCAGATGCTGCAACAGGCCATGGGCACTGCCAGCCGAGCGGAGTTCTCCAGCGGCTACGTCAGCTGGCGCAAGGCCAAGGACAGCATCGGTCTCGATGTCGCTCAACTGCTCCAGGACAAGCCCTACCTGCAGGCCAAGTACCCGCTGCTGAAACCCGGTGCGCGGCGTTTCCTGGTCAGCTGATTCCGTCTCCATCAACTCTTCCCTCCCCTTGGCCAGTCCATGCAGTTCGCGCTGCGTGGCTGGCCTTTTTTCATTTCCAGGAGCACCACTATGTTGAAAGGTCTCGCGCTCATCCCTCCCGCACTCGGTCGCATCTCCATCGGCAAGGTCATCGAGAAGAACGGCAAGCGCCTGCCGGAGAAGGATGACCAGTTCACTATCACCTCCCAGGTACAAGGCAAGGACGGCTGGCTGCTGCATCCGCTCAACGACGAGCTGCGTCAGGGCAAGGACGACAAGCTGCGCAGCATTCCGGTACGCCTACTGTTCAACGAGCCGGAGCTGAATTTCCGCGCCGACTACACCTTGTTCGACCGGCAGTCCGGACGGCCGCTGTGCGTGGGCAATGGCGAGACCTGCAAGCGGGTCACTCAGGACGGCATGCAGTCGCTGCCCTGCCCTTCGCCAGATGCCTGCTCGTTGGCCAAAGGCAATGCCTGCAGGCCCTACGGTCGGCTGAACGTGGTCATTGGCGATGACGACCCGCTGGGTAGCTTCGTGTTCCGTACCACCGGTTTCAACAGCATCCGCACCCTGGCCGCTCGCCTGCATTACTTCCAGGCCATCTCCGGTAACCGCCTGGCCTGCCTGCCACTGGAGCTGCGTCTGCGTGGCAAGTCGACCCGGCAAAGCCATGGGACGCCGATCTTCTACGTTGACCTGACGGTACGCGGCGGCATGGACATGGCGGAGGCGCTACTGGCCGCCAATGAGCTCAATGCGCAGCGGCAAGCAGCCGGCTTCAATCAGGCCGCCTTGGATGAAGCGGCGCAGCGTGGCTTTGGCAATGGCGCCTTCGAGGACAGCGAGGAAGACGCGGGCGCCGTCGCCGAGGAGTTCTACCCCACCGAAGAAACCCCATCTCCAACCACCAACACGCCCCGGCGTTCTGCGAAGACCAACCTGGCCGAGAAGCTGGACGCACAAGCCCAGCGCCACATCCCACCAACCG
Source organism: Pseudomonas sp. HMSC063H08 (assembly GCF_001813645.1). Taxonomy (NCBI): domain Bacteria; kingdom Pseudomonadati; phylum Pseudomonadota; class Gammaproteobacteria; order Pseudomonadales; family Pseudomonadaceae; genus Pseudomonas; species Pseudomonas sp. HMSC063H08. Next base: position 179,155 of record NZ_KV813593.1, read on the forward strand.
ATCACCATCAAGGAGCCCACCATGCGCCTGCACAAGCTGAAGGCCAGTGAATCGACCGGCACCTACCTGGTCGAGTCGCCGGTTACCGAAACCGACGTCCTGCTGATGGCCCGGCAGTTGGCGAATCTGCGTCTGCGCCGGGGGCGAGCACTGACTTCACCGAAGGAAGTTTTCAGCCACCTGCAGGCGCTGCTGGGCGATTACGAGCATGAGGTATTTGCCCTGCTCCTGCTCGACAGCCGGCACCGGGTGATCGTCTTTCACGAACTGTTCCGGGGCCCCCTGGACAGTGCCAGCGTCTATCCCCGGGAAGTCGTCAAGGCTGCTCTGGAGCACAACGCCGCGGCAACCGTGCTGATCCACAACCACCCTTCCGGTGATCCGGAACCCAGCCAATCAGATCTCACCCTGACCCACAAACTGCGGGAGGCCCTGAACCTGATCGGGGTGCGAACCCTGGACCATATCGTGGTGGGCCACGAGGGCTGCGTGTCGCTGGCGGAACAGGGCTACCTGTGAGGAGAACACGACCGTGAAGCTACTGCGGATCATTGCTGCCGTGTTCATGTTCGCCGGCATCCTCGCGGGCTGCCTGGCCCTTCTGCTGCTGGCGCTTCTGATGGTGCGCTTTCCGCCCCTGCTGATCGCCGTACTGCTGGCGTGCTGGATTTTCTGCCGCCTCGTGAAGTTGCTGGCACCCGGAACGGCAGCGGCAGAGTCCACCACTGCACCACCGAAATAATCACTACCCCGAGCCGCCAGGCATGCACTGGCCGCCTCAATTCGATAGGGAGCATGACGATGAACAGACAGTGTCTGATCTGCGACTCCAGCGCCGTGCTGACACGGGACGCAGCCAAAGGGCTGGCCCTGCTGGTCGGGCTGATCGATGGCGCAAGCAAGGGCGCTCGGCGCCCAGGTGAACGGGGCTGCCATGCCGACATTCTCAGCGGCCTGGCAGCAGTCGTACCCGCTTGCCCGGAGGCGCGAAAGGCGGCAGAGGATGTCGCGCGGTTTCACTTCGCCGGCTTCGACTGCCTGTGCCTACGCTGCGGCGCCTTGTTCGACGAGACGGCAGAAAGTCAGGAGGGCCTTAGCCCCGGCTGAGGCGCTCCACCAGACGCTCCACAAACTCCAGCACCAGCGCACGATCATCCGAGTTCAGCATGGACAGCAGCCCCTGCAGTCGACGCGCCTGATCCTCTGGGCGCGAGCTTCCCTCGGTCAGCAGGTCGGCGGTCTCACAGCCGAAGACAGCCGCCAGTTCAATCAGACGTTCGACATTGGGCATGACGACTCCACGCTCGATGCGTGAAACGGCCTCACTACCAATCCCCAAGCGCTCCGCGACCTGTTCCTGACTCAGCTTGCAACGTACTCGCTGGCGAGCAATCGCTTGGCCCACGACTTCCGCCAACTGCTTTGAATCGGTTTTCGACATGCCACCCCTCCAGATCAACTCGGATGGTTGGGCATCAACCTGTTGACATGAAGGACTTCACAAACCGAGACTCAACCTAAAAGGTTGATATTCAACTTTTCCTCCAACTCCAAGCAGGGAGCACAAACAGCATGTACGTCATCACCGGACTGAACGAAGCGCAGATCGACGGCCTCGTGCGCAGCAGGGCGTCCTTCGAGATCAATGGCCTCAGGGGTAACTTCATGGCTGGCATCAAACTGGTCGAGACCAAGATCGAAAGCTTGGGGATGAAGTGTCGCGTCAAGAGCGATACGAAAAGCGCGCTTGCTCAAGGAGGCGCTATTGGCGCGATTGCCAGTCTGGCTTCGGTTCCAGTCACCCTTTCAGTCGTCACGCTAACCGCAGCAGCCAGCGCCGGACACAGCCTGCTGACCCGAAACCCGGACTACGAAATCCTCAAGGACTACGTGAATCAACGGCTCAGGGTCATCTACAAGAAATAACTCCGCCCCCTCTGAAAAAAGCCAGTGGTTCGGCACAAGTGTAATAAAGCGAGCAAGTGTCGGCCGATACCGAATTGGACACGGCCCGACACCTGCAGCTTAAAATCCACGCCCCTAACCACCTACATATAAGCCCCTAAGAATTCTGGAATAGTCCGATCATGAAAAGATTGATAGGAATCATCCTAGTCGCACTGGCCATCACCGGCTGCAAATCTGAAATCGACAATGCAGAGACCGTTATCAGGAATGGGCTCATCTATAAATACGGAGAACCCGACCCATTCACCGGGCTGGTACTAAACACTCCAGCAGGAGTCCCCGGCATATCAGCGCTCTGCAACTCCCAAGTGGAGAAAGGTCGATATAGCGGAAAAAGCGAGTGCTTCTACAATTCTCAAAAGGTGTACGAGGTTGAGTACCTGGAAGGCGTCAAAAACGGCACCGAGAAAGTATTCGATGCTAAAACAGGCGACAAAATTTCCGTCAAGAACTGGAAAAGAGGTAACCAGGACGGGATTGCTGAAGAGTACCAGAATGGCGTACTGACTCACCTGCAAGAGTTTAAGAATGGCAAGCCGGACGGGACGGAAACCGGCTGGACCGGCGATGGTAAGAAGGTGATCACTGAGCTTACCTGGAGCGCCGGCAGGAAGCTCAGCGGCTATGAGACGAATTCAAACGAGAAACTCAACTATCTAAACGGCCAACTGCACGGCCCACAGACAAAATACGGTTACCTCACCGGAAGCCTGAAGCAGTATGTAGCCTCGGAAGAAAACTACAAAGACGGCAAATTGGATGGCGTACAGAAAACGTACATAAATACTCTGCACACCGAAATCATTCAACAGGAGTCCGAAGTAATCTACGAGAATGGCACTGCAGTTTCCGGATGGTTAAAAACATTTAACAAGCAAGACGGAAAGCCAATCCAGGAAATCAAGCTGGTTCAGCCCGACAAAGTCGAAGACGAAAACTTCCGCACTGAATATCCAGGAAATCTCGTACCAGACGGGCTGATCAAGACCTATAACTATCAGACCGACAGCTTTGATGGCGAAGAGGTCTGGGTCAATGGCGTAAAAACAAAATACTCCTACATCTCTCTAGTTGCCACTGCGGATGACGGCTACGACGCAGCGGATGACAGCGACGACGCTGGAGACATGGTATTTAACGTTCTCGACACTACTGCGCCATACGAAAAATACAGAAAAGTTTCCAAAGCAGAATATACCGCCTATGGGGCATCAACTGCCTTAAACCCTAGCGCTACAAACGCTAAATCATCATCAATCGTAACTAGTGATAACTGCCTTGAGGCTTGGATCTCCGCCTTCCGCGAAGAAGTAGGTGAGGATGCGCTGATCGTAAGCGAGCAACTCAGTGAGTGGGAAAGCTGGTGTAGCGAAGGTAGGCTTCCGTGATTTCCTTCACAACACCTTAAAATCAAGGGCCCTCTGGGGCCCTTTTCTCACAAAGCTTCAGCTAAAAGCCAATCTTCAAGCATCATTCTTCAAATAAAACGTCCTTCGATATGGGTATATAGGACGGTTATAGAGCATACGAATTCTGCCAACAAGAGCATTCAATGTTTCAGCAACACTCAAATACCCACTTTGACTTTCATTCATCGAAACAGGCCCAAAGGGGCTAAATTCAAGACCAATGTCAAGACAAGCAGTCCAAAACACCCGAAGCTCTCTTGCGCCCACAGGGCTTTTAACACCCGCCAAATAAAAATGCTCAAGCTGCGGCAAGCATTTGAGGTTTTCAAAAAGCTTGGTTGGCTCGTACTGAACCACACCCTCTTGATCAGTTCTGACATAAAAGACTGGCATGTCAGTAGCGACAACCGCGCGAACCAGCTTCTTGATTAACAACTGAGGGGGCTGATACCTGCGACGAGGTAAGAATCGTGGTCTGGCTGGGCACATAAAAATCTCACTATAGGGTTTGCGGTTCTATGTGGCGCCTCGAAAGCTTAAATGACTGTGCCCTTTACCCACAAACGCGAGTTACAAGAAACACCTGTAGAGACTGCCAAAGTTGTCAGCAGCACGCTCCTCAGTATTTACACATGCGAAAACCCGGAGCGACAAGCCCACTGCAACGGCACATAGTTTTCTTTTTATACAACTTCCCCATCTAGCCACATGAAGTATGTAAAAGCACCCTGCAAAATACTTAGCTTGGCCTCTTAAATCCAAGCCTCGCAAAGTGTCTCAGCCTGCGCCAGCACCAACTGCGCAGCTTCCTCCTGCCGATCCGGCGGGTATTTGTATTTGCGCAGGATGCGCTTGACCAGAAGCCGCAGTTTGGCACGCACACTGTCGCGATTGCTCCAATCGACCGTCACGTTCTGACGCAGGCTAGCGGTCAGCTCATGGGCGATCTTGGCCAGGATTTCATCGCCCAGTTCGCGCACCGAGGCCTCGTTGTTGGCCAGCGCATCGTAGAAGGCCAGCTCGTCATCATTGAGCCCAAGCTGCTCCCCACGCTTGCTCGCTGCAGCAAACTTCTTGGCCATCTCGATCAGCTCTTCGATAACCTGGGCGGTTTCGATGGAGCGGTTCTGGTAGCGCTTGATCACGCTATCGAGCAACTCAGAGAACTTCTTCTCCTGGGCCAGGTTGCTGGCGAACTTGCTCTTGATCTCTCCCTCCAGCAGCCGCTCCAGCAGCTCGACGGCGAGGTTCTTCTCCGGCAGGTTGCGCACGTCAGCGAGGAATTCGTCATCGAGCAGGCCGATGTTGGGCTTGTCGAGGCCGACCGCCTCGAACACATCCACCACCTCGCCGGAGACCACGGCATTGCCGATGATCTGGCGGATCGCCAGCTCACGTTCTTCGTCGGTTTTCTTTTGGGCGCTGATGTCACGCTTGGTCAGCAGTACCTTGATCGCCTGAAGGAAGGCCACTTCCTCACGCACCGCCTTGGCCTCGTCCAGGGTGCAGCACAGGGTAAAAGCCTTGCTCATGGCCAGCGCATTGTCGGCAAAGCGCTTCTTGCCATCCTTCAGCCCCAGCACATGGTTGGCGGCACCGGCCAGCAGCTTGTGCCCGCCGATCAGGAAGTCGCCGTAATCGAAGCCATGCAGCAGGCTGCGCAGCACGTCGAGTTTTTCCTCCAGAACCGCATAGGCTTCATGGGCATCGACGGTGGGCCGCCCCCTGCCCTTGCTGGCGGTGTATTCCTTGAGCGCCGCCTTCAGTTCGTTGGCAATGCCGATGTAATCCACCACCAGGCCGCCCTGCTTGTCCTTGAACACCCGGTTTACCCGGGCGATGGCCTGCATCAGATTGTGGCCCTTCATCGGTTTGTCTACATACAGGGTATGCACGCAAGGCGCATCGAAGCCAGTCAGCCACATGTCGCGGACGATCACCAGTTGCAGCGGATCGGCAGGATCCTTGAAACGCTTCTCCAGGCGTTTCTTCACCTGGCCGGGATAAATATGCGGGCGCAGCAGTGCCTTGTCCGAGGCACTGCCGGTCATGACGATCTTCACCGCGCCCTTCTCCGGATCCTCGTCGTGCCATTCGGGGCGCAGGGCGATGATCTCGTTATACAGGTGCACGCAGATCTCGCGACTCATGGCCACCACCATGGCCTTGCCGCTTTGCGCCTGGATGCGCTCCTCGAAGTGCGCGACCAGGTCGGCCGCCACGCTCTTGATACGCGGCTCGGCGCCCACCACCTTTTCCAACGCGGCCCAGCGCGACTTCAAGCGTGATTGCTGATCTTCCTCCTCATCCTCGGCCAGCTCGTCGACCTCGTCGTCGATATGCGCCAGCTCCGAGTCTTTGAGCGACAGCTTGGCCAGCCGCGACTCGTAGTAGATGGCCACGGTGGCGCCATCTTCCTTGGCCTGCTGCATGTCATAGACATGGATGTAGTCGCCGAACACCGCACGGGTATCACGGTCTTCGCTGGACACCGGCGTGCCGGTAAAGGCCACGAAGGTAGCGTTGGGCAGAGCGTCGCGTAGATGCTGGGCATAACCCACCTGGTAGCGGGCACTGGCCTCGGCCACCTTCAAGTCCGGCACCTTCAGCGAAGCACTGAAGCCATATTGGGTGCGGTGCGCCTCGTCGGCCACCACCACGATATTCGAGCGCGTAGACAACACCGGGAAGCTGTCTTCATCCTCGCCCGGCATGAACTTCTGGATGGTGGCGAAGACAATGCCGCCACTGGGGCGGTTGGCCAGCTTCTCGCGCAGGTCACCGCGGGTGGCCACCTGCACCGGCTGTTCACGCAGCAAGTCCTGCGACAACGAGAACACGCCGAACAACTGACCGTCCAGGTCGTTGCGGTCGGTAATCACCAGGATGGTCGGATTCTCCATCGCTGCCTCCTGCATCACCCGGGCGGCGAAGCAGGTCATGGTGATGCTCTTGCCCGAGCCCTGGGTATGCCAGACCACCCCGCCCTTGTGCGTACCGCCGGGGCGCGAGGCGCTGACCACTTGCCCGATCGCCGCACGCACGGCATGGAACTGGTGATAGCCGGCGATCTTCTTCACCAGCCGACCGTCATCCTCGAACAGCACGAAGTAGCGTAGGTAATCCAGCAGCATCGCTGGCTGCAGCACCCCACGCACCAGGGTCTCCAGCTCGTTGAACTCACCCAGCGGATCCACCGTGACCCCATCGATGGTGCGCCAGCGGGCGAAGCGCTCGATATCTGCAGACATCGAGCCCATGCGCGCCTCGCTGCCATCGCTGATCACCAGAATCTCGTTGTAGTGAAAGACGTCCGGAATCTGCTCCTTGTAGGTCTGGAGCTGGTCGAACGCCTTTACCAAATCGGCATGCACATCCGCCGGGTTCTTCAGCTCCAGCAGCACCAGCGGCAGGCCGTTGACGAACAGGATGATGTCCGGCCGACGGGTGTGCTTAGGCCCCTGGATGCTGAACTGGTTGATCGCCAGCCACTCGTTGGCCCGCACATCGGCCCAGTCGATCAAGCGTACGAAGTCACCGCGGGTCTCGCCGTCCTTCTGGTATTGCACCGGCACACCGCCGACCAGCAGACGATGAAACAGGCGGTTGGCCGACAGCTGCACCGGCACGCCCAGCTCCAGCACCTGGCGCAAGGCATCCTCACGCGCCGCCAGCGGGATCTGCGGGTTGAGCCGGGCAATGGCTGTGCGCAAGCGCATGGTCAACAGCACATCGCGATAGCTCGCGCGCTCGGGATTGTCGCCGTCGTGGGCGATATCCGGGCCATACAGATGCGCGTACCCCAGTTCACTGAGCCAGCCGAGGGTTTCCTGCTCCAGCTGATCTTCAGTCATTGTTCAATCTCATCCTTGCGCCCTTAACAGTTCCCCAAACTCAGATACCTGAAGCTCAGATGCCCCATGCAGCATATCCCGCGCCAACGCGCGTCGCTTCTGTAGCAGCTCATCCAGCGTCGCCTCAAATGTAGGCATCCCCGCATCACGTACGGTCGGGTAATAGACGTACACGTCCTTCTCCTGCCCAATCCGGTAAGCGCGATCGGTTGCCTGATCCTCTTTGGCCGGATTCCAGCAGCGAGTGAAATGGATAACGTGGTTGGCTGCCTGCACGTTCACACCGAATCCAACCGCAACAGTGGAGAGGATTATCACCGAGAAGCCAGGCTGCCCTTGAAAACGGTCGATCAGTCGCTGCCGGCTCTGTGCACTCTGGCTGCTGGTGCTGGTATCGCCATTGATTACCGTGGGTTTGAAGCCGAAGCGCTCCTGAATCGCATGCTGCAATTCACGTTGGATGTCCCGCAACTCGGTGAAAAGGATGACCTTATCGCCGCTGTCCGAACGCGCAATGTTATCCAGCGTGCTTAAGAGCCATTGAAGCTTCGGCGAGTGCTCCCTCAAGCGTGGGTCAGGCTGTACGCTGAACGGGTGGGCGCACACCAACTTGAGCTTGTGCAGCAGGCCGAGCATGCCGCTCTCTCGCTGCTCCAATTGCTCCTGCATCTGCTGCTTCTGTGTGTACTGGGCAACCTCGGACAAATAGAGATTGCGCTGCAACGTGTGCATCAGCAGTTTGCGGCACCCCTGGTCCTCGATTTTGGCCGGGAGATCCTTCGCCACATCCTGCTTGGTACGCCGTAATGTCTGGGGTTCGATAAGCCCACGCAGGCGTTCAAGCGCTGCTGTATCGCGCTCCAAGCCTGCTTCAATGGGGCGTTGATACTCCCGACCGAACTGGTTTAGCCCTCCCAGGAAGCCCGGCTGAATAAAGTCGAAAAGACACCACAAATCGATCAGCGTGTTCTCAACCGGCGTACCCGTGCAGGCGATACGGAATCGAGAGGGGATTGCTTTCGCCGCTTGCGTGATCAGCGCCGCCGGGTTCTTGATCTTCTGCGCCTCGTCGCAGATCACGATGGCCCACTGCTGCCGTGCCAAGGAGAGTTCCTGATCACGCAAGGTTTCATAGGTGGTCAGCACGATACGAGCATCGCCCATCCAACCCGGCCGCAGAAGATTTTTTATCCCCTTGGCCTGCAGATCCCCGGGAATCTCATCCTTCTTGAACTTCACAGCGCTGAGCGCGCCGCCATAAAGCTTCAATACCGGCAATGCATCCGCATAGAAGAATCGCTGCAGCTCACGCTCCCAGTTATCCAACAGGGAAACGGGGGCAACAATCAAGACCGGTTTACCCTGAGGATTCTGCTCCAAGTACCAAACAACGAAGGTCAGCAGTTGAATGGTCTTACCCAAGCCCATGTCATCGGCAAGCAAGCAACCCGCGACATGATCGGGTGATAAGCCAAACAGGTGCTGCATCCACGCCACACCTTTCATTTGATGATCGCGCAGTTGAACTTCGGGGCGAAGCAGTTCTGGAATATCCGCGTTGGCATGCCGCCCTGCCAGCAGAGCCGCCTCACGGCGCTGGGCATAGGTCGCTTCCTCAATGTTGTGCTCGATATGCAGCACCGCACGACCAGCGACGGGCTCAGTCACTACAGGTGGTTTTGGCTCGACCGGATTAAGCTTCTTCGACCAGGCTTCATAAAGCTGCTCCGCGACCTGGAAAGGTAGCGGGGTTTCAGTACCCGGTAGACATACCTGTTCATCACCCGCCATACGCGCCTGGTCGATGCGGTGCTCAAACTCTTCAAAATCTTCGCGGCTGGCAGGATCCCACTGGCTGAGCAGTTCGCTATCCACCCCAAGCTCTTTCACATCCGCCGGCAACCAGTTTTCCGTTGCCTCTTTCACCAAAAATGGGGATGTAATGCGCTCCGCCTCACCAATGCCGACGACGCGATCACCATACGAGGCCAAATCCAGCACCGCCTCGAATGTCTGCCCAGCCTCCTGGCGCTGCCAGTGGCGCAAAAGCTCATTGACCCCTGCCAATTGCGCGAGATCGAAGTCACTCAGCTCCAGCTCATAGCCCTGCCAGAATCCCGCGGGCATACCAGCTGCCAACTTCATCTGCAGCTCATTCACGAATGGTGCGAACTCATGGGCAAAATCGAAGCGCAGCTCAATTTCGGGTAGCGGCTTGGACGAGATTGGCTCAAGGAACAGACCAATCGACTGAATATGTTTGCCGTCTTCGCCTAGACAAGGTTCCAGGCGAAAACGATGGAAGTAGATGCCCGCGTCAGCCAGCTGCTCCTCATACTCGTCCGCATCAACAACCTTCTCGGCCGCATCCCCGATCACGCTGTAGGGGTTGCGCACCAGTGACAGCGCTTCATCACCGGCTACCCGCCGCCCCGGTAACGCGCGAACAGATTCAAGCACCGCCTTTACATCCGGCTCAATCAGCACGTGCGTCACCGTTCCATCGGCACCCGGCACCCTGTACTTATCCTGCACCTGCTTGTAACCATCGAAACTGGCCAACCAATTGTCAGGCTGCCCATCAAACGCGACATCCAACTCGATAATCGGCGTACCGGCGACAACTGCCTTACGCGGCTTCAGCCTCAAGTGCTCGGGTTTGACCACCACGGTCTTGTCGAGGAACCCGTCCAGCCCCGCACCAGCCCGTTTGGCCAATTTACGGATATTGGCCCAACCGATCTGGTTGGCGACTTCTCCAGGGGCCTGCTGCTGAGTGGCATGCAGATCCCGAATCGCCTTCAACAGCTCCCAGACCGCCCGCGACAGCAGCTCAGTGGTCTCGGCATAGCGCGCCACGGCGCCAACACGCTCGAAAGTAATCAGGTTGCCCGTCTGCGGATTGCGCCAGGACCGGATAAATACCTTGAAATCTGGATCCGACAATCCGCCGGTACTGGCCAACTGCGGTTGCAGATTGGCAATCGCGGGCAAGCCAAGTAAAGGAAGGCTGCTAGCGTGCTCTGGATCATCCAAGAGCTGATAGATCGACTCCCAAGGCAACAGCCAGCGATCACTCAACTGGCTGGCATAGTCCTCTTCAAAGAGCTGGTCCAGGTAGGCAGCAACGGGCCAGCTTGCATCGTCATCGGCCAGACTCAAGGCATAACAAAGACCTTCTTCTTCAATCTGGTAAGCACCAGGCACCGCCCCCTTGGTGGGCTGAGAACGATCCTTCCCGGAAAAAAATCGGCCGAGCATCAAAGCCTCCAGAACATGAGTGCATTGTTTTTCACAGCCTTGAAGCCGAGGCGCAGCAACGCTGTTTTGGCAGCCGCATCATCCCTGGCAAGCAAAACCTGGTAGACCCCGCTGGTCGAGCGGTGATCGAACGTCTTATAGGGCACACTGCCCAACATCGACTTAACCTGCACATCCAGCGAATCACCCGCGACGGATGCAGACGCAGCACTATGGGCGGCGGGTTTGTCTTCGGAACCGCGGGGTTGCGTATATGAAGCTGGACGCTGCGCGACGATTCCCAGCGCCCGGAGCTCGTCATCAAACTTCTCCAGCCATCCTTCGACCACATTAGGACGCCTGGGCGCAGGTGAGTGCCGCATAGGCGCGGGCTTATGGCCCTTCTGCTTTAGCTCTGTATTCAGACCAAGCACTTGCTGATCAGGGTTAAATGGCAACCTATCCGCCCGGTAGACGTAGCAGGCATGGCCCGTACCTGAAAACTCAACAAAGAAGTAGTTACCGATCTGCATCACAACCGCATTGATGTGGCTTGACCCTCCGGTTAGCTGACTCAAGCGTCCTTTGTTCTTCTCACGGAAGGCCACGAAATCACTACTCCGGTCATGCCAGGCATCGCTGCCCATCACAATCCGCGTGTAGCTCATTTGATTGGTGAATCGCAGCCAGTAGAACAGGCGCGACTGGTCGACCTCCGCCTCGCCCTTGAGCAAGGTGAAGAAGTGTTCCAGATCTTCCTTGGCGAACCAGGCCACCACCATGGCGCAGACAGGCTGCTCCACATACTGCAACCAGGCGTTCTGCTTGGAACGCATCTGTGGGCTGCCCCAGTGCTCCAACGCAACCTGCTTGAGTAGCGAGGACGACTGTTCGCGATATCGCGAACGGTGATAACGAGTAAGGCAGGCACTTAGCACCTGATTGAGATAGCGCGTATTCAGTTGCCCCAGAGCTACCAACTCCCGTAGGCGCTTTAGGAAGGTTTCGTCATCCAGCAGGAAAATGCGCGAAAGCAGAACCGCAAATATCCGCTGCCACAACCAACTACCATCCGGCACCTGGGCAATGGCCTGCAGAGAGGAAAGGTCACGCGCCCTGCCCTCAAATATCTCCTCCGCCAGACGGGCCCCAGCCTGAGCGCCGAACAGTTCGCGATGCTCGGCTACAATGCGCATCCACTCTTTCTCGCGACCAATACGCTGCCTGACAGCATCGAAGCCGCGATCAATATCGTCACGCAGCACCCGCCAGTTCGCGTTGTCGTCGGGCTTGTGCTCATCGTAGGCAAAGTAGCTGAAACACAGCGCCAGCCAGTCGCGGCGGCTAAGTGACCGCTGCTCGATACGGCCAGCCACCTCCCGATGAACACGGTCAAACAGCTGATCGTCTTCCAGCACCGGAACACTGACTTCATCGTCATCGGCCAGCCCGGCGAAAACCAGGCGCCACTCTGATGAAGTCAGCGCCTGCTCGCGCTTGAACTTGCCAAGTGCCAGCAAGCGTTTCTCACGGGGCGGTGCCAGGGCTTTTTCGACCTGATCAAAGCGCCGAGAAAGCTCAGTACTGGCGCGTTTCAGCGCCACCAAGCCACTGAGCCCGACATCGCCGCTACGCTCATTCTGGCGCTGCAAGCCGGAAGCGATGGCCGCCGACAGAAACGACAGAGCCCGGCTCATCTAGCGCATCTCCAACTGGCATTTCTCGTTTGCCGCGTAAGCAAACTCAAGCGCCGGTTCCTGACCTTCATGCTCCTGGTCCTTGAGCCCGAAGAACTGCATGCGCAGCTCCACCCGCCGACTCTCCTCCTTGCTCTCCTTGGCATTGTTGAACGACACACCGCCAGCCAGAAACATGGAGCGAATCTGCTGTTGACGCTCAGCTGAAAGCCCTTTCTGCACTGGGCTGCGGCTATCGAGCAGACTGCACATCACCCACTCCGAGCGCTGCAGCGAGAGGTGCAGGTTGTACAGGTAGGAACCGTCCGTATCGGTGAAGCCCTCGATCACCACCTGCTTGAGCCACTTGCGTCCCTCTTCGCTGTCAGCAGCATCCAAGATCAACGGCACAACATCCTGCAGGGCCTGCTGCCCCTGGCTGTTGAGGAAGTATTGATTGTGGCCGAAGCGCCCAGCCTCACCGAAGCTAATGCGGTTATCCCGGCAGTCCACCACGATGGTGGAGTTAAGATCCCCCGCCCTCAGTCTGAGATCATGGCAGAGCTTAGCGATGTCCTTGCCGCGCTGTTTCTCACCTTGTTCAGCCTGCTGAATGCGCTGCGTCACCGAGCTCAGCGAGGCCACCATCACCACCAAAAACAAGATCATCATCGCCGTCATCAGGTCGGCGAATGAAATCCAGAAAGGCTTCTCGCCCTCGTCACGCGCCCGAGCGGGAGCGGCTGATTTGCCGAACATGCTCTACCCCCCTCAGCGGCGCTGAACGCGCTCCATGATGTCACTGAAGTCTTCCAGGCTTTCCTTGACCCCCTCGACACCACCGGCCAGGCTGGTCATCGCCTTGTGCAGCTCGGCATCCAGACTACCCAGCGTCTGCCGCAGGCTACGATCTACCCCCTCGCTAAACTCGTTGAAGCCCTTGCCCAGCACTGCGCTGATCTGCTCCAGGTAGTCGTTCACTTCACGATTGAGCGCCTGCAGCCGCTCACCTTGCTGCTTCAGATCCTGCAGGTACTGACTACGCCCCGCGGACTCACCCTGAGTAGTGGCGACCACACCTTGAATGACCCCAAGCGTCTGATTCAGTGCTTCACGGTTATTGCGATAGTCGGCCACCACACTGGTCAGTTCGCGGGAAGCGCCGACAAGATCGCTGCTCGTGCCCTGCAGCGCGCCCAGCACGCCCGCAGTCGCCTCGCCGGCTTTACTCACGCTCTGCCCGGCGCTGTCGAAGCGCTCGGCTGCCAGGCGCATCTTCTCGGCGCCTTGTTGCATGCTCTGCAGGTGTTGCTCGGTTTGCGCTCCAAGCAGTTTGAGGCTGTCCTGCATCGCGCCTTGCTGATCGGCGACGGCATCCAGCAGGGTTTTCACCTGCTCTTCCAGCCCGCCAACCATCTCGCGCGTACCACGGTGCAGTTCGACCTGGGCGACCTTGCTGGCCTGGTCCATCTGCGTACGGTTATGCTCAAGCTGCTTGAACAGGCCGCCCAACTGCTCGCCCAGCACATCCACCGAGCTGGCGATCTTGGCCATGGTCTCCTGCTGGCCCTGGCCCATGCTCTGCTGCATGGATTCGACAAAGGCCTGCAGATTTGCCGCCATGGCTTGCTGACGCGCTTCGCTATCGGCGAACAGCTTCTCCAACTGCTTGGCCATCCGCTCACCAGCTCCCTCACCTTCACTGCCGATACGCGCGATGGACGCCTGCAGATTGGCCAGCATCTCGTTCATCCCGGCCTGCATGCTGTTTTGCCCGGCCTGCATATCAGCCAGCAGCTGCGCGATCATCTTGGCGCTGTTCTGCGATGAAGCCTCGCTGGCCGAGCGCATGTCGCCGACCAGTTCATTGAAGCCGTGCTGCATGGACTGCATGGCCGCTACCGACTGCCCCAGCATCTCGTGCAAACCGTTGAACTGCTGGCCAAAGGTACTCTCCAGCTTGCTCATAAAGGCTGTGAGCACATCGGTGAGTAGGCTCTGCACCTGGTTGCTCTGGTCGCCACTGGCAGTATTCACAGCTCCGGCGATGGCCTCCAAGGGAGACTTGAGGCTGTTTTCGATGGCACCGCCAATCCGCTCGGCCAGCACCTGACCAGAGTCGCGGTAACTTGCCGAAAGGGTATCAGCCAACTTGAGGTTCTCACGCACCTGGGTATCTACTAGGTTCTGCAGCATCTCGCGCAGGTCGGTAACCAGGCTGTCCTTGAGCTGACGGGTTTGGATCGAGCTCTCATTGCTCGACTTCACCAGCTCCGCCAGGTACTCCTCACCCACGCCACTGTCGAACAACCCATCGATACTCTCAGTCAGGGTTTCCAGGTGCTTGTAGCAGCGGCCCAAACGCCACTTCTCGGTCAGGGTCACGCCAATAGAGGCGAAGATCGAGAAGAAGGAGCCGAGGAAGGCAAATAGCACGTCCTTGAGCAACTGATCGACGCTGGAGCTGACCTGCTCGGGAGTGCTGGGGTCGAAGTGCTGCAGGCCCAGCATCAAGCCGAAGAAGGTGCCGACAATCCCGATCCCCGTCAGGATGCCCGGCAAGTGCTTGTAAAACTCGGTCCCCAGCGGTGTCTCCACCACCGTTTGTGCGGTGAAGAAATGCCCCGCGCCCGCCGTAGCACGGGAGCACAGCATGCGCTGCTCACCCTCGCGCACCTCGAACTGGTCATGCAGCGTCTCGGCATACTCCTGCCAGGCATGCCCCAGCGTATGCTCCTGGAACAGCTGCTCCAGCTCGCTACGGCGCTTGGCCGGCGGCAGCTCCTTGATTGCCCGCACCTGCCGCGTGAGCTTCTTCAAGCGCCGACTCAATGCAAATGAGCGCACGAAGTAACGCAGCAAATACCAAAGGCACAGCACCGTCACCAGACTAAATACGAACACGGGAGCAATCAGCTGCTCGGGTGTTGCCTTATCCCAAAGGTCCAACCACTTCGAATAGTCCATAGCCCTAGCCTTGCTTGTTTTTCAACGGCCTCTGCGGGCCTTTTTCTTAAATCAGGTGATTCAAACAGCCATTAACTTACAGCATCTAGCATCGACTCCGCTTCCGGCAGGCGCAGTTGGCCGGAGATTAGACGGGGTAATAGGGTGCCGCGGAGTTGGGTGATGACTTGAACTCTGCTTTCGTTTAATGCAATGCGTTCTTTTAGTGGCCACACTAGGCCATCAAAGATACTCAAAATTGATGCAGGAGGAACAGTAAGTCTCAACTCGGCTAGTTTCGATCTAGAAAGCTCTGTTTGCCCTGTTGACCCCTCACCCATAGCTTCAATTTGAGGTTGCTGATGCATCATCCATTGCCCTAAGAATGACCAGGTCAAGCCAGTACCAGCACGAACTACTGTGACATGCGAATCCACAATTGCTTGTTCGGACAGAGCTAGCACTTGCGCTACACGGCCAAGAGTACCAACCCCGGTTGAGTTCACCAGCACGTCACCAACAGCTAGACCACGACCATCTATTTTGCGCTGAAACGGGTCATGCCTGCGGGCTTTGGTGAAATCGATTGAAAAGTCACGAATACACTTCTGATTGATGACTAGTACACCACCAGCTTCAACGTACTTTGGAGAGATGCCTCGATTTAAATAGTCACAAACATTACCTAGTTTGGAAGTACTCCACCCCTTTGGCACCAACCCCAGCTCGGACTCTTCGAGGCTATTGGGGAACAGGGCAGCAGTGGCGGCGTCCATATCTTCAGGCTGACGGCCTTCGACCTTGGCGCGCACGGGATCGAAATCGACGAACCAGGATTTGAACAGCGCCTGGGCGATGTCTTCCAGGGTGGCATTGGTTTTTCGTAGAAGGGTGATACGGTCAGTGAATAGATCGAGTGTATCAGCTATAGCCCTTTGCTCGCGCAGGGAGGGCAGAAGCACCTCGTGCTTACGCAACTGCCCGAGATTGAATCCAGGCACTGAGCTACCAATGCCATTGTCAATAATTTCTGCCTGCTTTTCAGGCCCTGAAAAAACATAATAGATGAAGCGAGGATCTACACGTTGCTCATCCACAGTAAGCTTCATCTGTTTATTTGAGATAATGTAGCCCTCATAGGCTGCATCCCTGTCAATCAACCCTACCTGATTGATCGTACCCCAACAGGTAAAAACCAGATCCCCTTTACCAACCAAGCATCGGTCAAACTCGCGCGCTTTTTCATCCGAAACGAATACCAAACCCGAATCATCCAACTTGGTCTGAATGTCTGGGCTCAAATTCGAGCCCCGAATTACCGGGACACCTGCATTCTGAAAGTATTTCGCGCCGATGCTCGAGCCAAAGGGTCCTGTTGCCATAGCACTAGGGCGCTTTGCAGCGATATCTTCAATACGCACGACTTGCCACTCAGAACTCATATCCCAGCCCCCCCAGTTTCTGCCGGATCAACTGATCGAGCTCCGCGCCCTTAGCCATCTGCTCACCGAGCTTTTCCGTAAGCTTCTGCATCTTGTCGGCAAAGGCTTCGTCGTCGTCTTCAACCTCTTCGGCACCCACATAGCGGCCCGGCGTCAGCACATGGCCATGCTCGGCGATTTCAGCCAGGGTAACGCTGCGGCAGAAGCCGGGGATGTCCCGGTACTCGGCAATCTCGCCGCCCACATCCAGCGGCTCGCCGCGCCATTTGGCGACGGTTTGCGCGATGCGTTCGATATCCGCGTCAGTCAGTTCGATCTGTACGCGGCTGACGCTGGTGCCGAGCTTGCGCGCGTCGATAAACAGCACTTCGCCGGGACGGGCGGTTTTCTGTTTGGCGAGGAACCATAGACACGCAGGAATCTGAGTGTTGAAGAACAACTGACTGGGCAAGGCGACCATCACTTCCACCACGTCAGCCTCGACCATGGCGCGACGGATATCGCCTTCGCTGTTCTGGCTGGAGCTCATGGAGCCGTTGGCCAGCACAATGCCGGCGCGACCGCTGGGTTTGAGGTGGTAGAGCATGTGTTGCAGCCAGGCGTAGTTGGCATTGCCTTGCGGCGGAGTGCCATACACCCAGCGCGGGTCGCCTTCCAGGCTGCCGTGCCACCAGTCGCTGATATTGAACGGCGGGTTGGCCAGGATGAAATCGGCACGCAAATCAGAGTGCTGGTTGCGGATAAAGGTATCCGCCGGCTCTTTTCCTAAGTTGAAGTCGATGCCGCGAATGGCCAGGTTCATCGCCGCCAGGCGCCAGGTGGTGGGGTTGGATTCCTGGCCGTAGATCGACACATCGCCCAGCTTGCCGCCGTGGGCTTCGATGAATTTCTCCGACTGCACGAACATGCCACCGCTGCCGCAGCAGGGGTCGTAAACCTTGCCATGGTGCGGGTTGAGCACCGCCACCAGGGTTTTCACGATGCTGGCCGGGGTGTAGAACTGCCCGCCCTTTTTGCCTTCGGCGCTGGCGAACTGGCCGAGGAAGTATTCATAGACTTGGCCGAGCAGGTCACGCGCCTTGCCAACATCGTCACCGAAACCGATGGTGGAGATCAGGTCCACCAACTCGCCGAGCTTGCCATCGGGCAGCTGGGCGCGGGCGTAGCGCTTGTCGAGAATGTTCTTCAGCTTGGGGTTTTCCGCCTCGATGGCGGCCAGGGCCTCGTCGATGCGCTTGCCGATATCCACCTGCTTGGCGGCGGCGCGGATCGACTCCCAGCGCGCCACTTCCGGCACCCAGAACACGTTGACCTCACGGTAGTAGTCACGGTCTTCCAGCTCGGCGTTAAGCACCTCGGGATCGTCGTCACCCAGATAGTAGTCGTCGTTCTCGTCGGTGAGCTTGCGTTCCAGCTCGGCGCGGCGGGCGGCGAAACTGTCGGAGATGTACTTAAGGAAGATCAGCCCGAGCACGATGTGCTTGTACTCGGCGGCGTCCATATTGGCGCGCAGCTTGTCGGCGGTGGCCCAGAGGGTTTTCTCCATGGCCTCGATGCTGGTGGCAGCCTGTACCTTGACCACCTTGCCCTTGCTGGCTTCGGCCTCGACGACATAACTGGCAGATATTTCGGCCACAGCCGGCTCGAAACGCTCGCGCGCCTTGCTTAGCGCCTGCGCCGCCAGACTGGCACCTGCGGCCTGGGCGCGCAGCACAGAACCACCGCGCCCGCGGCCTTTGACCAGTACGCCCTCACCGATCAGCGCATCGCGCGATTCCCAGAACTGCTCTTCACTCAGGCCGGTGAACTGGCTCTTGAGCCGCTCATAGAGGGCCTGATTGCCGATGCTGCCGCCGTCTTCCGGTACTGCCGCCAGCAACGCCTGGGCCAAATCACTCATGCATAACACTCCCCATGCCGCCCACCGTCAGATGGGCCGGCCAATACTCAAAACTGGTAGCAAACGAACGAGAGGGGGAAACCGGAGGGAGGCTCTGAGGCAGGCACTTGGAGCGCCAGCGCCTTTGGGGCCATCCCTGGAATACCACGACCTGCCATTCTGCGATGTTCGTCACCTTATCCACTGGCAGGGCACGGGTAAAGCCGCGCCCTGTGCATTTTATCGCCACAGTCAGTTCGACGGTACGCACTCGTCCGACATGGGGGTTTTCGCCACATCACCACGCCCACGACAAGTCATGGTGATGCGCATTCCGGACTGGAGACCGGCAGCATAATTGGCATGTGTCTTATCCAGTTCAAACTGCGGCTGCATAAACGGGTTCACTCCGCCGCGCAGCGTCACGTAAGGGTTACCGAACAGATCGGTGTTGATCGAGTCGACCACGCCGGTGACCTTGAAGCGCTTGCCCTTGAACTGCTGGTCCGCCGCCACCGTGTTGCGGTCGTAGGCCTGAGCCAGTTGCTGGGCACTGATTTCGCGCAGCGGCTCAGCAGGCACCACCACCTTGGCCGGCTGGCTCTGATTGCTGCTGACGGACCGGCTGGGGCTGCGCTCGCTGGTGGCCATGCCAACCAGCATCAGCGCCAGCCAGGCAAAGCCAATTACCCGGCTAGTGGTGCTGTGGCCCTGACGTAGCAAGAACCAGACGAAGACGATTGGAAACAGGAGAATGCCCACGCCGAGCCAGAAACCAACGCTGCGGATAACCTGAACCCTGGGTTGGGCTTGAACAGGTGCCGGCTGCTTAGCGATAGGCGCCCCACAGTGCGGGCAGGCTGCTGCCTGGTCGCTGGCCATACGGTCGCATTCTTCACAATTGATCAATGCCATGTTGCTACTCCTTGATTGCTCTTCCTGGATTGGCCGGCGCTGCCGGCTTGCTTGTGCGAATCAAGATATGTAGCGTGACTAGACGTATCTAGAGTGTTTGCCTGTACAGGTAAAGTTTTCGAGCAGATGGAGGGGCCATGAAACGCAAGCAATCAATCGAGTCCGTGCGCTGGGATCTGGCCTTGCGCTATCGCCTGATCGAGACAGTGGCCTGGTGGGAAGGCCGCCTGACCACCAATCACCTGATGCAGAGCTTCGGCATCAGCCGCCAACAGGCGTCGAAGGACATCAACAGCTACATCAGCGAACACGCGCCGAAGAACCTCGAATATGACAAGCATTTGAAGGGGTACGTCCCGAGCCGCCGCTTCCAACCGCTATTCATCGACGACAGCGCCAGCGCCTACCTGCACCTGCTCAACCAGAACCATGAGCGCGCCCCGCATATCGAGGGCCTGGCACTGGCCTATGCACACACAGAGGTACTGGCAGTGCCGGATCGCTCGGTAAGGCCGGAAGTGCTGCGCCCGCTGCTCAAAGCCTGCCGGGAGAGTCTGCGCCTGGAATGCGAGTACGTGTCCTTCACCACGCCCGATGGCGAAACCCGCCTGATCGCCCCGCACACCCTGGTTTACACCGGCATGCGCTGGCATGTGCGGGCCTATTGCGAGAAGAATCGGGATTATCGTGACTTCGTTCTGAGCCGCTTCCGGGGCATACCGGAGCTGATGGACGACCCTACCGATCACGGCCGCGAGAGTGATCCGGGCTGGACCACCTCACTGCCGGTGATCATCGAACCCGACTCGCGACTGAAACCGGAACAACGCGCCATCATCGAGGCCGACTACGGTATGCAGGATGGCCGACTGGTAATCGAAACCCGCGGCGCTCTGGTGCAATACGTGCTGCAGCGCTATCAGATCGACCCGACCAAGGTGCATGCCAAGGCAACGGCGCAGCAGATTGTCGTCGCCAACCTGGATGAACTGCAGCCGTGGCTGTATCACTGAGCAAGGATAAAGACATGGCCACTCAACCTCTGCTCTACACACTGCACATCCAGCTAGAGCCGCTGCAGCTCGATCCGCCGATCTGGAGGCGCATCCGCGTCAGCGGCGATTGCACCCTGCGCAAACTGCACCATTTCATTCAGGCGACCATGGGCTGGCACAGCAGCCATCTGCATGAGTTCAGTTTGGGGATGAACCGCTACATGCCCCTGGATACGGAATTCGTGGACGACGACGAGGCGCTGGATGACCGCAAGTTCAAGCTGCGCCGCATGCTGAAGGAAGGCGACCGCCTGCGTTACCTCTACGATTTTGGCGATAGCTGGCAGCATGTGATCGCCGTGGAGACTATCGAGCCCTGCGACTTCACGGGCACCTGGTGCGAGGTGCTGGATGGCGCCGCGCCTGCCCTCCCGAGGATGTAGGCGGTGTGCCGGGTTATCTGGACTTTCTGGCACTGATCCAGCAACCGTCCAGCGAGGAAGGCCGAAGCACACTGGAATGGGCCGGTGGTTGTTTCGACCCGGAGGGATTTGATCGCCGAACGGCCAACGCGGCTGTGCAGCGAATCTGCAACAACCAGTGGGGCTGAGTCAGCAGCGCCCCAGCCACTCCAGCAGAAGCAGTCTGACAGGCTGTTCACGATGAAGCAGCCTGACTAGCGGGATCGATACCGCGACGGTATTGAAGTCCGGACGCTCACTGGACTGCACCGCCATAGGCCATCCTGGCCAGTCCAAGCAGGACCGCTCCCTGACAGACGAAGATCAGGACATCATGAGGCGAGATCAGCAAAGTGAACATGGCGAACCTCCGGGTAGGTGACGGCTCGACCATAGCGCGGCAACCTTGCCATGGCGACCTGTCCACTTTTGGCATGTAAACAAAGTGGACAGATCTTCCATTCAAACGATGGATGCGGTATTGAGACACACCATCCTCGCCCATGATGTTCGACTATCGGAGCATTCCCGTCCTGAGGCATCGAGCTCCCTCGGGCCTCAAGCGCAGATGCTGAGCATCCTTGACGAGATACTTCACCACCTTGTGTACATGGCGCCGAATCCCTCGATCACTCCTCTTGATGCGACCGATACCACACTCGTCTCCATGCTGCTCCTTGTCGTGATTACAGCTATGCGAATAGCCCTGGCCACGGGTGATGTCTTCCCACAACTCGCCTAGCCGGATGGCCTTGTAGACATCGCCACGCACCTCGTTGCCATTGAAGAAGTAAGCAGCATGGATGTGGTAGCCCCTGCCCTCGTGGTGATCACCTTGCTCGACCGAGTAGATGTGGCCGATGAGATGCTCGAAGATCGGGTTCCGTCTGTGCTCGTAGATCAGATCATCTTGTAGTGGTCAACCCATCCCGGACAGTGGGTT